>CALZHQ010000021.1 GCA_945787295.1 uncultured Desulfuromonadales bacterium
TGAACCGTTGTACGGCAAAAATTGAAAAAGCAATAAAGGCATAATTTGCCACATCCGAAAACACGGTGGTTGTCGAAACGATCTACTGGAAAAGAACTTTCGCAGCAAAACCGAATTCAATTAAAGCAATTGGCCGAAGGCCAAAAAATCAAAATTGAAATTTGATCAAAAAATCAGAATCAAAGGCCAAAAAGCTCAATAAATTAAAAATCAAAAAAACAAAAAGAAAATAGAATCAAAGGCATTAAAACCACAATTAGTAAAATTGAAGCGGCATTGCTCAAAAATGAAAGCCGTACAACAACTTAATCAACCGGACGGAAAATACGTCTGTGCAAATTTGAAAAGCAAAATCTAAAATTGCGGTGGATCACGCAAGTTCGCGTCGCCGCCGGTTATCATGAACCGTTATGTGGCAAAAATGAATATTGAAGAGCTGAAAAATAAAGCCGAACGTGGGAGCACGGTTGCTCAAGGTAGTCTTGGAGCAATGTACCTTCACGGATTCGAAGTAGAAATTAACTACGAAGAAGCATTTCGGCTTTTGACCCTCGCAGCAGAAAAAGGGGCAGCTCGTTCACTTTGGAACCTCGGCACAATGTACGAAAAAGGTCTTGGAACAAAACAAGACTTATCAAAAGCAAGAAAACTATACTTACGTGCCGCAGAGCGTGGTGAAGCTTTAGCGGGTGTATATCACGCTCGAATGTGTGTTAAGGGAATTGGCGGTCCAGTAGACAAAGAAACGGCATTGCGTGGGTATCGCTTGGCGGCGAAACAAGCAACTCAAATTGAACCGTGCGAAGAAATTACTGAAGCATTGCAGTACATTGAGCAGTACGATCAAAAAGCCACATAACAACTTAATCAACCGGACGGAAAATACGTCTGTGCACAATTGAAAAGCAAAATCTAAAATTGCGGTGGTGCTCGAACAGTTCGTCGCCGCCGGTTATCACCAACCGTTGAGGATGTAGGAAAACCCCTAAATATGTTAAAATGCGGGCAGTTTTTGGGATGAATTTCTGGGAGGGAATATGCCCCGCTTTATCGATTACGACTACAAACAGACCGTACTTTTGCCGGTGGCCTTTGAGAACCAGATTCTCCCCGGCACCTTCGAGCACACCCTTCACTACCTGGTCGATAATGATCTCGACCTGAGTATCTTCGATTCCAAGTACAAAAACGATGACAACGGGCGCCCGGCCTACGATCCGGCGATTCTGCTGAAGATCGTGCTGCTCGCCTATTCGCGGGGTATCACCCAAAGCCGCAAGATAGAAGCCCTGTGCCGCGAGAACGTGGTCTTCATGGCAATCTCGGCCGACAGTCGGCCCCACTTCACCACTATCGCCGACTTCATCTCCGGATCCCCCAAGCAGATCACCGCACTGTTTCGCCAGGTGCTGTTGACCTGCGGCAGGATGGGGCTTTTGGGGCGAGAGATGTTCGCTGTCGATGGGTGCAAGATGCCATCGAACGCGTCCAAGGAATGGAGTGGGACAAAGCAGAACCTGCGCAAGAAGGCGGACAAGATCGACCGGGCCGTGCGTTATCTGCTAAAGCGGCACCGAGAAGAGGACCGTCAGGATACTCCGGAACCCTCGCGCCGGCAGCGTGAGGAGCAGCAGGTTGAGAAACTGCAGGCCGCCAGCCGCAAGATCAAAGATTTCCTGAACGAGAACGAAGAACGGATCGGGCGTAGCGGTAAAGAAGTGCAGAGCAACATCACCGACAACGACAGCGCCAAGATGAAGACCAGCCACGGCGTGATTCAAGGCTACACCGGCGTCGCCGCGGTCGATGCCAAACATCAGGTGGTGGTCCACGCCGAAGCCTTCGGCACCGGGGATGAACACGGCCTGCTTGAGCCGGTGCTCGACGGCATCAAAGAGAATCTCGCTGACGAGAATGTCCTGAAATGCTCCCAGGTACTGGCCGACAGTGGCTTTCACAGCACCACAACCCTGACCCACCTCGAAGATAAAGGGATCGACGCCTATATCGCCGACAATCGCTTCCGCTCTCGCGACCCGCGCTTCGCCGACGCATCACGCCACAAGGCGAATGAACCAGTCCGGCCCAAGGCCATCAAGAAGCACTTTGTGGTCGAAGACTTCACCGTCGACACCAAGAGGAAAACCTGCCGCTGCCCAGCGGGAAAGTTCCTGTGGCTCAAGTGCGAGCGGGCTAAAATCCGCGATACCATCTATATGCAGTTCATGGGTCACCAGGCCGCCTGTGCCGCCTGCGCGCTACGTGGCCAATGCCTGCGTTCGGTCAAGCAAAAAGGCGCCCGACAGGTCAATATCCCGCTGGAGGTTCTGCCAACGCCGGAAAACGGACCGCTCGCCCGCATGAAAGAGAAAATTGACTCGACTCTTGGTCGCCACATTTACAGTCGGCGCCTGGGGATCGTCGAACCGGTCTTCGGTCACTTGCGCGAGAACCTCGGTCTCCGTAGGTTCAGCCTGCGTGGACAGGTGAAGGTTGATAGCCAATGGAAGCTGATGACGATGCTGCACAACCTGACCAAGATCCATCGCTACGGTTTAGCGATATAAAACAGCCCAAAGGGGGGCAAGGTCGGACAAGGGGTGTTATGTTAACAAGAAAAACACCCTTTCGGCCCACACATAAAGGAAATCGGTTTGGCAGGAATTAACATCTGAAAAAGCTACGGCAAGGCAGAGGGGCGTTGCTGAAAATCGGTTTTTTCTACAGACTCGTTAGGCTTCGGAAAATGAACAAATTCCTTCGCATAGTCACTGTTTTTATTGAAATCTATGTCTTAGGGAATGCAATTTTGATGGCTTTTTTGATAAGTGTATGGATGGAAAGTGATTCATTTGCCTATTCTGCGACTGAGATAGACTGGTGGATAGAAGCAGGGAAAAGATTTGTAATTACTTCTGGATTGGCTTTCGCGTTAGCTTGTCTAGTGTGGTTAGTAAATAAACCTCTGCTAAAACGGTTAGGTTTCAAGAATGAATCTCTTCCAGCAATAACTGCCAGTGTCTTTGGGGGAAGTTTGTGTATAGCCAGCCTGATAGGAGCCATTGCATTTGCTATTACAAAGCCATTCATGTAAATGGCCTAACAACTCAATCAACGCGGACGGAGGACCTTTAAATTTTAAGCCAAATATCGGTGGTGACCGAAGCTTCGCGTCGCCGCCTTTATCATGAACCGTAAGCAGTCAACTATTAAATAAAAGGAGCAAATCCATGAACCAAGAAAAAAAACTCAGGTATTTGAAATTTGCTCTCTATATTTTTGGCGTTATTTTCATTCTTGGTGTTCCTGCAATGATGATGTGGATATGGCCTTCAGGGTGGAGTTGGACGCCTTCACAACCAGAATACGAACAGATGATAATGGGCATTTACATAACACTGGGAATATTTTTGGTTCGCGCTGCAAAAGATCCATTGGACAACGCAAGTCTTATATGGTTCACGATCTGGTCGAGCATTGTCCATGCTGGAATCATGCTAATTCAAGCTATCATTGATAATACGGAGAGGGCGAACCTATTAGGGGATATCCCAGCATTATTTCTTGTGGCATTAGTCCTCTGGTATCTCATGCCCAAAAGAGAACAAACACAGTAAAAAACTGCTAACAAGCTAATCAACCGGACGGAAAACACTTCTGTTTTTAGTCAAAAGGCAAAATCTAAAATTGCGGTGGTTGGCAAGCAGTTCGCCGCCGCAGGTTCGACGCAACGCTGGGTCGCCACAATGACTGCATGCGCCTGGGGATCGTCGAACCGGTCTTCGGCCACATTAACGATGCCATTGGCATCAAAAGGTTCACCTTGCGTAGCATGTAAAAGGGCAACGGGCAGTGGAATTTGATGAACATGCTGCACAATTTGACCAAAATCTACAGATGTGGCATGGCGACATAGACGAAAAAGGCAAAAAAGTAGTAAATAAGACGAGAATATCGACTTCTACAAGTGGAGAGGCGGTTATCGCTGGGGCGAGGTATTGGTGGTGGTCAGTCGCCCCGACTTAAAAAAACATCATCTGGCCAGGAAACAGCTCTCTTGAGAGCTATATTCTGCAGGCTCGTTGATGTCGGAGAGACGATTAACTGGATGAAGCATAAAATGTTTATTCTAGTCTGGCTTGCATTACTGTCGTTCTGCTCCACGATTGTCGGGGTCTTAGCTTTGCTGGAGTATGCAAATGCAGAGGTGATATTTTGGGATAGCAGTCCAATCGAAAGTAAGACGGGAAAAATTGCGTGGATCGTAATTTCCGCAACGTGCTTGATCATCTCCCTGAGGTTGATCATCAGAGGGTACCGGAGAAAAAACAATCTTTCGCCCCCCTAACAAACTAATGCGGATGGAAATACGGCTGCGCAAAACTGATAAGCAAAATCTAAAATTGCGGTGGTGTTCGAGCAGTTCATCGCCGGCGGTTAGAATCCTGAACCATATTGTCCAGGCGCACAAAACAATGAAAACAGTAATCATACTCTTCAGCTTTATGATCCTTAGCATTACGTCAACGTTTGCCTCTCAGCATCCGTTTTTCGAAATTAGCAATTCAGAAAAAAGAGCATACGTAGCAAATGCATTAAAAATTAATATTGGCGATTCATATAGAAAAGTTAGAACTACCCTGGGTGCTCCAACTCGTGAAACCCCAATTACACAAAAAAACACACCCGGAAATATAGGCAAAAAAATTGAATATTATGCGGTCATCTGGAAAGAAAACATCGTCAATGAATTAAAAGACGAGTACATCATGATCGTGTTAAATGAAAAAGGACTTGTCGCTAAAATCCATATAAAAGTATCTATCACCTAATGACAACACCTAACCGAAAAATATGTCTGTGATAAATTAAAAAGCAAAATCTAAATTGCGGCGGGTCAAGCAAGTTCGTGTCGTCGCCGTTTATCTTGAACCGTTAAGCGTTAAAATGAAGATATTTATCTTAATCATACTTCTGATGGTGCCATTTAGCTCGACTGCTGAGGAATGCGAGATCAGTGGAAAAGCAATTCTGTGGGCATACGACGCGTGTTTTTGGGAGTACGAGACGGACGATTCTATTCATCCCGGGGTCATTGATTGCGTTAACGAAGGACAGAAGCTGATAGAAAAAACTGGCACATGTGAAGCTAAGCGCATCCTTAAGGCGCGCATCTGCGCTCTGGCAGAGGAATGGAAAACAGAAGGCATTGACCCGAAAACATGCATGTCACAAGACAGGCCTCTCGGCCCATCAGTGAGAGATGGTGGGATTTGAAGATGCTTATCCATTGAATCAACGTGGACGGAGAAAACGGCTGTGCTAAAGTGAAAAGCAAAAATCTAAAATTGCGGTGCTGAACGAATCTTTGCGTCGTCGCCGCTTATCCTAAACCGTTTATGTAGCAAGATGTACGGGGGAGTGACATGAGGTTCGAATGTATGGTGCGGTTGGGAGGGCTTCATGTCGGAATTTATCCATAAGTCGGAAATAGCGGCTTTGAAACAATCCAACGCCGAACTTAACAACGTGATTTTGAACCTAAAAACCGAACGATATGACCTAAGTTGTGAAATCGAACGTCTCAGGAAAGAGAATCCGGACGACTTAAAGCAATTAAAAGAGAGAGTCACTGAGTACGAGCATCGCGAGGCAGAATTAAAAAAACGCATATCGTTAATATCCAAGGAAGCGAAAAACAACAATAAAAAACATATGGTTGTCAAACAATTACTTTCCGCCTTGCCCGTGGAAGATGCCGCCACGGTGGAAGCTGCGATTGAGCAGTGCTACAAAAAAAGAGAAGGGCCGAAAATTATAGTCGCCTTCCTTTTTGGAGTCTTGGTCGCATTGGGTTTCTGGTTGATTACTATTTATTTAGAGAATGACAAGTTCTACGACACAATCATCGAACATATTAACAAGGTCGTAAAATAGGTTGGCTATTCTTCGAGTTATTGGAATTGTATCTCCTCAGCTATTAGTTTTACAGTTTTTTTGATCTATTTTAGCAAAATTAAAAAGCAAAAAAACAGCATCTAAACTTTCGCAATCTTTAGGCTGTAAAATGAAAAATTTAGTCATTTCACTTGTTGCCATATCTCTAGGGATTGCCATTTTTATAGCAGGGGCGTTTTGGGGAACCCAGTATAAACACCTTCTTGACCCCCTCTGTCCCTCAAAGCCAATACTGTCGGTCACCTCTCAAGATTTAACATCGGATAGGATAACCATAAGAAAAGGAACACTTGTCGCCCTGCGAGAGTGTGAGTACGCAGACAGGTTCAGCATCATGTTTTATGCACCGAATAAATTAGAATCTCAATTGTTCGAGGTTTTTGTGCCGAAAACGGAAAAGGAAAAATCAGATCATCAAAAAAAGGGGCTCGCCATGGCCCAATACGGTGTCGATCCAATTGACTCCGAGGCGATAAGCGAAGGACAGCCTGAAAAATAGACCGGGAGAGACTGGAAGCTGCGACTGCCTTTTGTGCAAAGTGTTATAGTCGCGTGACCTTCGTTTCTTCACCACCTCTTCTTAATGCTTAATAGACTTTTGTATGGCAACCGAAGATAGCCGATATAGAAACAAGACACCTGGCCTTATAGCCCTATTAGCTACGATCAGCCTAGGCTCTGGCCTGTCGTTTCTTCTTGCCACGTATCTGCTGGATTTGTCTTCAGTCGGGATAGCATTACTGGCAGGCGCTGTTTCCAGTTTTTTAGGATTTACCGTCCTGGGTGAAAGTATCGGCGATGCACTTGTTTTTTCATTTATCCTTTTATTTCTGGCATTTCTCTTCCTCAAAATGGGGCCAGAAATAAGCGTCATCAGAACGGCTATCGTTCCGATAGCGACAGGGATCAGTGTTGGCAAATTAGTTCACGGCCTATGGAAAGAGCTATCGACCTAACCCAACTTGACAAAGAGTTACGACCAGACAACAAACGGCCCAACCTGCGTCTGCAGATCGGGCCGCCCTATTAGCAATGATTCTCTCAAAAGACTCAGGGAACAACCAACCCCACCAGCCCGGCGACCTTCTCTTTAAACTCCTCCAAAGTCCCGTCATTGATCACCACCTGCTCCCAGTCGTTGTAGCCATCCAGCGAGATCTCACTGGCGTGATTGCCACCGGCGGCGAAACCGGGCCGCTCGATCTTGACGACCACCCCGCCCTGCCCTTTGATGGTCTGCAGCTCATTCATAAAACGGACATCATCGATCAGGACATGGATCGAATCCAGATCGTACTGCTGCACCTTCCGCTCCCAGGCCTTGGTCCAGTAATCGGGATCCTGCGCCCGGCGGTACTCGGTGCCCCACCACTGCAGAATGCGCCGCACGGTCACGGCCGTCTGCCCCGGCCGATCCTGGATATCATGATGCTCAGCGACAAATCGGTCCCACTGAGGGCATTGCTGCAAAGCCTTTTGTTCATCGAGATAAAAAACCCGCAGCTTGTCATCCTGACAACCGTAAACCAGCGGCACGTACTGGTCGGCTCCTATGGCACGCAGGAAACCTTCCACCTCGTCACGCAGCACCATCGCCATCGGGATGATCAGCGTCTCTCCCTCAAGCAGTGGCGCCAAGTGGTGGGCAGCGGTGGTTTTTCCTGATGCGGCTTTTCCGGCAATTCCGATAATCATTGGTGGCAACCTCATGGCGGAGCACTGCAGTGCTGTCTAGCAGGACAGAATCGATTAGCTGAATGTACCGGAAACCGGGTAATGCTTCAACCGTGCAAAAGTCAGTCGATGACGCCGCAGGCCATGCGGGCACCGCCACCACCCAGGGATTTCGGTTGATCAGAATAATTGTCGCCCCCGGCATGAATCATCAGCGCCCGCTGGTTGAGATCGGTCAGCTTCAGCCGCGGCCCCAGCACCGGCGACTTTGCCAGGCCCAGGTCATCAACATACAGGGCCGGCAGGTCCCCCAGGTGGCCGTTGCCCCACGGGGTGTCATGTCTGCCGGTCTCAGCCGGATCAAAGTGCCCGCCAGCCCCCAGGCCGGCGACCATCTCGCCGTTTTTCTCTCCGGGCTCACAACTCGGGTTCTGGTGCAGATGGAAGCCGTGCAGGCCGGGCGTCAATCCGTGCAAAGTCGGGGTAAAAACCAGGCCATGAGGCGATTCGCTGATTTCGATCATCCCGGCGACCGCGACCGTTCCGCCAGCATCGATCAACTTCATCGGCACCACAATTTCGGCGTTGGCAGCGAAAGGCAAAAGCAGCGATACCATTAAGAGCAGAATTTTTTCTTGCACCTTCATAGCGACTCCTTCAGCATGAATAAACAACAGACCTCTGTAGTTCTATTCTACTACCAAACGGAAAATTGCTGCTGAGGCGCGAATTTGTTATTGATGACCAGAGCAAACACTTCTGCCGGGAACAAGCGATGAACAAAAAACAATTCCGTGAACAGATTCTGGCCAGGCTGGAGGCCGATCACCAGCTGCTGTTGCAGGCGGCGAAAAGCTCCCATCAAGCGGCGACCCACGAGGACAATGTCCCCGACAGCAAATATGAGACTCTGGCTCTGGAAGCATCCTACCTCGCCCAGGGACAGGCCAACCGGGCCCAGGAGATCAAGCAGGCGATCGAAGCCTTCCGGCAACTGGTACTGCAGGACTTTCCCGAACAGAGCCAGATCAGGATGAGTGCCCTGGTGCGACTGGAGGATGAAGCTGGTAACGAAAAACATGTGTTTATCGGCCCGGCGGCCGGTGGCCTGAAACTGGAATATGAGGGCGACGAAATCATGCTGATCAGCCCCGATTCACCGCTCGGTGCTGAATTGATCGGTCGGCAGGTCGATGAATCTTTTCAGCTCGAAGGAGCAGCCGCCTGCGAATACGAGATAATCTACATCGAATAAGCATTCCAGCCCAAGAATTTTCAGTCGAAAACGGCTCAGCACATTTACCCACGCCGAGTCTCTGAGTTAAACTGCTTAGTAGAATTTAAATACCGAAAGCAGATGAGACTTGGGCTGGAAAAAGGGACTCACATATCTTCTGGCGGTGATGATGCTGACCACACTTGTAAACTGCTCGACCAGTAACGACTGGCGGACAGCCAGCCGGGAACCGTCCGGAATGGCCCCCGACCCGCAAACCACCAAAGAGGCGGTGCTGCTGGCTTACGGCGCACCGGCCTGGGGCTGGCGGGGCTGGTTCGCCATCCATACCTGGATTGCTGCCAAACGTAGCGGCGAAGATTATTACACCGTCTACGAAGTGATCGGCTGGCGACAACATCACGGCATCCCGGTGCTGCGGATCGCCAAAGATTATCCCGACCGCCACTGGTTCGGCAAAAAACCGCGCGAGCTGGTCAGGCATCAGGGACCGGACGTTGATAATCTGATTGCAGCCGTGGAGCAGGCCGCCGCAGATTACCCCTGGAAAACCGACTACAAGGTGTTCCCCGGCCCCAACAGCAACAGCTTTACCGCCTGGGTCGCCAAACAGGTCCCGGAGCTTGAATTGAAGCTGCCCTTCTCGGCCATCGGCAGCGGCTATGTCAATTGACCCACCGCGGTAAAACCGTTATTCTCCACAGAATTACGCAACAATATTTTTTTCAGACCCTGGATATTCGACCATGTCAATTGAAAGTGCGCTGAGCTTTTTTCTCGCCATCTTCATCTTCGGCATCACTCCCGGCCCGGGCGTCTTTGCGATTCTTGCCCGGGCGCTGGTCTCCGGCACCGGAGCCTGCTTTTTCCTCGCCTTGGGGATGGTGATCAGCGATATCACCTACCTGGTGCTGGCCTGCTACGGCCTGGCGGCGCTGGCCGAACACTGGGGCGAAGCCTTCATGCTGGTGCGGGTTATCGGTGCTCTTTATCTGATCTACCTGGGCGTGAAAATGTGGCGCGCCAGCCGGCAGCAGGAGCGCCCGATCGAGGTGGTGGGGAAAGAAAATTCGGGCTTAAGTTTTCTGCAGGGCTTTATCATCTCGGCCTCCAACCCGAAGGTGATCCTGTTTTACATCGCTTTCCTGCCGACCTTTTTGGACCTGACGATTCTCTCTCGCGGCGACATATTGCTGGCTGCGGTGCTGACCCTTTTTGCCCTGATGGCCGGTTTGCTGCTGATCGCTGCCGGAGCCTCCTCGGCACGCCTTTATGTCCGCTCACCGCGCGGGCAGAAAACCCTCAACCGCACCGCCGGAGCGGTGCTGATCGGTGCCGGGACCTACCTGGTTTCGAGCGGCTGAGCATGCCGGAAAACTCAACCGAGCAGCAGCGGATGACAGACCAGATCGGCCTGTTTCGCCGGTCGACCGCAGGATCCGCAGACGATCGGCAGATGCTCTTTGACACCGGCACAGACAACCGCGTGCCCTCTGGTGGTGCCGCAATAATCGTGAATATCTTCCTGGGCCTCGGGACGGCATAAATCGCCACTGCTATTCGAAACCACCCCGCAAACTTCACATGCGTAAATCTCTTTCATCGCTGTTCTCCTTTCTCGCGCGTGGAGAACGTACTTAGCAGAACCGTTCATCCTGCCTCTCAGCTTCTCTTTTATTCTAGCACGCAACAAGCTTTCGCCTGTAGATCGTCTAAACCGCACAGGCACGAGCCAGCAGACCGATTTCGGCGTATAATAGAAGCATAGAAACGTGCTAACACCTGCTAGCCCTTATACTAAAAAGAGAAGGAGAAGAACAATGACCGAGCAAAGCTGTCAAAACCCGGAAGAACACTGCGACTTGCACGCCTGTCAACTCACGGCAAAAGTCCGTAATCCCGAGATCGACAAGATCTTTGAGGACCCGCGCTACGTCTGCACCAACTGCGGGGCAAAAGTGCATAATGAAGCGAACGTCTGTGTCCCGAAACCTCTTTAACGGGGGCAGGAAATAAGCCAGACAAAAGCCGGCCCGACAGTTTGTCGGGCCGGCTTTATCAAGCATCGGGAGGGTTCTCTGACATCGCCCTGGCTTGGTTTTCCTGTTGCAAGGCCAGCAGGTCCTGATGATTAATCATGGGGAGTGTCCGAGATTGAGCCCTCAACTCCTTATGGCACTCCGATTTTTTGATGTCAGGGTTTGCCGATTTCTTTTACCCTCACCTTCATTATCCTCCTGCGTAGCGTTTCAAACAACCCCGCCAGCAATAAAACTCAGACATCACTGGTCATGATAAACAAAGGCTGACGCAGGAAGGATTCATAAATCGGCCGCAGCCGCTCAACATTGTAGTACTTGGCGACATCGACCACCTTTTTGCGCCCGGTCACCACATCGATCGGCACATTGTCGTAACAGCCGTTGCGCAGACTGACCAGCCGTCCCGACGCTCCCTGCAGGATCAGGTCGAGGGCCAGGTTGCCGAAGGCCATCGGCACGATCGAATCCATCGCATCGGGGTCACCGCAACGCACCAGGTAACCGAGCCGCTGGTTGACGACATTGACCCGCCGCCCTTCGTTGTAGCGGGGAGAAATCTCCTTCAGTTCCCTGGCGACCTGATCGCCGATACCGCCCAGTTTCTTGTGCCCGAACTGATCGACCTCCTCGCCCTCGAAAAGCATCTCATCATGATGGGTCATGGTCGCACCTTCGGAGACCAGCACCACCGAGTAGTTGCTCGGATGCTTCTTGCGGTCATAACTGAGCAGTTCCGCCAGCTGCTCGATTTCGAAGGGGTGCTCGGGAATCACGCAGCGATCGGCGGCCCCGGCCATGGTCGGCAACAGCGCCGAGTAGCCGGCATAGCGGCCGAACACCTCCAGCACCAGAAACCGCTCGTGCGAGCCGGCACAGGTGCGCAGACTGTGGGTCAGCTCGATGGTGCGGGTTACGCAGGTGGAAAAACCGATGCAGTAGTCGGTGCCCGGGACATCGTTGTCCATGGTCTTCGGGATGGCGACCACCTTGACCCCTTCCTGGTGCAGGCGCAGCCCATAACTGAGGGTGTCATCGCCGCCGATCGGGATCAGGGTATCGATGCCGAGAAAATCGAGATTATGCAGCACCGTTTCGGTCACATCATTGATCTCTGCGGTATATTTATCCCGCAGATGAAGCGGCACATTGATCAACGGCAGATGACTGGGGCGGGTCCGCGAGGTATGCAGAAAAGTACCGCCGGTGCGCCCGGCCCGGTTGACGATTTCCTCGGTCAACTCCTGGATATGCTCGCTATTATCTGCCTTCTTATCCGGCAGCATGTCAACGATCCCCGCCCAACCGCGCCGGATCCCGATTACCCGGTAGCCTTCACGCAGCGCCCGCACCGTCACCGCTCGAATCGCCGGATTCAGTCCTGGAACATCTCCCCCACCGGTCAGAATCCCGATCGTGCCCTTTGTTTTTGCCATCGGCTCGCCTCCCCTGGATAGTGGCAATCTCTAAATTCACTGATAAGACTAATCGATCTTCGCCGCCTGGCAACCGGTTGACCTGCTTTTGGCGCCGTAACAAAATATATTTCTAACAACAACCTGGAATCGGGTTTTTACTTGGTACTCCTGGTGTCTTGGTGGCTAACCTTCTTTTGGGTTATAAGTCCTTTTTTTTACACGTTATTCCGCCACCCGCAGAATCAACATCGGCCCATCCGGCACAATCGCCCAGCGGGCATCCTGGCCAAAACGCTGCAACAACTGTTCAATCGCCGTGTTCAACTCGGCGACCGGCTGAAAATGAAATCGCTCCAGGGTTTCGGCAGCGATCCCCTGAGTATAAACCCAGACCTCATTTTTCAGCATCACCTGATAGGTCTCCTGGGCACACCACTGGTCGGGCATGAAAAATTCTTTCTTCATCAGCTTCTCGATGAATTCCGCCGGAGTGCTGGCGTGCTCAAATACGGCGCGATACTCCTCACTGCCGAAACCTTCCAGGCACTCGGTGGCGATCAGAATCACCCCACCCTTGCGCGTTGCCCCGGAGACCCCGGAAAGCCCCTTGGCGGTTTGGTAAAGGTTGCAATCGAGCGGAGCTCCGGCGTTGGTGGTGACGACGAAATCGAGCGGTTCGGGCAGGGTTTTCACACAGTGCTGCGAGAGGAACGCAACTCCCTGCTGGTGGGCTTTGACAGGATCGCCGGCAAAAACTCCGGTAACCCGCTTGCTGGTATCGAGGGTGACATTGACGATAAAATCGGCGCCCGCCTGTTGCATGATTTCCAGGCCCGCCAGATGGAAAGGATTGCCGTCGAGGACCCCGTAGGCGGTTTTCGGGTGAGCGACCATTTCCGGCCCGTGCATGAACTCGAGAGTTTCTACCGAGGAGATCCCCGGCAGAATCGATTTGCGCCCGCCGGAAAAGCCGGCCCACATATGCGGCTCAATAAAACCGGTCAGGATTTTCAGATCGGCAGTTACATAGTGTCGATTGACGTAGGCCGGGATCCCGGCACCAATCTCGCCGACCAAAACCATGTCTTCCTGGCGTTTGGAGAAATGATTGATCACCCGGTAGTTGTTGGCGATCTCCCTGCCGACCAGACGCTCCAGCTCGCCCCCCTCGTTCGGCCGGTGGATGCCGGTGGCAATCAGAATGGTAATCGCTTCGCGGGCCAGTCCGGCGGCCTCCAATTGCCAACAGATCAGTGGCAGCAGCAGCTGGTTCGGGACCGGCCGGGTGATATCACTGATGACGATCACCGCATCCTTTTTCCCCGTGGCCAATTGCTGCAGAGAGGGTGTGGCAATCGGCGACTTGAGCGCCTCGACCACGGCCTCGCCTGGCTCCTTGAGCGGTACCGCCTCCTGCGGATAAAGGACCCCCTGGAAATTAACCGTCTTTGGGAATTCTATATCCAGGCCTTGACTGCCATACTTGAGATGAACTTGCATAATGCCTCCTGCTGCACGCTAATTTTGTCGTTTGTGCAATACTGTTCACACTGGCAAGTATAGCGAAAAAAAATCCGGGGGCAGGCAGAGGAGGATACTTGCTCTGCGGCAATGGCAGCAAATCAGCCACCCGCCCTGCAGAATGTAGCTCGTTTTCAATATCCCGCATGCCACGGCAGAGAGCAGCCAGACCGGCACAGACCAGCTGTTCGCAGTCGATTCCTGGGTACGCACCAGCGGCATCGTGCCCAAAATTGTTCCTGTGGAAATCTGGCGGGCCGGTTATGAGCGGACACTCAATGCGGCGCCGGGCAGGTCACCCCCTTGAAGCTGGTGCATGAGGAAGAGAGATGATCGACCAGTTTTTGCTGGGCGCTAAAGGACAGACCTAACCGGCCGATCACCCAGGTCAGATCTTCCGCCTGGCCGTTACAGCCGAGATAGCCGTTGACCCGGGCCACCGCGGTCGAGGCGGCCAGCTGTTTCTCATCCGGATAGATCGCCCTGAATTCGGCCAGCACGGTCCCGTTACGGCGCAGGTAGTATTTCTGGTGATAATCTTCGGCCGGGTAGAAGCGTTTTGCCGTTTCGATGTGAGTGGCAACCGGCACATCCAGCCGCGCCGCCACCTCTTTCCGCGACTTTTCTGCCAGCTGCCGCTGCGCATCATCAAGACAGAAGATTGCGTTACGGTATTGTTGATTTGTGCTGTTGTAGCCGGGGTTGTGCCCGGCCCAGAAGACCTGCAGCAGCTCGGCGTAGGAGATCTCAGCCGGGTTGAACTCGACCCGCACCGTTTCTGTGTGATCACCGAGAGACCAATAGGCCGGATTTACCATTTCGCCGCCAGCATAACCAACGGTAGTACGATAAACACCGGGGAGACTCCCGAACCGGGAGTCAAAACCCCAGAATCAGCCCAGGGCGAACAGCGCCGTCTCGGTCTCGGGGATGCTTCGATCAATTTCCGGAACCTTGCCTGGTGCTTGCTGAGCTGCCTTTGCCATCGCCACCTCCATCTCAACCTGCTCTTCCCACGACCAGATATTCGACCGCCCGCCATTCAGGGACTGATACAGCCAGAGGCCGACACCGATCAGCACCAGCAACAGAATGCTGGTCCGAGTACTCCAACAGGCTTTTTGTTTCGTTTCTTTAGCCACCAGCACCTCCTGATCAAGAACTGCACGACAACATCGAACAACCAGCCCTATTTCGCGCCCACTCCGGTCTTTTTTCCGCAAACCGCTCTTTGCCGATCTGTTCAGTATAAGGCTGACGCAACACCTCAAGCGTTTCATTGACCAGGCTGTGATCACCCTGTTCCGACTTATCGATCGCCAATTGTGCCAGGTAGTTGCGCAGTACATACTTGGGATTGACCGCATTCATCCGCTCAGCCCTGATAGAGTCAGGCAAGTCATCCCGCCGCGCCCTGGCCAGATAGCTGCGCAGCCAGCGGCCGATACGCGCCTTCTGTTCACAACTCAACTGCTCCGGCTGGTAGTAGGCCTCACGCAGCGGTGCGATGAGAATATCATCATCGGCATCGGTGTCTTCATCCAGGGTCGCCAGCTGCCGGTAAAAAATTGTCATATCGGTTTCGACCAGCAGCAACACCTGTTCCAGCTCTTTGACCAGCTCCTCGTCAGTATCTGGATCGAACTGTTCCAGGCCCAGTTTCTGCGCCATCATCTGCCGCCAATCATGCTGATAAACATCTCCGTAGAGTTGCAGTGCCTGTTGCAGCGGCTCGGTCTGCTCTATCAACGGATAGATCGCATTGGCCAGCTGGGCCAGATTCCAGAGGGCGATCTGCGGTTGCTGGCCGAAACTGTAGCGACGCCCCTCGGCATCGGTGGTGTTCGGCGTCCAGCGCGGATCGTAATCTTCCAGCCAGCCGTAAGGACCGTAATCGATGGTCAGGCCGAGAATCGACATATTGTCAGTGTTCATCACCCCGTGGACAAAGCCGACCCGCATCCAGTGCACCATCAGCTCGGCGGTTGTGCGGCAGATTTCACTGAACCACTGCCGGTAGACAGCGACCGAGGGCTGTCCCAGGTGGGGAAAATCGGTGCGGATGCAGTAGTCGACCAGTTGCCGCAAGATATCCAGCTCGTTGCGCCAGGAGTGGACCTGGAAGTTCCCGAAACGGAGGAAGGAGGGTGACACCCGACAGACGATCGCGCCCGGTTCCAGTTTCGGATGGCCGTCGTAGAACATGTCACGGGTCACCTGCTCACCGGTCAACACCAGGCTCAGTGCGCGGGTGGTCGGGATCCCCAGATGGTGCATCGCTTCGCTGCAGAGGAATTCGCGGACCGAAGAACGCAGCACCGCCAAGCCGTCACCCCGCCGCGAGTAGGGGGTCAGCCCGCAGCCTTTCAGCTGCAGGACCCAACGTTCGCCCCGCCTGTTGAGCACCTCACCCAGATTGATCGCCCGCCCGTCACCCAGCTGTCCGGCCCACTGGCCGAACTGGTGACCGCCGTAGCACATCGCGTACGGCTCCATATCCGGCAGCAGCCGGTTGCCGGCAAACAGCTGCGCAAATTGCTCACTTTCACAGGCAACTGGCGACAGATCGAGCAGCTCGGCGACTTCGCGCGAATAGGCAATGGTTTCCGGCTGAGCAATAGGTGTCGGCGGCACCAATGAAAAGCAGGCACCCGGCACCTGTCGCACCCGATTGCTGGAATCCGGGTCGGCCGGCAGCTCGCGGATAAAAGCGTTATCGAACTGCAGCTGTTCCAGTGAATCGTATAGTTTTGCGTTCTTATCCATTTTCATAGCCCAATTGTCGCACCGCTGCCGTTCACAGCGCAATACAGCGGCCCAAATTTATCTCGCTTGACTTAGCGGCAAGCGCAGCAATAATTGATAAATGTTGTCGCATGGAGGTTTTCTACGTGGGTCATCACACGCTCAAATCGAGTTATTCCCGCCTGGTTGAACGGCTCAACCGGTCTCCCCAGGGCGCCCCGCCCTCGCAGCTGCTGTATAAAATCCTCGCCATGCTGTTCAGTGACAAAGAAGCGGAGCTGGTCGCACAACTCCCACTACGCCCCTTCAGTGTGCAACGGGCCAGCCGGACCTGGAAACTGGATCTCTGCAGTAGCCAAAAGATCCTCGATGAACTGGCCGGGCGGGCGATTCTGGTTGATATCGAACAGAATGGCGAATCTATCTACGTTCTGCCGCCGCCGATGGCCGGCTTTTTCGAATTCTCGTTGATGCGCACCCGTGGTGATATCGATCAAAAACTGCTCAGCGAACTCTTCTACCAGTACCTGAACGTCGAAGAGGATTTCATCCGCGAGCTGTTCACCTTCGGCGAGACCCAGCTGGGGCGCACCTTTATCCATGAACCGATCCTGAGCAATGACGACGCCCTGCACGTGCTCGATTACGAACGGGCCAGCGAGGTGATCAAGGACGCCAGCCACATCGGCGTTGGCAGCTGCTACTGCCGGCACAAGATGCAGCACCTGGAGAAAGCCTGCGCCGCGGAGCTGGATATCTGCATGACCTTCAACAGTTCGGCCGCCTCCCTGATCAAGCACGGTCATGCCCGGGCCGTCGACTCCAGCGAATGCCTCGACCTGCTGCAGCGGGCCTACGAGCAGAACCTGGTGCAGTTCGGCGAAAACGTCCGTCAGCGGGTCAATTTCATCTGCAACTGCTGTGGCTGTTGTTGCGAAGCGCTGATCGCCGCACGCCGCTTTGCCAATCTGAATCCGGTGCACACCACCAACTTCATCCCGCAGATCAACCAGCAGCGGTGCAGCGGCTGCGGCCACTGCGTCGATATCTGTCCAGTCGAGGCGATCGTCCTCTGCTCGGCCAACGATCCGCACCAGCCGAAACGCAAACAGGCCACGCTGATCGCAGACCACTGTCTCGGTTGTGGACTCTGTGTACGGGGCTGTGGTGAAAATTGCATAAAAATGCAGAGTCGCCCGCAGAGGGTGATTACACCATTGAATGGCAGTCACCGCGCAGTGGTGATGGCGATCGAGCGAGGCAAGCTGCAGCATCTGATCTTCGACAACCAGGTGCTGTTCAGTCACCGTGCCCTGGCCGGGCTGCTTGGTGTTATCCTGCGCCTGCCGCCAATCAAACAAGTGCTGGCCAGCAAACAGGTCAAGTCGCGCTATCTGGAAGCACTGGTCGAGAGATTTGGGTAGAGCAACGAGACCTCTCTACGGTCATCAATGCAGCAGTTGCGGCAAAAGAACCTCAAAGAACAGCAGTTGCTGATTCCAGCTATAATGAGATGATGATCAAGCGACAGCCGAAATCCACGACCGTGCCGTCTCCGCGCACCACGACGCTGCGCCAGAGTATCTGTGCCTTGCTGCGGAGCGAATCGCTGAGCGCCCTGGAGATCTCCGAACAGATCGGGATCCGGGAGCGTGACGTCTGTGAACATCTGGAACATATCCGTCACAGTCTGCATCGAGAGGGGCACTTGTTGAACGTCCAGCCGTCTGAGTGCCGCAGCTGCGGTTACCTGTTTGTCAAACGGGAGCGTTTAAAGCGTCCGGGCCGCTGCCCGCTCTGCAAAGGAGAATCGATCAGTCAGCCCCGTTATCAGATCGTCTGAGAACAAGAAAACAGGGAATAGCATGACAGCTGAGTCGTTGTTCGAAATCCGGGTCGCCTGTTACTGCGGCTACCGGGGAGAAGAGACGCCGCGGAGGTTTTACATCAATGAGCGTCCCATTGAGATCGCCGAAGTCCTCGACCGCTGGTTGGCTCCGGAACACCGGTATTTCAAAGTCCGCTGCGCCGCTGGCGACCGCTACATCCTGCGCCACAATACCCGGACCGACCGATGGCAACTGACCCTGTTCGAAAGCCGCGCTAAACCGGACGGACTCTGAATTCAACACCATTTAAAACGCCTGGATGGCTATTATGCTGAAACCAGCCACGAGGTAAAATTTTAAACCTGCCAACTCCTGAGGACTGATGCGATCTGACTTGAAGCAATATATGAGAACGCAGTTGACGGGTTCTGTGGCGTGAATCACGCCATCTACTAAACTTCATACAATTGCAACAGTCTGCTTGTTTTGGCAAAGCCCTTTGCGATGAGCTTCGATTAGCGAATTGCTTTATTTTCGAGTTGCTTACCTTGCGCTGCCCTCGGGGTGCCTGTCATGAAGGCTTAAGCTCGTCATTTTTCAAAATTTCGTGCACCTTCACTGCCAGATCCTGATTTAAGAATGGCTTCTGAATAATATTCACGTTTGGGTCCAGAATGCCGTGGCGGGCAATCGTATTTGCTGAGTATCCCGACATGTATAGGACTTTGAGATCTGGATGCTCGCAGTGTAGTTTATCGGCCAATTCCCGCCCGTTCATCTCTGGCATGATGACGTCGGTCAGGACCAAGTGAATCCTGCCTTCATGCTCCCTCGCCAAGTCAATTGCTTTTCCCGGTCGATCACAGGCAAGAACAGAATAACCTGATTCTTCGAGCATCCGTTTGGTCAATTGCAATAACGACTCTTCATCCTCGACCAACAGGAGAACTTCCCCCCGACCCTGGGGGATTTTAGTAAGCGTCTGCTCCTTGGCAGAATCTGCCGCTCCGTGCTGCAGCGGCAGATAAATCCGAAACGTAGTCCCTTTGTCAGGCTCACTGTAGACATTAATAAAGCCGTTATTTTGCTTGACGATCCCGTAGACCATGGCAAGCCCCAGGCCAGTACCTTCGCCGAAATTTTTGGTTGTGTAGAACGGCTCAAAAATGTGATCGAGAACCTCTTTTTCCATACCGCAACCATCATCACTGACTGACAGCATGGCAAATTTACCAGGGATAAAGCCGGGGTGAGCGGCACAATAGCTCTCGTCTAGATGAACGTTTCCGGTTTCGATGATCAGTTTACCGACGTTGCTGATAGCGGCTCTGGCATTGACACATAGATTGGTCAGCACCTGATTGAACTGTGCCGGGTCGATATGTACGGGCGTTGGTGCCGAGCAGGGGGCCCAGGACAGGTCGATGTTTTCGCCGATCAACGGGTGCAGCATCTTGAGCATAGATTCGATGGCTTCGTTCATGTCGATCAGTTTGGGGTTGACGGTCTGCTTTCTGGCAAACGCAAGTAGCTGCTGGGTGAGGTCCGCAGACCGCCTTGCAGCGTTGTGAATCTCCTGCAGATCCCGGGTCAGTTTGTCGTCCAATCCCGTCCTTTGCATCGCCAGTCCCGAGTAGCCGAGGATGACGCCGAGCATGTTGTTGAAATCGTGGGCGACGCCACCGGCCAGACGGCCAATGGCTTCCATTTTCTGCGACTGGGTCAGCTGCTCCTTGAGTTTCAGCTGTTCCACCTCGGCGTGTTTTCTTTTCGTGATGTCTGTTGTCGCCAGCAGGGCTGTGCGTGTATCTTTCAGGATCTGCAGTTTGAGAGTAACCTCCCGCACTTCGCCGTCCAGAGTTTTGACCTGGCCTTCAATTTCGAAACTCGACGCCCCTTCGGCTATGGCGATCACTTCTTCCCGGAAGGTATCGTATGAGGCTTCGGTGAAGATTTTATCCAGATTGCCGAGCAGTTCTGCCTTGTCCCTGGCCTTGTGCAGCTTCAGGGTCTCCCGGTTGACATCCCTGATGATAATTTTCCCGGCACAGGTTTGCAGTTCGTCTGGATACTCACTGAAGAAGGTCCTGAAATCGGTAACCCCGGTTTTTTTGATGTTATCCAGGTAATCCGTCAGCTCTGTGAATTCCTCTTCCCATAAAGGGACCGGGGAGTTGTCGAATAGCTGTTTATAGCGGTCTTCGCTGATTTTCAGCCCGGCTTCGGCCTGATTGCCGCGCTCTTGAGCCAACTGGTATTTCTGTCTGTAGGACAGGGCATCAAAAATATCTTCGAATGAGTGGGCTTCGCGCTCAGTGGTTTCACCGAAACGCAGGTAAAAGGTTACGACGAGGGCGAAAGGGACCGCCATGATGAGTTTGCCGATTATTCCTGAATACAGAATCGAAATGTAATTCGGTTGGCCTAAAAAAGCTCCCGTGGCAAACGTCACACTGTCAAATACCAGGATCAGCGCCACAGTCAAATAGATACACAGCAGCTGACTTCTACTGATCCAGCGACAGATGGCTTCATAGATAAAAATGATCAACAGGACATCGGCGAACAGGGCAAGCGTTCCTGCAATTGTTATTCGCGCACTCTGATTGAAGAGATCGGCAGATAAATCGAGAGGGTTCAGTGTGCTAGAGAGTTGCAACTGCCAACCAAAGGTGAGCATCAACGCACTCAACGAAAGGTTGGCGAGCATGATACCGTAAATGATCTTGCGTGCTTCAAGAGCGTCTTCGCGAATGTAGACCAGCAGAATGGCGAACAGGCTGGCAGTGAACATGATCACGGAGCCTGGACTGACGATGATGCCTGGGAGGATTTCAGCATAGACCGAAGAGGCCAGGAGGATTTGCAACGGCTGAAACACGCCCAGGGTGACATAAAGCGGGGTCAGGCCAAAGCGCAAACGAAGCCTGAATAAAAAAATGATAATGGTGGCAACGATGGTGGTAGCCAGGGTGAAAACTGTCAGCTGAGTAATAGAGTCACCGCCCATTAAAAACCTTAGAGTATCAGTTGTGGGATTGAAATTAAGACAGAGCGAGCAAAGGGGACTCTATTGTCTTTCACAAATAAACTCCAAAAGCCCACTGCCATCAAACAACAAATCATCAATATATCAGAGGAACAAAGATTTTTCCTGCTCTAAAATATGGAGTGACGAGGTCTTTTTGTGTTGAAAATCGGTTGGCTGAACTGTTCAATTGACCTGATGTCGATCGGCACAATACTGTTTAAAGAAGCCTGCTTGGGGGGACAGTCTCATATATGTCCTGACTTTTTGATGAGCCGCCACCTCCTTCAAATCTGGGGTGGCGATTTTGTTTGATAAAAAGTTGGCGGGTTTCTCATCATAATGGGTGGCCACATTTAGTCATAATAAGCAGCTGGAATCTAACGCAGACTGGTCAGCCCCACGAAGCTGCCGTTATTCTCCTCGGCCAGCCGGCGCATCAGGGCGGCAAAGCGCGCGGCATTCTGCACCGACCGCGGCTGACTCAGCAGCACGGGGAACCCGACCGTATGAATCCGCACCCTGCTCCCTGACTTGCCGCTGGCCCGGTTTTTCTTCCGGACCGCGTTGATCACATTCTGCATGCTGCCGCCGGAAAAATCGTCACCGAACACATAGAGGCTGATCCGTTTATCTGCCGCGTAGAAACGCTGGATCGCCTGGCTGACACCTTCTTCCGGGCTGGAGTTGGAAAAGGGTGCCCAGGTGGCCAGCCGCTGCAGGATGGCCCGGCGTCGCGCCTTGGAATCGGGTATCCAGCGGCCGGCATATTGGGAAAACATGTAGTCGCCCATGTCATTGAGCACCTGCACCCCTTTGACCTTGGGGTAGATATCGAGAATCTCCTGCATCTTCTTGCGCACCAGCGGCCAGGCAAAATTCTGCATACTGCCCGAGGTGTCGATGACGAAGATAATATATTCGCTGTCCACCGGCAACCCGCCGATCACCGCATCCTCTTGCGGGCGCCGGTAGCCGGCCAGTAATCGACGCATCTCCTCGTTCAGCTCCTGCTTGGCACCCTGCAATTCATCCTCGATGAGACTCTGCGCCTCGGCCGCTTTGCTGACGGCACGAAACTCCCCTTCTATATCGGTCAAGGCCCCTTGCAACCGCGCCAGTTTTTGCTTGTTTACGGAGAACTGCTGTTGCCTGGCGAGCAGGTTCCGATTGAGGATTTGCGTCTCCCCGCGGATCTCGTAGAGCTGCTCTTCCAGTTGGGCGACCACCCCGGTCAAATCGGCATTGACCTCCTCGATCACCCGCGGTTCGGAAAGCTTCGAGATGACCAGCAGCAGAATGATCGCACCGAACCCGCAGGAGATCACGTCGAGAAATGACATGCTGAATATTTCAATCTGTCGACGGCGTTTTTTCATGGCCAATCCCGGGTCGGAGTCAGAAAGGAACCTCTGCTATCAATGGCCAGTTGCCAGAAGGAGACGGCGGCCAGCGGATCTCCCTCCATGGGGAAAAGGATGGTGTTCACCGGGACCGATTTCGGTAACTTCCGGATCGCCTCTTGAAACAGTTTGAGCCGCTGCGCACCAGACACGGTGGTCTTTGCAGAACGTTTTTCGCCCTGGGTGGGCAGGCCGTCGGTAAGCAGCAGAATATTGTCGGGCCGCGGCCCCAGGCGGGCCGCGGCGGAAAAGGCGTTAAAGAGACTGGTGCCCCCCTGGGGAATCGTCTGCTGCAAGGCTGCCAGCAGCCGATCGACGTTCTGCTGGTCGCTGGCGGCCACCCATGTGCCCTGCAGTTCCTTGACAACCGGGCGCGCCTGGGTGTTGAAGGTATAAATCTGTAACGCGCTGTCGGGCGGCAGGTTGGCGGTCAGCCATTCAACGGTTCTTATGGTGCGGCGCCATTTGGGCGAAGCCAGTTTCGTCCGCTGATCGAGATTGCGGCGCATAATGATGTTGAGAATGGTTTCGTCCAGCATGCTGGCCGAGGCATCGACCAGCAGCAGAACCCGTTTGCCGCCCAGCCGCAGGCCGGTGAGATATTGCCGGTCTCCCTCGCCGATGAATTTCCGCAGCTGTTGTCCCCGCTGCTGCTCGGCCAGCTGCTGGGCAGCGATCTGCTGGCTTTCATCATCTAGCTTGAGCAGGTCGGCCTGCAGGGCGCGGAGATGCTTCTTCGTCGCCTGACTTTTCCCCTGCAGCGTAGCCAGTTCGACTTCGGTGTTTTTCAGCCGTTCGAGCACCTCTCTGGACAGGCCTTCGGTGCGGACCGCGTCCGCTTCGGTCTCCAGCATGCTGTTCTGCAGGCTGACCAGATGTTCCTGGCCGACTTTGACTTCACGTTCAAGCCGCTGCGCCTCGCCCCGCAGGTCGGCGACAACCTCTTTGCGCGTCGCCAGCATGTCGCCATTGAGCAGCATCACCAGCAGGATAACCGCGCCAAAACCGCAACACATGATGTCGAGAAACGCCAGGTTGAACTCTGACGTCTTACGCCGGCCTGTTTTCACCTAAAGGTCCTTTTGATTAGGGAGCGGGATTGACCCGCAGCTTGTTGACCAGTTGCTGTTGGCAGTAGCTGTCAGTGTCGTGAATCAGTCGCTCCTGGCGAAGCTGCAGCTGATGGATGAAAAACATCAGGATGATGCTTAAGACCAGGGCGATAAAGGTCGAGTTGAAGGCGACCCCGAGACTCTGGGTCACCCCGGTGATGTCCCCTTCAACTGCGCGGTGAGCTTGACCGAGCGCCGCGCCGATACCGCGCACCGTGCCGATAAAACCGACCGAAGGGATCGCCCAGGCGATATAGCGGATGATGGAAAGCTCCGAGTCGAGCCGGTCGCCATGGCTGTCGCAGCTGTCCCTGACCGCAGTGGCGGTATCCTGAATGTTGCTCGTCGAGGCAAACCGCTGGATTGCGTTTCTCAGCGCCGTGGGCAACAGGAATTGGCGACTGGTCACCGGCAGCTCCTGGAGGCGATCCATAAGTTCCCGGGTATCTTCCGGGCCGATCGGCATGCCGCCTGGCAATTGCAGCAGGTCCTCATCCAGGAGCTTCTGCTCGCGCCAGATCCCGACCCCCTTGAAGGCGAGGATCGCCAGGGCCCAGCTAAAGAGGATAATGCAGGCTTCCTGCTCAAAATCGCGGATCACCACGAAAAAGCTCTGCTCCTGAACCGCCCCCGGAGTTTCGGCCAAACGCTGCTGTTCCATAGCCAGAAACGCAGCGGCCTGAGGTCTGATCAAGGAAACATAGGTCCCATGGACCAGAATGAAAACCACCAGCAGGCTGAAAACCTGGAAAATCATTTCGGTCGGAAAATTTTTTCCTCGCATCGTCTCTGTCACCTTTTAAATGTCGGTCGGAAAAGGCACCATGCTGTCGGCGCTGATCTCTTCACGGGGTTGGTAGGGGCGCGGCCACTGCAGCTGCTTTGTTCTCCGAACCTCTTCCTGCTCTGCGCTCTCTTCGGCTTCGACTTCAGCCGTTCCTGTTTCACCATTAAGTTGTTTCTCGTTCTCCTCGGCGACAGCCAAGCTGCTGCTGCAGATCAGCAGCCAAACAACCATAATTGCAACTCTTCTCATCTGGCATACCTCGCGACCCGAAAGCCGATATCGCTGGCCGGAACTTTACTGTAGCGGCGGTAACTGAAGCGCAGTTCGGTAATACTGGCATCGCGCCAGCTGGCCCCCCGCACCAGGTGGTGGGTACCGGTTGCAGCGCCCAGCGGATCGATCTGGCTGCCTTTCGTGCTGCTCCTGCTCGGGGAATAATAATCGTGGCACCATTCCGCCACGTTGCCCCCCAGATCATAAATGCCCGCCGGATTGGCAGGAAAACTGCCGACCGGTGCGGTGGCGCTAAAACCGTCGTTATAGTTATCGATCACCATCGGCAGCAGGTCGCGGGCCGCTTCATCGGCAAAGTTACCGACCTTGCCTTGCGGCGGATAATTCCCTGGCCAGGGATAGCGGGCGCGTTCCTTGCGCCCCGCCATCCGGGCGCTAAAGGCCCATTCCGCTTCAGTGGGTAAACGGTAGCCGATCCCACGCGAATCCGTTACCACCAGCTTACCGTTTTGTTCCTGGTAATAGGCCGGCAAGCCATCTTTGTTGCTCAGCCAGTTCAGGAAGCGTACCGCATCCTCCCAGCTGACATTGACCACCGGATGGGAATCGATGTCCAGGGACTTGTTGCCGGCCGTCCCGGAAGAATGCTGCGGTTGAAACTGGCGGAACTCGCTGTTTGTCACTTCCCGTGCCGAGAGGTAAAAGCTACGCTGCAGCACCACCTGCTGTTCCACCTCATTGGCCCGGCGGCCCGCTTCCCGTCTTGATGCGCCCATGAGAAATGCTGTCGGCTTGATAAGGACAAGTTGCTGGCCGACCGCAGTTTGGGTATTTGCCGGTGGGGCGGCGAATGAGGCGGCTGCCTTAAGGGCCTCCTGCTTGGGGGGAAGCTCGATCTCCAGGCGCTGGCTATAACCGGACTGCGGAGTGACGGTGCGGGTGACGCTCTGATAGCCGTTGGCGCGCAGTTCGAAACTATGAACACGGCTGGGCAGGCGGACCCGGCCGCTGCCGGCCGGCTGTTTTTTTCCGTCGATGTAGAGGGTCGCATCGGGTGGCGTCGCGGCGATAAAAACCACCCCGTATTCCGGCTCGAGGCGGAAGGCGATCTTCCGTTTGGCGTCCGCAACGAGCTTGAGCTTGCGGTTTTGCGGCCGATAGCCGCTCGCGGTCACCCCGATTTCATGCTCCACCTCTGTTTTGAGAGAAAGAGTCAGCGGGGTCTGGCCCTTGAAATCACCGTCTACGGTGACTGTGGCGCCGGTCGGTTGCGAAGAGATGGTGAGGCTGGCCGGGGCGGGACTCAGCAGAACCTGAGCCGGGGTCATTTCCTGACCGGCGACGACCTGCAACGTCAGCGTCAGCGGAGAGAATTTGTCCTTGCGGAAAGTCAGCTGGCGTTCTCCCGCCAGCAGTTCCAGCGTCAGGGGAGTGAGGCCCTGGTCTTCACCATCAACCGAGAGGCTGGCTCCGGCCGGCTCCGATCGGACCACGACGCTGGCCCAGTCCGGAAGCAGCTCGACCTGCAAACTTTGCCTCTCTCCAGCCCCTTTGACCAGCAGCTGTTGTTCGACGCTTTGATAGCGCTGGAGTTCAAAGCGGAGACTGCGGCGACCGAGCGGCAACTCGACATCTGACAACGGGGTTTTCCCCTCCGGGACTCCATCGACCGACAGGGTCGCTCCCGGCGGCTGACTCGTGACCTCCAGGTAGCCGGGCAACTTTTGGAAACTGAAATTGTAGCTGCTGCCGATTCTGCTGATCTCCACCCTTTCTTCCAGGGGGCGGAAGCCGGCCTTTTCCGCGCGCAGCAGATAGTGACCGGGAAACCCCAGGTAGCTGTCGCCGATGCTAACAACCGGTGGAAACCCGGAAACCGTCAGGCTGTCGGGGACAGGGACAATATTGATCGTCACCGGTTTTGCCAGCAGCACAAAAGCGGCGCCGCCAAGCAGGATAAGGAACAGCGCAAGCACCAGATAACGGAACCGGCTGCCGGTTCGCCGAGGTGGCTCGAGGACCGGGTGCAGGGAGTCTTCCGCGGCCTCCTGCTTATCCGGCTTTACTTTATCAGGAGGGGCGGAGGGAGGAGTCAAACCTCCCTCCGCGTAGCGCGAGACCAGAATCTCCACCCGCTGGCTGGCCAGCTGCCAGCGGACCAGGAAATCTCCGATCCGGGTGGTGTCTCCCGATTTCAGCCACACCGAGTTTCTGAGTGGCTCATTGTTGTGGGACAGCGGCTGAAAGGAACTCTCTTGTGCCGGCTGCAGGAACAGATGGTTGCGGGATTCGCCAACAAAGGCTGCAGCACCGCCGTCGCCAGGCAAACGGATATGGGCCTGTTCATCTGCACCGATGATCAGCGGCAGGCTGGTTTCATTCAGCTTCTGCTGACCGTCGATGCCGTATATTTCGATCAGACGGTTCAAATCGGCTCCTCGCAACGGAGGGTAAAGATCAGATTGCCGGCACCGGGGCGCACCTTAAAGGTCTGCCGGACATCCCGATAGCCGTTGCGACTACCGGTGGCCGTGTAGTTACCGGTGCGCAGCAGCAGTTTTTTGCTTTCAAAGCGCCCCAGTCGCCCGACATGATAAACCACCACATCGGTAAGACCATCCGACAGAATCACCACCTCAACCTCTGCCTCTGCCTGGCGAATCAGTCCGCTCAGCTGCTCGATCTGGCTGCGGAGCAGCGCTCCGCGGGGAGTCTGCTGCTCGGCATAGTCCAGTACCTGGCGCGCCTCTTTGAGTGGCGCGGCCGCAAACAGCCGCTCCGGGCGGGAGAGGATCTTTTGCAACCGATCATCCAGTTCGATGCGCCGACTGACCCGAGCCCGGCAGCCTATGGCGAAGGCGGCGCTGGAATCGATGGCCAGGGCCTGTTCGCAGGCGGTCAGCGCCTTGCGCCATTGCTCGTTTTCTTCCAGGCTGGCGCTTTTTTGTCGCAGACTCTTGAGTTGCTCGGCCAACTGGGCCCGGTGGAGCTGCTGCTTGAGATCGATCAGGGCCGGGTCATGACTCTTGTGACGTTGCGCTTGCCGTAAGGCGTCAGCCGCTTGGCTCAGCTCCCCCTTGCTCAGCGCCTGCAGGGCGCGGCTCATCGCTCCGCTAAACTGGCGTTCACTCCTGGCGACCTGCAACCGGTTCAGGTTCTGCTCCGCCGGCAAATACGCCGGGTCAAGGGAATTGGCTTCGGCATAGGCTTGCAGCGCCGCGCTTGTCTCACCGGCCTGCTCGTTGAGCCGCCCGGTTTCCAGCAGGCGCAGAACGTCCGGCAGCCTGGTGGCGCGGCGGAGCCCTTCCGTTGCCCGACCATGGTCGGCATCGATGGCCAATGCTGTTTGGAATTGTTCGGTTGCCGTTTGCGGCTCGCCATTTCCCAGCGCCTGGAACCCGGCATCAAGAGCATCGCTTAAGAGTGATTGTTTGGCGGCCATGAGCTGTTCCAGGCTGGCGATCGCTGTGGTGCAAGCCGCTTTGGCGCTGGCAACCTGCTTGTCTCGAATAAGTTGCTCACAGTCCCTGGCCTGGGCAGTTGCCGCGGCATAAGAGTCACCACCCCAGACGGCAACGTTTTCCGCCTCGGCGGCGGCCTGCAGCCGCAGCCATTGCTCCCGCAACCGATCGGTCTCCTGGGCGACCTCATTTACTGTGCCCTGCTGGGCAGCTGTGGAGAGCTGGGCTGGCGGTCGGTGCGGCTCCGGCTGGACGACCGGCGGAGCGGCTTGTTCGGCAGGCAGAAACAGGACAACGAGGGCGACCACACCCAAAAGCAGCCCCAGGCCCAGCACCAACAGCCGGCTGCGCTGGGAAGCTGTTGGCTGTTCCTTTTCATAGCCGTCGGGCGGAACCAGAGGCGGCTGGCTTGTGGGCGGTTTTTTCCCGTTTTCTTTATGGCCTGGATCTTCAATCATTGAACTGGTTTCGACTCATTATTGGTGGAATCGGTTGTCGCACCTTCGGCACTCTTGTCAGTCATCAACGGCAAGCCGGTTTCTGTCACGTAAATATCCCGCAGTAGCGCCCGCCATTGCTGGTACTGTTCCTCGGCCGAACCGGTGAGTCTGACGGTCTCCCCGACCACTTCCAGCACCAGCGGGGCTGCTTCCGAGCTGAAGGACTGGCTCAGCTCCTCTATAACATCTTTGTGGATTTTAGTTTCCTCGCGTTTCTGAAACCCGCTGTAGATGGCCGCCGCGCCGCCCGCGATCATCACGCTGGGCAATCCCGAACTGCGCAGATTGCTGTCGTTAGCGCTGATTAGAATCCCCCCAACCACTGCGGCTGCCCCCAGCAATTGTCGGGTCAAAGATTGCTTTTCCAGCTTCTTCAGGGCGGTGAGCTCCTCACTGTAG
Organism: uncultured Desulfuromonadales bacterium; assembly: GCA_945787295.1. The sequence continues at coordinate 29,346 of CALZHQ010000021.1, forward strand.
AGTTTCCGCCAGTCTCCGTAGGATTGCCAGAGATCCTGGTAATAACTATCGTAATAGCCGTTGATGGTGTCGACCAGCATCTGGTCGCGGACCTGAACGGCTCTTACCCGTTCGAGCATCGGATCGTTGCCCGCCGGCAGCCGGATCAGCTTGTAGCGACCGTTGTTGTCTCTGGAGAGATGGTCGGTAAAGACATCCGGGGCCATTTCCTGAGCGAAGCGCAGCTCGGTGACCTGCTGAATCTCCTGCAGGTCTGCGGCGGCAAGCTGCTGGCGGTGCCTGACCAGGTCATTGGCAATGGTGTTGTACAGGTTCTGGAAGGGGTCTGCTTTTTCCGGTATCAGCCCGATATAGTCGGACGGTTTGAGAATTTCCGCATAGGTTTTATCGAACCAGGGCACGCCCCGTTCGTCACTGGCCTGAATAGAAACGATGAGCGCCTCGCCATCCGAGCGCTTGATGGTGCCGCGCACCTGAACGTGCGCGCTGTTTTCTCCGGGGACCACGCGAACGGCCCCCCAATAACCGGAGCGCTGCATGGTGTATTTGAGATGGAGCGGCACAAAACGTTCCTCAGCCTGACGGATTTCCTCAGATAGCCCCAGTTTTCCCGTCTCCTCTTCGGTGAGCTGCTGCGAGTCGAAGACCCGGATAGCCACATCGAGCAGCTCAGTACTGGCAAGCTCTTGCGGGGCCAGCAGTGGCTTGACTTTCTTGCCCACCGTGCCCTTGGTGGCGCAGCCGCCAACCAGCAGTAAAACTGTCAGCAATAGCGTTAGTCTGTTCATGTGCTGCCTACCCACCTTTGGGAGTAACGCCCTTGTATTTCCAGTATTCCTCCCAGAGCTTCTTCTTCAGTTCCGGATCGGTCTCTTTTTCGGCTGCATCCCGTAATTGACGGGCGACAATATCGTCATCTTCCGGTGGCGGAAGTTGGCCTTCCGGGGTGCCGCTACGGGCCTGCGCATCGCCCGTGCCGCCGCGCCCCGCACCCCGAGTCGCATTGCTACCGGTTTTGGCGCTTTGCGTGCCGCTTGCTCCGGCTGAGGCAGAACCTTCTTCTGCCTCCAGCCCCTGCTCTCCAGCAGTCGTAAATTCCCCTGAGCCGTCAGTTCCCGTACTGCCTGCAGCAGCCGAGCCCGTTCCAGCACCGCCGGCAGCCGTCCCGGCCGTTCCTGTCTCTCTCTGCCTGGGGATTCTGGTCGCGACCTTTTCATCTTCTTTCAGCAGCATCTCGTCGAAACTGCCCAGAGCAGAGAGGAACTGATTATGCAGCTGTTCGGTCTGTTCGGCCTCTGTTTGCGAGCTCCCCGTTCCCTCCGGGAGTGAGACGGCTTTCCCCTCGATCTCACCTTGCTGGCTCGCCGCTGCCTGTTCAGTTGCCAACCCGGCGAGCCTTGGGCAGGGCAGGTCCGCAAGCGCCGAAAGGGCCGCCTGGTTAGCCAGTTCCCGGCAGTAGCCGATGATCCGGGTATTCAGATAGATGACAAAATCTTCGTAATCAGCGGACTCCTGAGCCGAGAGCGACAGGTTTCCCAGCTCTTTGATCGCGGTACGCCGGGCGCTGTCAAGCGCCAGAATACTGGTCCGGGTGGAGTTCAGCCAGCTTTCAGAAGCGGCGTAACTGGATGATTTTAAGCAACCTAGAGAGGTTATTAGGATGCCGGCGATAAAGAGAACTGTGAACACTCGCTTCAGGATGGTAAAGAGATTATCTGTTTTCCCGGCTATTGGTGTCTGCATAAATATCCCACCTCCCGGGGTCATTACTGCTCGGACAAGATCTAAACACGTAATCGAATTATATCATCGTTCCCTTTTGATTTCATGCTCACCCGGCGAGTGGTCTTGGTGAACAGGGGCTTGAAACCGATAAATCCCATAAGGCAAAAGCAGAGACTGACTAGCTTCCAGGCTGTCTTGCATGATGATTGCGGAGCCATTTCTCCAGCAGCAGAATCAATCCGGTGCCGAACAACGCTGTCGCCAACAGCCCAACCACCAGCAACAGATTCTGCAACAGTTCTGGCTGAATCAGCAGAACCAACCCGAGAGCCAGCATCATCATTCCGGAGAGCAGCTTCAAGATACGCCCCTCAAATTCACTCAACTTATGGCTGCCGAGGGTCAGAGAAAAGGCGATGACGATAATCAGCAACGGCACGATATAGGCCAGGTTATACAGGCCCAGGTAAGCGTAGTAGAGCCAATCGGGCAATTGCCGCAGGGTCAGCACCCGGGTATAGACCATCGGAAATCCGGCCGTACACAGCAACTCATAGCTGTTGGCGACAATAGCCAGTACGGTCGTCCCCAGCAGCAAAGGTACCAGCCGATCCCCTTTGAGGAGGTTGCGCATCCGTTCAAACAGGCGGGGCTTGGCGGTTTCAGAAATGGATAAAGAAGGACCTTTGTGCAACAGAAAGTGATCCTTGATATTTAGACCGGCGATGGTCAGTGCGACCAGACCCGCTACGGTTGTCAGCAGCGGCAATTGCCCGGCCAGCAGAAACAGGTTGAGCCAGGCGGCCATAAACAGGAAATAGATCAATCCGGAAATAACTATGAAGACCCCGCCGATCAGAAACATCCGCTGGCGGGAATGGGTATGCACCATCAGGCCGAGCAGAAAGAGCAGGACAAAAAAAGCACAGGGATTAAAACTGTCGAGCAGACCGATCATGATGGTGAACAGTGGGAGGGAATACTCTTGCGGGTCGATCGGCAGACTTGGTAACGGTTCAGGCTCAGCCACCAATGTTTCCGGCGAAATAGCTTGCTCGCCGGCGATCAGTTTGGCGACCAGGTCGCGACAGCCGGAATGCAGGCACTCCTGTACCGCCTGCTCTATTTCAGTGGCGACGGTCGGATTGAAACCGAACCAGGCACGACCGCCGACAGCGGTCGTCGGCGTCGTGGCAAAATCGACCCCCTGAACTTCTGCCAGGGCATCCATCAACTCGTAACTGTCCCGCTGCAACCAGACATCATAAATCTCAACCTGCAGCAGAGGGTAGCGTTGCTGCAACTGCTCTATATAAGGCTTTTCCTGACGACAACTGGGGCAGTTCTCGGCGTAAAAAAAATGCAGAGTTGCACCCGCACCGAACGCGGATGCCGGCGAGAAGAGTCCAAACCAAAAAATCAGCAGCAACAACAGTCTGCTCCCCATGATTCCCCCTTGCTTCATGGCTTGTCAGCTGGTGTTTTTCAGGCGGTTATACTATCAGCATAGTTCTTTGTGGGCAGAGTGCAATGGCTGACAAAAACAAAAAAAGCGCCGCACGGAAGACCGTGCGGCGCTTTTCAAATCGTTGCAAAAAGGTTTTGCTTAGATTTTACGGATCGCTGCAGCTTGAGGACCTTTTTGGCCTTCAGTTACATCGAAGCTTACGCGCTCACCTTCAGCGAGAGACTTGAAGCCTTCGCCTTCGATCGCGGAAAAATGAGCAAACACGTCAGGACCGTTGTCCTGCTCAATAAAACCAAAACCCTTAGAATCGTTGAACCACTTTACTGTACCTTCAGCCATCTTTTTTCTCCATCTCCCATTCAGCCATCTTTTTTCTCCATCTCCCATTTAGGGATTTTTTTCGTTTGTGCCAGTCTGTTGCGGTAGAAAAATAAAAAACACGCGACCCAGCAGGGTCTGCGTGTTCTGTTTTAATTGACACCTTGTCAATCGATTGAGCAACAAAATCTTTCACAAACTTGCTTAGGATCCGATTAATACCATGAACTTACTTTAAAATACAACCCTTAAAGCTATTTTTTTTGTAAAAAAACAGCTAGATATGTTTTTTAAGCATAATTTCCTTTGCAATCCACAGCTGGAAAGCTCTAGGTTGTCATGCCGATCTAGAGAAGATAGAAAGAGACTGAAGAAGATGCAACTCCTTTTTTTACATGGCCTGGAATCAGGTCCTCACGGCGCTAAATACCAAGCGCTTAAAAGAGCTTTTGGTGAGGTGAACGCTCCCGATTGCATTGGGATCAGCGATCCGCAACATCGACTGCAGATTATCCTATCCGCCATTTCTGGGACCAAGGAGAGCTTTCTGGTGGTCGGCTCAAGCATGGGTGGCTTGATGGCGCTACTGCTGCAACAGGCAGTGCCGAAACGGGTCGCCGGGATGCTGCTCTGCGCGCCGGCCCTGCACCGACCAGCAGCAACCACCCTAAAAGCAAATCATCTGCCGCCAACTCTGATCATCCATGGTCGCCAGGATACTGTGGTACCGATCTCGACAAGTCGTGCCTTCGGGGTTCCACTGCTGGAAGTCGATGATGATCACAGCCTGAAAAACAGCCTGCCGACCATTATTAGCGAAGTTGCCAAGCTGAAAGATATTCTGGGGTAAAATGAAACAGGGAGCAATTAAAGCCGACATACTGCTGTTACTGACCGCTGCCATCTGGGGCTTCGCCTTCGTCGCCCAGCGGCTCGGGATGGACTACGTCGGCCCTTTTACTTTCAATGCGGTGCGCTTCGCCCTCGGCAGTATTTCGCTGTTGCCCCTGATCCTGCTGCTGCAAAGAAGACAGCGGACTCCAGAGACAAAACCAAAAAAACCAGTGCTGTTCGGCGGGATACTGGCAGGCTGTGCGCTTTTTGCCGGCGCCTCACTCCAACAGGCGGGGCTGGTCTACACCACTGCCGGCAAAGCCGGATTTATCACCGGACTCTATGTGGTGATCGTGCCGCTACTGGGCCTTTTCTGGCGACAGCGCCCCCGCCTCGGCACCTGGCTGGGTGCAATCCTGGCCGCTGTCGGCCTCTATTTCCTGAGCATTACCGAAGAGCTAACAATCTCGTTCGGCGACCTTTTGGTCCTGATCGGCGCCTTCTTCTGGGCCGGTCACGTTCTGCTGATCGGCTGGTTGGCGCCCCGAACCGATTCTCTGAAACTGGCTTCGGTCCAGTTCGCCGTTTGTTCAGCGCTGAGTTTCCTGACCGCCTTTGCCATCGAAACCATGACCCTCGACTCAATCCTGCAGGCCACAGTACCGATCCTCTACGGCGGGCTCGGCTCGGTCGGCATCGCCTATACCCTGCAGGTGATCGCCCAGCGCGATTCCCATCCTGCCCACTCGGCAATCATCCTCAGTCTTGAAGGGGTTTTTGCTGCCATCGGCGGCTGGCTATTGCTGAATGAAATGCTGTCGTGGCGGGGCTTATTCGGCTGTGGACTGATGCTGGCGGGCATGCTCTTTTCCGAACTGTCGGTCTTCTTTATCAAACAGAAACGGACAGACTGACAATTACCCCTGCTGCTCTGCCGCCCGACAGACGGCACCGATGATACCCGCCTGATTACGCAGCTCGGCCGGCTGCACCTCGGCCTGCAGGTTGAGATACGGGAAAAACTTGTCATGTTTGCGGCTGACGCCGCCGCCGAGGATAATCAGTTCTGGTGAGAAAAGTCGTTCAACCTGGGAAAAAAACTTGTTTAAACGCTTTGCCCAGGCCTTCCAGCTTAAACCTTCATTCTTTCGCGCCGCCGCAGAGGCGTACTGCTCAGCGATGCCGGTCTTCATCTGCAGGTGTCCCAGCTCACTGTTCGGGTAGAGCATCCCGTTGTAAAACAGCGCCGAACCTATCCCGGTCCCAAGGGTCAGCACCAACACCGTCCCGGAGCGCTCTTTACCACAACCGAAGCGCATCTCTGCCAGACCTGCCGCATCGGCATCGTTAACCACCGAGCAGGGACAAGCGGTCGCTTTGCTCAGCAGCGCTTCGACGTCCGTACCGATCCAACTTGCGTCAATATTCGCCGCCGATTTTGCCACACCTTGACTGATAATCGCCGGAAATCCGCAACCGACCGGCCCGTGCCAGTTGAGCTGTTTGACCAACTCGGCAACCGTACCGGCAACCGCCTGAGGAGTCGCCGGAAGCGGGGTTTCAAGCCGCACCCTCTTGCTCACCAACTGGCCGCTGGACACGTCAACGATCGCCCCCTTGATGCCACTGCCACCAATATCAATTCCGAGAACGTCCATTACACCTCCCAACTGTTGTCAATGAGGCGCAAAGTATACCTGCTTTTTCGGCATTAGCGAGATCACGCATCCGACATTTAAGCTTGTGTCAATACTGGCTGAATAGAAAATATCTCTGGAACCGTTATTTTGCAGCTATTGAAGAGGGTGATTCAAACTGCAGGTCCCGGCATCACAATCCTTCCTGCGCTTCGGCAACAGGTGCCGATAACGGGCAAAGATTCGATAACCGAAGCGACTGGCCAGGTTGATGCCCGGCATCCCGATCATGGAACTGAACAGCCGGTAAAGCGAGCCGCTCGGATACGCCTGCCAGATCGTCATAAAAGCGTCGATCCCGGTGGAATAGTGACCATCGTCATCACGGACATGCAGTTGAGCCATAAATTCAGCCTTTGTCTTGCCGAATTTCTCCGGGTCGAACTCCTCGCTACTGATATCGATAAACTGCAAGCGATTCTCCGGATTGCGTTTTCGATAGCTGTCCATTTCGCTGGAGCAGACCACACAATTGCCGTCATAAAATATCTGCAGAGGAAATGCCGTTGCCATGGGGTCCTCCATCTAGAGGTAAGATGTTTCCCTATCATAGCAGAAGCGTGAACAGCGAGATAAGTCCTCCAGACCTCAAGCCGGGAACGGGCATCCAAGCAACCAATGAAAGCTTGACAAATAGCTGATTTAGAAGAACAATAATACAGTTATATTTATATTGTCATTTTCTATGAAAGGAGAGCAGATTATGGAAGAGTATATCATTCCCAAAGCTCAGCAACAGCCTGAACCAGCTACCTTCATAGCCCCGAACGCCACCAAGCCGGTATGGGTCGATCCGCAAATGAACTGCGATCAGTGCAAGTATAATGATCAGGATGTCGACACTTTCCCCTGCGCAAAATGCCATACCCGCGACTAGCGCAGCTCCAGCTTTATCAAAGACAACCCTCTGCCATCTCGTAGAGGGTTTTTTTTGTACCTGCCGGTCATGTTATGCTAATTTGCACAGCGTGAACTATCTCTGGAAAAGAAAAAGTTTATGAAAATGAACAACGAGCAGAACAAAGGGATTTTCAACGGTGTCTTTCTCGGCTACTTCGTCCTGCTGCTGCACGTCCTGCTGATCCTCGGCCTTGGAGTTGCCGTTGTTCTGATCAAGGGGATTTACGATTTCCGCTGGCTGATTTTAATTGGCGGGATTGTTTTGATCGTTGGCTCCGGCTATCTCTTCTACCGGCGATTGAAAGAAAGTAACCGCAGTCTGCGCGAAGCGATGAACGATCCAGCGTTGCGCGATCGGACCCTGGAAATCAGCCTGCTGGGCGGCATGGCCTCGGTCAAGCTGGGGCATGTCAACGAGCAACCGCAATTGATCGACGCCGGAGAGGTCAACGAAATCCGCCAACTTGAAGCCCCCAGGTCGCAGATCAAGGAACTGGGTCAATTGGCAAAAATGTTAGAAGATGACCTGATCACCCGCGAGGAGTTCGAGCGGCTGAAAAAAGAGATGATCGGGCAATAATCACCTCGGTCCCAGACAGAATGGCGGCCTTTGAGTTGAGGAATCAGTCAATTTAATTTCGGCCGGGCCGTATCCGGAGCATTCTTCATCTCCAGAACCGACGGCAACTTACGCACCAGAACCTTGACCTCGCGTATCATCTGCCCCGCTGTAATGGAGATCGCCTGCGCCCCGCCGCCTGCAGAGACGCCGACATAATCTTCAGCCTCGGGCTGGCCACCACGATAATTTTTCCTGGCGCGCAGATAGACTGAGCCGGGTTCTACCAGCGGCAGCAGAAAATTGCCGTCGGCCCCTGTTCGGGCAGAAACGGCCAGCGGGGTGTTGGTTGCACCCGGGTCGGCAAAAGCGAAAACCAGCAAGCCGGCAACCGGCTTCTGGTCAAGATCGAGGACCCGACCACTGATCCCCATCTGCGGTTTCTCAGCCAGCCCGGCAAAGGTCCAGAACTGGGTCTGCAGGCCGATATCGAGCGGCTGATCCAGCGTAACCGTTACCCGGTAACCTTTTTTATCCTGCGGACTGATCAGATAAACCCGGTCGCCGATCCGCGGTGCTCCGAACAGCGGACCGGGAGTGGTGCGCAGCTGGCCGCCGATAAAATAATCCCCGGGCGGAGCAAGCAGTTCGAAGGAGCCGTCCGCCTCGAGGGCCGAGACGACCGCCGGTATCAACACATAGCGATCGGGAGCCGGAATTTTGTTCTCCTCAGCCGACCAAAGAGCTGCCAGCCCGGCACACTGATCGGGCTGGCAGTCGATCTTTCCGATGACCCGCCCCATCGGCGGTTCAGCATAGGCCACGCCGACCAACAAGAGTAAACTCAACAACAGAATCACACAAAATTCTCGCCTCATTAATATCCCTTCCGGCTCAGGCGGACAGGTGGTATCCCCTACCGAGCAAACGGACGTAGCGGAACTGGCAGTGGTGCGGTAAGGTAAAAATATCGAGCCCACGATACGGTCTGCCCTGATAAGTATACTCGGTTTCGAATTCAAGCGGAATATCATCGACAAAACTTGCCGTGCCAGCCGGTGGATCGGCGAGATTGTCGAAGCCGCCGAGAACGCCAAGTCAAGGAATTGAGTCTGCTGGCAGCAATGCAAAAAAGACGCTCAGATCACCCGCGAGGAGTTTGAGTGGCTGAAGCATAAGATGATTGAAAAATAACGCGGATCTACTTGCCGTCCTGCTCATCCAGTTCGCGCGGCACAAGGATTATTTCCACCCCTTCCACCACGTTACCCTTCCGGACCTTCACAATCTTGGCCGATTCGCCACCATAAAAACCATACATACGTCCGGGCAATGGGATGCCGAAACCGTACTGGTCACGCCCGAGAAGATAGAACTGCCCCTCGCGCAAGCGTAATTTAAATCGTCCCTTGCTGTCAGTCGGCCCTGAAACGGCCAACGGCTGATCTGTCACGCCGGGAACTGAAAAAGCCTGGACAACATGATCGACCAGCGGAGCTCCGAACTCATCGAGCAGCCGCCCACTCACACCGGTGACAACCTGTTCCGGGTAACCGGGAAACTCCCAGGCGGCAGAATAGGCACCGACATGCTGATGCTGGCCGGCCACGACATCGACCTTCGGCGGTGGTTCTACGGTTTCCGGCGACATGAATATCAGATCCCCGGCCCGCAACGGTCCGAAATCCTCGCCCGGGGAATTACGCAGCACCGCCCGCAGATAGTAACTGCCGGGGCTTACTTTGATCCTAAAGCTGCAATCGCTATTCAGCTTTGCCACCCAGGGCGGAATCAAGTCTGTCTGCTCATGATCGGAAGCGGCAAATTCGTCTACCGGCCAGAGAGAGACCATGCCACGACAGGAGTTGACCTCGGCTACGGCCAATTGACCGACGACAATACCCGGTTGCCCCGCTTGCGCTGTCCCTGACAAAACGCAGAAGAACAGAATAATCAGGCAGAGACGCTTATTCATCTTTTGAATTCCCCTTTTCGCGAAGCAAGTCACGCGGACAAGTCGCCTTCGAGCAGGTCGAGAGCGTACAGATGGCCATCCCGCGAACCGAATATTGGCCTGACACCGAACCGCAGCGGAGTAGCCTGAATAGCCATGCCTGGCGATAAGAAGCCGACGGGGCGGTCAACTGTGCTCAACTAAGCACAGCTGCATGGCAGGAACCATACCAGTCCTGCCTGCAGCTGCAACAAAGGTCTCAAACAATTATTCATGCCGAAAAATAATAGCATGCGGCGGTCGGTGAGCAATGAGCGCCCCTAGGGATAACAGGTTGTATCCGGCTGCGCTGAAGCCCCGTAGTCCGGCGTCGTAACACTCTCCTGAGTGCTATATGGCGAATAAACCGTATCTGGAATATCAACACGGTACGGGCGAATCCGATAGGTATAATCGGTATTCCCCTCAACCACCCTTCGATCAACAAAACCGGTACTGTCCGCTGGCAGATCAGCAATCTTGACAAAATCTCCGGTGGCTATCTGCACCTCAACCTCGTAGCCATCCTCATCAGAGGCATCATCAAGCCAATCGAGCTGGATCATCTGCGAATTGATCGTCGATAAATTCAACGCGCTTGACGGCGCCGGGAAAGAGGTATCACTGGCGGTGCCACTGTACAGATTGCTCGGCCATGAACAGATGCTGTTCTTGAAGGTCCGAACCTGATAGGTGCTCAAAGTCGACGCGGGAGCGGTGGTATCGGTGTAGCTGGTCACATCAGTCCCTACAGTCGGCACCAGAGCAACAAATGAACAACCACCTCCACTGCAGCGCTCGATTTCGAAACCATCCTCGGCGTCGTTATTATCGGTCCAGCTTAACTCGAACTGACTGTCGGACACCGCCACCACCGACAGACCTGATGGCGCAACCGGGCTCGGGGTGCTGTCCTCAGCTTCATTGCTGTAAACATTATCATTATCCCAGGTGTTGCCGAAGGCAAAACCGCCACTGGTGATTTCACCGCCCAGAGCGGCACCGGTATCGATCGCCACATCCTTGACCTTCACCTCATGGATATAGGCCTGATGAGAATTCTGGGTAAATGCGATCCGCATGGTGGCATCGCTGTTAAAGGTATTGGTCTTAACCAACGTCCAATCGGCGTACGCACCCCCCTTGATGTAAAAGCTCGCACCATTGCTGAGCAGAGTGATCTTCATCTCATAGTCGGTACTGGCAGCGTAAGAACCTGTCCCCCCTCTATGGACATTTTTTTCATAAGTACTGAAGGTGTAGTTATTCCAATACATCCCGTGAACCAACTGGGAATAACTGGCCACACCGGTCTGATCCAGTTCCCAGCCGACCATAAAATAATTCGCACCTGCAGTGTCCGCCGGAATAGTCAGATCGATATACAGCTCCCGGCCGGCAAGACGATCAAAAGTCATATTGGAAATCAGCGCATAGTTCCAACCACTGGTCACATCAAACAGTTGCAGGTCGTCATTTTGCCGGATGGTGTTAGAGGCGTTATCGATCTCCACCCATTTATTGGTGTCGATTGTCGCCCCCCGGAAGGTGTCGCGGAACATCAGCAGACCGTCTTCGTTACCGACCTCGGTTGCCGACGGATTTCCGTAATACACCGAGACATTATTACTCTGGCCCAGCTTGACATGGAAAGTCGCGCTGACACCTTCATTCAAAGAAGCAATGACGTAAGGCAGTTCACGCTTGTTATCTTCATCGTAGAAACGGATGTCACCGAAATCATCCCGCATATCACCCAGGTCGGGATCATGCGGGATGGTCACACTGGTCACGGCATCGGCAACAAAGCCAGTAAAGCTGAGCGGCATCTTGCGGGTCCAACTGCCTCCACCACTGAGCCCCTCGTTTTTGGCTTGCACGCGATAGCGGTAGGTTTTCCCGGCACAGACACTGATATCAGAATAGTTGGCCACGTTGCCGGCAACTTCATCGAGCGGCGCAAAAGGCTCTTCGGCGCAAGTCGCACCGGTACAACGCTCGATAACGGTCCCGGTTTCTGTCACCGCGTTGTCAACCCAGCTGAGGTCAATCTGGGTGCTATTGACCATCGTCGCCGTCAACGAACTCGGGACAGACAGATCTGTTGAGGTGGTTGCGTTGGCAATACCGCTGTTATCAGTCGGCCAGCCGGTTGGAGGGTCAGTACAGGCCCCAGCCTTGATCGCCCGCACCCGATAGTAGTAAGTCGCATCAGGCAAAAGATAATCGTCCAGGTAGGAGGTCGCTCCTGCAGCCAACGCCACGGTGGTTTCGACACTGCTGCAATCAGAAACGCTACAACGATCGAGTTCAAAACCGCTTTCATCGCTGGTATTGTCGTTCCAAACTAGGGAAATCTGGGCCTCGGAAACCCGAGACGCCACCAATCCGCTCGGAGCCTGATGATTCGCTGTCGCATCGGAAACAGGCCCATCCCACGCGGTTGGCGTTGGCCAGGCGTCCGCTCCGGTTTTCTCCGCCCGCACCCGGTAGTAGTAGGTCTTGCCAGGGCAGACATTGTCGGAATAGCTGCTTGTATCCGCTGCCAGGGTATCGTCCAGCGTCGAGAAGTTGGTCAACACACCACAATCGAGGTCCGGCGAGATGCAGCGCTGCAAGTGATAGTTGGTCTCCGAGCCACTGTTGTCGGTCCAGCTGATATCGATCGTGGTGGTACTGGTGGCATTCACACTCAGATCAGTTGGCGGCGGCGGGTCCAGGGTGTCGTCTGATGCATAGACCCAGTCGTCGGCAGGGAGTGAACAGGTGGCGGACTTCTGGCTGCGTAAGCGATAGGAATAGAAAGTCGCCGGAATCAAACCCTGGTCATGATAGATAGTATTGCCGGTATTCAGGGGAAGCGAGGCGGCCTCATCAGGAGTTAGTGCCCGGTTAAAGACCATCGCATCATCCAGCCAGCCATTAAAATAGCGGGTTGTATAACCATCATCGCGACCGATTTCGAGATAGCCGGTTTCATAATTGATGGTGCCGGTCCATGGGGTGCGTCCGACCTCGGCCCCATCGACATAAAGGATGATATTGCTGCCATCATAAACACCCGCATAATGGTGCCACTCGGTGATATCGATCGGGATATTAGGCACATCGATGACCCGCCAGTTGCTGCTGCTGTAAATGTAAAACCGCATCCCGGTACCACCGAACTGAGGGCTGAGGATATAAGCGTTCCGCTTACTGAGCAGGGAATGGTCAGCACTCCAGGTCGCCCCGTTCGACTTTGCCCAGGTTGCCACGGTGATCGCAGCGGTCGGGTTGATCCCGGAATAGTTAGTCACGCGGATATAATCACCATTGCCATCGAACTGACCAACCTTCCCCCGTTCGGCATCAGTAACCGGCGCCGCATTGCCATATCTGGTCCCATTGCCACCTGCCCCACTGTTGATGACAGAGCCCCACGAAGCTTCGTTCATCTTGAACCACAAGTTAGCTTCCGAAAGTACCTGGCGATGGCCAAATGTAACCAATGGCGAGAAATTGGCGTCGACATCTCCGGTGGTGCAGTTCGCCAGGGTGTCGCTACACTTTTCGATGATGTAGGACTCTTCATCGCTTAGATCATCGGTCCAGGTCAGATCGACCTGCACCTCGGTGACACCGGTGGCATTGAAATCAGCCGGCGTGTCAAAGGTCTGGGTCGTGACACTGTTGCTGATCGCACCTGGAGTCGGCCAGTTCGGTGCCCCTGCCGGATTGTCCGCGGCCAGCCAATAGGTATAGGGCTGTCCGGGGCAGACACTGGTGTCCGAATAGCTGACCGAATCGGCAACGGGAGTGTCTATGGCCGTTACGAATTCCGCCTCTTCATCACAATCGGTTCCGCTGCCGGGACAACGCTTGAGGATAAAGCCGCTCTCCGAATCGGTATTGTCGGTCCAGGCCAGATTTACCTGGGTGGAACTGATGACAGTGGCAGTAAAAGCTGATGGCGCAACCGGAACATCGGTGGTGGCATATGTGATAGTTGTTGGCGCACTTTCGACCTTATCACTTCCAGTACAATCGTTGGAACTGTAGCTCTTAAGCTGATAGCCGTAGGTCGCATCCGGGGTCAGTCCGGTCTCGATAAGTTGTCCGGTCAGAACACCAGCAGCGGTATTACCGCCGTTGTAGCGAGCCACAGCTTCGGCATCACTCAAGGCTCGGTTGTAAACCATCACTTCATCGATCTTACCATTGAAGAAATAACTGCCATTCGCCCGCCGGCCGATGTGCACCGGATTGCTGCTGGTGTCGTAATTAATTGTGCCGGTCGAATACTTGGTCCCATTGACATAGAAACGGATTCCAACCCCCGGCTCAAATACCGCCATCAGGTGTTGCCATGCCTGAGCAGTTATGGTGCCAACGGTCCAATAACTGGACCCATGATAGATCCGCCAAGCGGTTCCATGGCTGGCAATCGCCCAATCATTGCCACCATTTTCGGTACTGATTATATGCCGCCAGGTACTCGCTGTATCGTTGGGGTAGACCCAGGCCTCGAAAGTGGCTCCTGGTCCGCTACTGGTCTGATCGACAGTAACAGACGTCGCCAGGTAATCACTCGCGCCATTGAAGTCACCCGCCCAGCCGATCTTGCCATCGGACGTGACGGAAGCTGACCCGTAGCTGGTGGCGTCGTTGCCGTAGCCGGAGCTGTCCTTGACATCACCTGCCGTGTGGTCCCAACTCGCCTCTTCCATCGGCAGGGCAAGGACCCGACCACTCTTCATATCGGTCGTATCAGTCATGACCGTACAGCTGCCACCTTCGCAGCGCTCCAGCAGATAACCATTAAGGTCGTAACCGGTCATATTCCAGTCAATCTTAATGCCCTCTTCGGAAACCTTGGTCACAGCAAAGCCGCCTGGCGTCAGTGGCGTCGCGGCAGTCACGTCGACGATGCCACTGGCACTTTCCCAGAGCACTCCATTAAAGGCCCGGACCCGGTAGCGATAATCGAGACCGGAGCAGACGGTGTCATCAACATAGCGGGTCATATCGACCCCGACAGCGGCAATTTCGATCGGATCGCACGAGGTCCCTTGACAGCGCTCGATCTTGAAGCCCTGCTCTGAGACGGTGCCATCGACCCAGGTGAGGTTGATCTGGGTGCTGGTCACCGAAACCGCGCTGAGACTGGCCGGCGCCGGCGGTGTCGTGGTGATCGTCTCAATCGGTGTGTAGGCCGGCACGTTGCAGGTAGCGGTCTTATAGGGAGTCACCCGGTAGTAGTAAGGGGTGCTGTGGCTGAGCCCGGTATCGCTGAGAGTCATCGGGTCATCGGCCAGTACCGTCCCGGCAGTAACCGGATCACTGACATCGGAACAGTCGCTGGTGATACAGCGTTCAACCCTGAAACCGGTTTCGTCAGAGCTGTTGTCGGTCCAGCCCAGATCGACCTGCTGTTCGGAAACCAAGGTCAGATTAAGATCGGTCGGCGCAATCGTGCTGTCGACAACAACGTCGATCTCCTGGTTACTCCAACCGGTGATCCATTCGTTGGTCCGCTCCGAGCGGATCTGGTAACTGTAGGTTGTGCCCGGGCAGACGGTGTCATCGACAAAGGTTGTTGCATCAGCGACCGGATACAGCTTGGTGGTGCCGGACTCCTCAACCAGGTCGGTCGACAGGCTGCAGCCGACACCCTCACACCGTTCAATGATGAAATGCTCTTCGTTGCCGGTATTGTCGGTCCAGTCGAGCTGGACTTCGGTGCTGCTGAGAACTGTCGTACTTAGACCACTTGGCGCAATCGGATCGGCGGTGGTGACCTCCAGTTCGGCCCAGCGCGAGGAATCACCGTTGGCGTGCTCCGATCTGATCCGGTAACAGTAAGTGGTGTTTTTATTCAGACCAGTATTCGAATAGCTGGTTTCGCCAGCCGCCGCGGTATAAAGATGAGTCCAGGGGTCGGTGGAATCACAGCTGCCGTTTTTGATCTCCAGGCGGAAGCCGGATTCATCCAATGAATTATCAGCCCAGGACAGATCGGCCTGGTTGTATAGCTGTACCGCGGTAAAAGGCGTGGGCGACTGCATATTTTCGCCATCGGCGAGAAACACGACATAATCGGCATCGCCACCGGCGGTGGTCGTAATACCAGCAACAAAGGTCTCGCCATAATTGTTGGTCACGACTGCCGCAGGCACGTCGGCAGCGTTGGCTGCCCCGTTGTAAACCGAGGCACCGAGGATCAGACCGCCGCTGTCATATTTGACCGTCAGAATATCGTCATTGCCACCGGCATCGGTCGTCCCGGTCAAGGCGACCGTCCCGGATTGATCGATCGACATCTCGTACATGGCTTCATGCGAACCTGGTCGATCGAGGATCTTCGGCCAGCCGGCCCTGAGGGTCCCGTCGGTATCATAACGGGTATGAAAGTACTCCTGATCACCGTTATCTGTATAGGTCGTGCCGCCGACGATGATGCTGCCATCAACCGGATCGAAAGCGATCCCCTCGCCGACATCGTATCCGTTCCCGCTGCCATTGTAGCTTTTTTCCCAGAGCGGCGTGCCGTCACTGCCGGCAAACTTTATCGTGTGCATATCGCCAGTGTTAGAGGTGGTGTAGGAATAGCCGGTCACATAAACATCACCACTGCTATCGACCACCAGGTCGTTGACATAATCGTTGCCGTTCCCGCTGCCGTCGATCTTCTTCAGCCAAAGTTGACTGCCGTCGGTTCCGTCGTACTTGGCAACCAGGAAATCCTTGTCTGTCGCGTTATAGCTGTAACCACCGACCAAAATATTATTGGACTGATCGAAGGCGACCGCGGCCGGAGAGTCTTCGTAACCGCCATCATAGGGCACAATTGCCCAATCGCGGGTGCCGTCCGGCTGGAACTTGATGACGTAAATATCGTCATTTTCCGGTACCGAGTTATTCTTGCCATAACCGACCACGACCACATTGTCGGAGCCGTCGACTGCCGAGGCGACGGCTGAGGAGCGGTCATCGTCCCCATCCGGCCCATTGTACTGATCGGTCCAGGATTCAGTCGACCCATCGGCAGGATAGCCGATGGTATAGACATCGTTGGTGTTGCCGGCGCCGCCACCATAAAGGGAAGAATAACCGGTCACCGTGACTCGGTTATTGCTATCAACGGTGAGTGAGTTGGCCACATCCCCCTCGTTGAATTCATCGTTGTAATCGGCATTCCACTGTTCTGACAGATCGGCCCGGTCGAGTTTGATGGTGTAGTAATCGTAATCGGTGACACCACCGGTGATATAGCCGGTGACCACCGGATGATTATCGGGGCCGACAGCGATCGCCTGGGCGAAGTCATCACCAGCAGCGGCAGCGCCGTATTGGAATTGGCGACTCGGCGGATCGTAACTGATGACCGTGGTCTTGGCGTTGACCTCGTTGCTGTAGGGAGAATCTCCGGTTGCCGCACTGTAGGCCTTGAGCCGGTAGTAGTAGCGGGTATCGGCGGTGAGTCCGCTATCGGAATAACTGGTCGCGTCGGCGGTGATATCGATATAGGTCGGGGTGCCGCTCTCTCCGATCCGGCGCTCCAGCACAAACTTATCCTCACCGGTCGAGTTGTCGCTCCAACTCAGGTCGATCTGGGTATTGGTCGCGACGACAGCCGCCAGCGAAGTGGGTGGGTTGAGTGCCCCAGACTCATACTTGAGCACCTGAAAGTCGTAATCGGTGCTGCCGGACGTCCAGCGATCGGACCAGCCAGCAACCAGCAGGTCGCCACTCGGGCAGAGGCCAACCCCCACAGCCCGGTCATTCTTTGCGGCACCGTCATATTCCTTGCTCCAAAGCAGCGCGCCGTCGTCCTTTTTCAGCTTAAGAGTCAGGAAATCATCCAGCCCACCAAGACCGTCATTCTTATAGCCAACGACAAACAGCTCTCCGGCATTGTCTCCTATGATCTGCTTTGACATATCATTATGGCCACCGCTGGTATTGTAACTGTCGCTCCAAACTTCCGCACCGGTTGCGCCATCATATTTAGCGGCGTGGATATCGCTGCCGGTGGTCAGGGTTGCATCGTCACCGACAACATAAACATTGTCCGCACTATCGAGCCAAATGGCGTTGGCGTGATCATCCTGGCCACTGTCATAGAGAGGGGCAACCCAATTGGCCGCGCCACCTGCGGCCGGATATTCGACAACATAAAAGTCCTGGTTGCCGCTGTCGTGAATATAGCCGGCCATCACCACGTTTCCGGCCTGGTCCATCGCCAGCGCCTGGCCTCGGCCATCGTTAGCATCAGAATAGGTCCAAACCTGGTCCGGGGTGCCGCTGGTGTTGTTCTCGTTGTACCGCAAGGTCAGGCAATCAAAATCGCCGCCGGCGCTCTGTTTTTCACCGGTCACAGCAACGCCCTTGACCGCGGCGCCGGCTGAAGTGACCGCAATTGCATAGATCCGATCGTGGTCATCAGTGCCGCCATCGTAACTGTAAGCCCAATATGGCGTCCCGTCCGCTTTCGGCCCTTCGCTCGGGTGGTATTTGAGCAGGATGGTGTCGTCGGTGGTGGCGACAGCCTGCATGTAGCCACCGACATAGACAGTGCCCACATCATCGACCGTGATCGCCGTGGCATAGTCGTTGCCACCGCCGGTGCCGTCATAGGTGTGCTCCCAGATCAGGGCCCCATCAGCGGCAGCATATTTGGCCGTGTAGATATCATTAAAGGACGAACCATTCCACAGGTGGCCGGTCACGATGACATCATCGTTACCATCAACGGTAACGGCCGTGGCCACATCGTTGCCTCCGGTACTGTCTTTGGAGACACTCCACAGTGGCCCAGAACCATCCGCCTTGACCTTGACGACATGAAAATCGCTGCTGACTGCCCCGGTTGCACCAACCAGAATCACGTTTCCCTGGGAATCGAAGGCCGACGCCTTGGCTTGCTGCTTGTCCGCCAAGGGCACATTATAGGGCGACCAGATGTAGTCGCCACCGGCCGCTGAGGCAATCACCGGGAGACAGAGCAACAGACTGAGCAGTGCGAGAAGCGTCCACAACTGGTTCCGTTTCGGTATCTGGCAAGTCTCCAGAAAAGAACTCATCCTTACCTTCCCCCTTACCATGGCGTCACCTCATTCCACTGCTGATCGTTCCAGGTTCCGGTCTGGGTCTCATGGCAGTCAGGCCAGACGTTGTACATGCTAGGATAGTGGTAATTGTCGTTGTAGCGCTCCCCGGCCGGACCGCCCGATTCGACATCACCCCGGTGGTCGGTGTTCAGACAGTTGGTCCGCATCAGACGCGGCAGACCGGAGACATGCGCCTGGTGACACTTGGAACAGGAGAAGGCGTGCTCGGCATTGCTGCCCCAGCCCTTGACCGTTTCGTGAACCCGGTCAAGGCTGCGGAAGGCACTGTTCTTACTGGTGCCATCGGTCAGGCTCGTCTTCGGGTGGCAGCGCAGGCAGAGCCCGGCAAACTGACTGTCATCCTCGGTCATCTGGTTCGGCGCGCTCATGCTGTTGCCATCGACGGTGCCGAAGGTTTTGCGGTCGAGGTTGACGAAGCTGCTGGTCCGCCCTTTCGGATAGCCGGCGATATCGGCCTTGACGGTGTCGACCTGCGGTGAATCCTCCTTGTAGGGAGAAGTCAGCCAGGTGCCCTTGAGCAGCGGAACGGCATATTGCTGCCTGTCTCCCAGCGTCGGGCTGACTCCATGCGGGTCATGGCAAGGGGTGCAGGACCCATTTATCTGGTGTTGGGCGTCGGGAGGCGTTACGAGCGCCGATGACGCTTTCAAATGACCGCCCATAGCGGTGCGACCGGCCTTGTAGGGGAAACGCACCTGGGTGCCCCGTTCACCGTCACCAAAACGGGAGCTGTCTCGGTAACCCATGATCGGTGCAGTCGCACCGAAAGTTGACTCGTAGCCCCACGGCTTGGTTCCGGCGTTCTGGGTTTCGTGACAATCGAAGCATTGCGCCGCGGCCGGGCTCATCGGGTTGACCCCATCCGTGACTTCCTGAGCCGTATAAGAGACAGAGTAGCCCCCCTTGCCGGCCTGGGTTTCCTTCAGGTTGCCGCCGCGGTAGGTGCCATCGAAGGTTTTGTAACTGCTGGTGATGCCGGTGGTGTAAGAGCCATGTGAGCTGTGGCAGTCGAAACACTGAACATTCTGCAGCGGATTGCTGCTTGCCCGGGTGCTGACCAAGCCTTCGTCTTCACCGGTGCTGGTGCTCCAACCCCCTTCGTTGGCAATTGCGTTGCCATGGGCCGAGAAGGCCTTCTGGATATTTTTATCCGCAACATCTGTCCCGGAATATTTCCCCCAAGGAGTCACGTCGGTCACATCGTTCTGTGAATAGCGGGCATCGATACTCTGTCGGTCCCAGGCATACTGGCCTGGGGTCTTGCAATCGTTATACTGCCGTGGCGTCCGCGGAGGGATGTCCGGATCAGCCGGATTCTCCTCGATGTAGAAAGGTTGATGCTCATTGTTGTCGTCGTTGTGACAGCTCAGGCAATGCCTTGACAGCTTGACGATGTCGGTCCGGTCCGTTGCGATGGTTGTTGCATCAAATGTGATCGCCGTGTCATTAGCCGGATCAGGATCATCAATGATATAAGTCTGCGGCCTTTCTCCGGCCCCGTAAATCACCAGGTCACTCGGTTTATTGGGCAATGAATCACCCGTTTTGTAGTTATAACCTTCATGGTAGGTATTATCGATCAGGCCGAACTTGGTCGCCTCCCAGTGACACTGATAACAGTGTAAATTCTCGACGACGACATTTTCCCCCTGAACATGGTGCGACTGACCGCGGAACTGGCGCATGATATCCATGCGCAGCTTGATGACACCATCATGGCACTTGATGCAGTCGCGTGGCAGGCCGAAGCCGAGGTGGTTTGGAATCGGCTTATTCTGATGACAGGAGCCGCAATCGCCACCAGAGGCGTGCCCGCCACCAAAACCATGCTCATGACAGTCGGTGCAACGACGGCTGCCACGGTGATTGTCACCATAATCGGACCGGAAGTGTTCGGTATTCTGGTGACAGACGTTACAAATGCCGTCATAGGTCGGCCCGGTTGATTTGGCGTAACTACCGCCGGTAGTGCCGGTGAAGACGACATCGGCGCGGGTCACCGGCTTACCGAAGGTGCCGTCGGTTTCCGTTGCCACCTTCGACTGGATCATGTAGATGTTGCTGTCACCATGGGGATCATGGCAGTCCCAACAGAACTTGCCCCCCTTCCACTTACCAGTATCCAAATAATTCTGCCAGTGCTTGTGGCCGAAATGGGAAGAACTGGCCTTACTTGAACCGGCGATGAAACCGGTGCCGGGATCGTAGCCGATCTTGTAGGGATCGTCTTCCGGGGCCCCGCCCCAGGTATGACAACTGTTGCAACGATTGTTGTCATCGTCATCGTGACACTGCAGGCAAACCCCCATCATCACGTACTGGTTCTTGATGTCATCCTTCTGCGCAGGAGTCCAGGTACCGGATTCGGTATTGTGCCGACTGGCATCATCCGGGTGGCAGAGCACGGTCAGGCAGGACGTCGCTCCATTGACATAAGAGCTATGATCATCTTCGGGCGCGTAATCGGGCGGCACAATCGCCGTCAGCGGCGTTGCGATACTGTCAGCGGCGTTGTGACAACCGAGACATTCGGCATCGGTGCCTTCCATGTGACAGTAGACACACTCCCGTTCGAAGCGTTTTTCGAACTGCGGATGGCTGACCAGACGATAGGGGTTGGCCGGGTCTTCGTGAACCACGGTCCGGTCATGGCAATGCCAGCAGGGGTTAGCGGCCGGGAAGTTGGCGGGCGGGTTTCCGGAGCCGGGATAAGGGCCGGCCGCAGCTGGGCGCCCGTGACCGCTGGTTTCCCACTCGGTCAGGTTAATCCGCGCCTGGGTCCCGTCGAAGGCATCGTAGTTATCGACATCCGGTCCGGTGGTCCGGTGACAGGTCAGACATTTGACCCTCCCCCCCCATCTTGGATCGTCGTGATCGCCGCTGTGGCAGGCGGTATTTGAGCATTTATCACCATCGTAGCTGCCGCCGTCCTTGAACACGACATCCTTGGTTTTATTGCTGACATGGTAAACCGGATCGATATGGCCGTTCTCATCCATACTGCCGGCCGGAGCCTGACCCTCGATATGACAGGTGTCACAGGTCCCATCATCGGTCTTGATGGTCAGGAGATGACAGTTATCACAGGAAAAATTGGTCTGCAGATGACGCACATGGGAGTTGGCATTACTGGTTCCGGGGCCGGTGTTTGCATACATCGGGGTGGCATTCATCCACTCCTTGCCGAGCGGCCAGGCTGTGATGACCTTGCCTCCTCCAGAGCCATCGTGGCAGGTAATGCAATCACCCTGATGACCATGGCAACTATCGCAATGGGACACGCCAGTTTCCCAGAATAGATCGACCACATTTGCGTTGGCGTCCCGGCCATCACTGTGGCAATAGAGATTGAGGCAATTACGATCATTGCTGTCGTAGGTCGGGTCGGGACGACCGACAACATTCCAATTCGGGTCGATAACCACATCTTTTAGTTCATTGACATGCTTACCACCCGACTTGATCGTGCCCGCCGCATCCGCAGTGTCGAAGTGGCAGTGATCGCAGCTATATTGGCGGATCCACTTCTTACTGGTCAGAATATCGTGCGTACCGCTGGTCATCTTGTAGTTGTCAGACCCCAGGGCGGGATCCGGATCAACCAGGTCGCCGTGGCAATCGATACAGGTCGTTGCAGTGCTATCGGACCAGGCGACATCCCGGTTCGGCCCGCCACCTGCCCCATCGCTGTGGCAATAGAGATTATCGCAGGCCCTGGTAGCGGCGGTGTAATCACCGGTCGCAATGCTGACATCCCTGGCATCATTGACATGCAGGGTATTGTCGCTAATGGTGCTGCTATCGCTGACGGTTGTCGCATGGCACTTGGAGCAGTCAAAGTTGTAGAGAGAGCCGACATGCTTGGGATGATTGCTACTTAGAGTGGTGTCGTCCCCGGCATCGTCATGACAGGAGGAGCAGGTCATCGCTGCGCCGCCCCAGGTCGGGTCGTTGTAGGAGATGGCGCCATCAAAAGGGTTGCCGTTACTGTGGCAGTAAACCGACTGGCAACTGACGTAAGCCGGGTTAGCGACATAACCACCGCCTTCGGTGTAGCGGCTGGTCTGGTCGGCATCGATGTAGGATGCTCCGGTCAAGCGGGTTTCTGCTGGGTCGAAACTGATTTCCGACAAACCGCTCAGATGGTCTGCAGCCTGATGACAGGCTGGGCAACTGAGCGGTGCCAAAATTCGTCCAGCATCCAGGTGCGCCGGATGGCTGTTCCATGCCGGAGGATTGGCATGGCAACCATTACAGCCGGCAACAAAACCTTCCTTGTGGTTGTGACACTTGATGCAGTCGCTCTTGTTGTAGTGAGAAGTCCCGCCCGGCTGGCCGGTGGTGTCGTAACGGTGATAATCGGTCTGGGAATGGCAGGCTTCGCAAATGTTGCTGGAGATAGTCGCTGTTGCGCGGCTGTCATCACCCAGATCGCTACTGCCGCTCACAAGTGAAGTCAAAACAACGGCACCGGTATCAACCTCAATCGGCAACTGATCACTGCTGCTGCCATCTGTGACGACCAGAGCGGATTTTACTCTTTTGACGTTTGTCGTGTCCTTCTGATGACAGGTTCCACAGGAGAAACTGCCATATTTTCCCCCACTGATTCCCCAGCCGCCATTACCAGACCATCTGCCCGAACCGGTAGAGAGGGAGGTATGAATCAGAGGGTTAAACGGCTTTATTCCGGTGAAAGAACGGACATCGTCGGCCATATCACTGTCAATTATCGTGATACGCACCTGATAGGCAGACTGATTTGTCAGGTCGGAAATCGTAAAAAGATAAGGAGAAGCCGCATGCCCAAGGGCAGCGCTGCCGAGCAGATCGCTCCAGTCGTCGCCATCCTCGTCCCACTCGATCAAGAGACTGTTATTCGCATTGTCATCGTCTGTATAACTGACTGAAACCGAGATCTCTTTGCTGCTTCCGGCCAGCGTATAGTCGCCCGGTGTCGTCACAACGAGAGCAAGAGCCGACAGTGCGGAAGTCAGCACTAACAGGCCGGAAACAAAGAGAAACAGGCAGCATTTCCTCAGTGGATAGCTACTCTTCTCCCTACCACAGGCACAACCGTTTTTGGCTACAAACAACACAGAGGTCCTCCCCCGAGACACTGCGGAAGAATTCCCGCAATCCTCTAAGCGTGTGAAACAAACGATTTATTCTGTCAAAAAACGAAGCATTTTTGATTTATAAAGTTGAAATTGTTCGGCAGTAACGACCTGCTACAAAGCTAATTAAATTTAAAACCGGATAACATCCTGAAGAGACAAGTATTAATCAAAGCAAATATTAAGCCACTTAAATAATAATATCAACATTTAAGTATACTTATTTTTAGCAGTATTTACCGGAACCTGATCGGGCAAAGAGCTATGATCTAAGAAACAACAGAGCCGACAAAAAAGACCATTTTGGTATCAATAAAAACCGATCCACCTACCTCAAAATTGTGCTGATCGGTAAACTATCGACAAGTCAAAACGGTCAAATCCTTTAATCGGGCCAGGAATTTTTTCCGAGAGAATTTTGTCTTGCAGAATAAGGAAAGATGGTGTAAATTCCGCACCGCTTGAAGCAACATGCTCAAGGGGCTGTAGTAGAGTTGGTTACAACGCCGGCCTGTCACGCCGGAGGTCGCGGGTTCAAGTCCCGTCAGCCCCGCCATAAAAATCAAGCGGTTAGCCGATATCGGTTAACCGCTTTTTTAGTTTGTGCCCATCCTGTGCCCACGTTGTGCCCAGAATTTTTGGATTTGACCGTCGGTTCCTTTCAATCACAACCCCTGCGAAACCGAAGGTCAGCATTTTTTGACCATCGGACTTTTCCGGGCACGGTGCCCACCTATTCCCAATAAGTTGTGAAAAAAAATAAACGTGCCAAGCACTTCTTACTGAAAAATCAGTGGTTGGAAATGGGCAGTTTTGACCTTTGGCACAAGTCAAAACTGCCATATACTTGGAAATCCAATGCCACTGAGGGGAAAACCTTTCGCAAAGTGAATTTTTGATTCCTAACGCCAACTTCTGGGTAAAAGTTGGCCCAGGAATTGTCCTAAAACTTACTATACTGTAGGGACTGGGAGCATCAATCGGCGGGCTATCAACCGGCCAGAGACTAACCATGCAGCGCCACGGAATCTCTCAGGAGTTTGCAACTGTCCAGTTACGATACCCAAGGGCCAGCCAGACAAGAGGAGACAGCTCCTCCGCAAAACACGACAGGCAGAGAAGGGTCAAGGATAGATAACTGCTTTGTCATTTTAACCCCTAACAACCTCCTGAAATCGGCAATCACCCACTGATGTGGATTAAGCCAGAGCTGACTAGCGGCGTGGTTCTAAAACGCCCAATGGTTTGCCCTGACCTGATTCGTTCGACGGCAAACGGCGGACCACGACCTTGACATCCTGTGGCACACCGGCCTGCACATCAACAAACTCAGGCATATCGTTGGGATACAACACCTGGTAACGCTCATCCACCGGAGCTGTACCATCAATTTTTTTCCGAACCCGGTTTAAGAAAACCTGTTCAGGTTTGGCAAGTGGTAACAGAAAACGACCCTCTTCATCAGTTTTATCTGACACTCCACTCGGTATCTGGCCACGAGCGTCTGAAACATTTGCAAAAACCATGACTCCGACCACCGGCTTGCCCTCTTCATCGACAACCTGTCCCTTCAGCCGGGCTCCACGACGCCCGACAAACCCCTGATACTCCCATGCGGAGGCCTGCACCCCGACATCGGTCGTCTCACCCGCCTTGACTTCAACCTGCAGAGCTTGCCCCGCGATTTCAGGGAGCATAAAGATCAGATCCCCTGGCTGCGGTGGGCCGATGACCGAGCCAATTCGTTTTCTCACCACCCCCCCGAGATAGTAGTGCCCCGGTGTGGCTTTCAGGGTAAAGGTGCCGCTTTGATCAATATCTTCGACAAAATCAGGGACAATGATGAAGCTACTCGGAGCCGGCGTACCGAGTTCAACCTTCCATAATGCGGCATGGCCAAGATAACGGCTCATGCCCTCTGCGCGGAGCGTTCCAGTAACCGTGCCGGTTGGCTCCTCAAAATTACTGTTAATTTCAGTGAAACCGAGACAGTTGCTTAATACAAACATTACAACCAGGTAACGCATCACTGCCGCGAAATAATCATTTTCCACCCTACTCATTCACCCAGCTCCATGCCCCGGATCGGCTGAAGCAAGGAGAGCAGTTTCCGTCGCTCTCTGCGCAGATCGGTGGTCGCCCCGACCAGGCTGGCGCAAGCTCCGACATTCACTCTGCGGATTGACCTTCTCAAAGACACGTCTCATTATGGCCAGCAGGTTCCATCCCCCTCCGTATAAGTTGGGGTCGTTTCGACAGCAACACTGCTATAGTTACTCACATCACTTCCACGATAGCTACGAACCCGATAAGTGTATTCGGTTTCAGGGTCAATCGATCTGTAATCTACATACATCGACGTATTCGCAGGCAGGTCAACAATCTTCCAGAAACCTCCATGGATCAACTGGATCTCGACCTCATAGCCATCTTCATCCGTAGCGACATCGCTCCAGTTCAGTATAATCTTCCGCGAACCATCAGCGAGTGCCGTCAAGCTTGCCCCCGGCGTTGCGGGCAAGGTTTGGTATTCCGCGATGTTGCTGTCGTCTGAGGTCCATCCCTGAGTAGCAGTCTTATATGCCTGAACCCGATAGCGGTAGATTGTCGATGCCTGCAAACCGGTATGGCTGTAGGTGGTGACATTCGCACCTACCGAAGCGAGGGGAGCAAAGTCAGTACCGCCACATCCGCTACCTGTACAGAAATCAATATGGAAGCCACTCTCGTCGATGTTCGTATCGGACCAGTTGAGATTGACTTGAGTGTCTCCAACGCCAGTGGTCGTAAGTGATGTCGGCGTCTGCGGTGTGATAGTTGTCGCTTCAGCCGCATTGCTGTATCCGGAATCCCAAGGAACGACTCCGTTCTTGGCCTTCACCCGATAGCTATAGGTTGTAGTGTGGGCAACACTGGTATCCGAATAGTTGGTAACATTCACACCTAGCTCATCGATCAGGACGAAATCGAGACACCCACTACCAAGACAACGTTCCACAACCATATTAGTTTCGCTGACCGTGTTGTCAGTCCAGCTCAGATCGATCCGGGTGGTGTTAACAGCAGTCGCAACCAGATTATCCGGCCCAATCAATGTCGTCGTTCCTGGAATTGGCGGTGCCGTGTTATCAGACACCCATGAATGGTTCGCGGTTTTGTACGCCCGGACCTGGTAGTAATAGGTTGTTTCGTGCAGCAATGGAGTATCATCATAGCTGGTCACGTCTGCTGCCAGAACAAAGGTGTCTTCCACACTAGCACAAGCACTATCCAGACAGCGATCCAGTTGGAAGCCGGACTCGTCAATATTGGGATCCGTCCAGGATACGTTCAATTCGATTTCCGAAATCCTGGTCACCGTCACACCGGGCGGAGTCTGCTTGCTAGGTGTGGTAGCGGTGGCCGGTCCAATCCAAGCTGTTCCCCAAATTGGTACAGTTGTTTTTACAGACTTGATGCGATAGTTGTAGGTTGTATTTTCCGCAACATCGATGTCTGAATAACTAGTTGAGCCAGCAGGAAGTTGCTGAATTTCCAGATAATTACTGCAATCAACACCTTCGCAACGCTCCAAGATCATAGCTGTCTCTGTTGCAGTGTTGTCTGTCCAGCTCACATCGATCCGGGTAGTGTTAATTGGCGTAGCAGTAAAGCCACCCGGGGGTTGTATGACTGTTATTTCCGGAGCGGACGGCGTGGTGGAATCAGTCATCCAAGAATTTATCGCCGTCTTGTATGCCCGGACCTGATAGTAATAGGTTGTGTCGTGCACCAGAGAGGCATCGGAATAGCTGGTCACGTCTGCATTTAAGTAGAATGTGTCTTCTACGCTGGCGCAAGCACTATCCAGACAGCGATCCAACTCGAAGCCGGTCTCGTCGTTACTATTGTCAGTCCAAGTCACATCCAGTTGGACTTCCGAGACCCAGGTGACCGCCAAATTGGAAGGTGTAAACGTGCTTATGCTTTCCGTTGCTACTTCGGCTTCGTTACTATAGCTAGTCTGCCAAGATGGTACGGTCGTCTTTTTCGCAGCGACTCTATAGTTATAGGTTATTCCTTCACTAACACCGATATCAGAATAGCTGGTAACATCTGCGCCCAACTCGGCTATCTCACTGAAATCACTACACAGACTACCTGTGCACCGTTCCACAACCATATTGGTTTCGCTGACAGTGTTGTCGGCCCAACCCAGGTCAATCTGGGTGGTGTTAATCGGCGTCGCAACAAGGTCGCTCGGTGCAGTCGGGGTTGTGGTTTCACAGACCGGTGGCGAGGTGTAGTCAGTCACCCATGAGCTTGTCGCTGTTTTATAAGCCCTAACCTGATAGCAATAAGTCTGACCAGGTGCCAATCCTATATCGGAATAATTAACGACGTCGGCTCCTAGAGTATGGGTGAAATCCACTGTCGTACAACTACTGTCCAAGCAGCGATCAAGGTGGAAACCGGTCTCGTCGTTGCTATTGTCGGTCCAAGAGGCATCCAACTGTGATTCCGAGACCCAAGTCACCATCAGGTTGGTCGGCGCAAGCTTAGCAGGGGTTGCAACATCCCCAGACATTGTCCATGCAGTCACCCACGGTTTTGGAGCGGTCGATTTTTCCGCACGGATGCGATAATTGTAGGTCGTCCCTTCACTGACGCTGTCATCGGTATAGGTGGTAATACCCGGACCCAACACAGTCAACGGACTGAAATCGATACAGCCGCTACCCACACAACGTTCCACAGCAAAACTGGTCTCGCTGACAGTGTTATCGGTCCAGCTCAGATCGATCTGGGTGGTGTTGATCGGGGTAGCAAAAAAATCACTCGGCGCTACCGGAGTCGTGTCAGCAGGGGCCTGAGCCGAAGGATCGGATTCCCATGATTGTGTCGCGTCCTTGTAAGCACTAACCTGGTAATAGTAATTGGGCTCGTCAGGGAGCACCGAGGTGTCACTAGAGGAGGTTACATTTGCTCCTGTGGTATCTATAAGTACGCAAGAACTATCCAAACAACGCTCCAGCTTAAAACCGGTTTCGTCGATATTGCTGTCACTCCAGGACAGATCGACCTGGATTTCCGAAACAACAGTCACTGTCAGAGCAGTAGGAGTTTGCTTGGCAGGCGTCGTCGATTCAGCTGTGTTACTAGGATCAGTGTCCCAAACCCCTAATTTCCTGGCCCTGACACTATAAGTGTAAGTTGTATTTTCACTAACGGTGTCATCAGAATAGCTGGTTGTGTTCTCCGGGAGAATATCGAACTCTGTGGGAGTGCACCCACTACCAGCACAGCGTTCCACAACCATATTCGTTTCACTGGCGGTATTGTCTGTCCAGGTTAGATCAATCCGGGTGGTGTTAAACGGCGTGGCAACAAGATCGCTCGGCGCTGGTGGTTGTGGGGTTGTGACCTCTCTCGGTTCCCAACTGGTCCACCAACCACAGGTTGCAGTTTTGTATGCCCGCAGCCTGTAAGTATAAGTACCTCCGGGAACCAGGTTCCCATCGATAAGCCCGGACACCCCACTGCTGACCGCCGTAAAATCGGTATCGTTAACACAGACGGTTAGGTCACCGACACATTTTTCCAGCACGTAAGCTGATTCATCATCAATCGTGTCGGACCAAGTCAATTGAACTTGGACCTCGGACAAAGCTGTCGCAGCAAAATCAGCCGGAGTGACAGGTAGTATCGGTTGAACATCTAACTCCTGGACCCAGCTTGAATTCGGCTGTCCAGTAATCTGCGCGGCGATCTGGTAGCTATAAGTCTGGCCGGCACAGACTGACGTGTCTGACTCACTGGTTTCATCTGCAGCGGGGAATGACAGATCATCATAATTGTTGCAGCCAGGGCCAGTACAACGTTGAATAACGAAATTGGTTTCCCCAACAGAATTGTCGGTCCAGATGCAATCGACTTGGGTCGAGTTGGAGGGTGTACAGACAAAAGTACTAGGCGGTGGCAATACAGGAGTCGTTATATAACTAATTGGCAAGGTCCCGTCACTGACAGCCTGACAATTCCCGTTAGAATAGCTTTTTACCTGGTAGCCATATGTGGTTCCTGGACTCAGTGCAGCATCCGTATAAGACTTGTAATCGACAGGCCCGGTATTGAATCTGTCCAGGGCTTCCGCATTGCTCAAGACCCGGTCATAGACCTTCACCTCATCAAGTCTGCCTTGAAAATTGTAGACGTAGGATGTCGAATAAGTCCCCCGCCGGCCGATCGTCACGTTCGCATCACTGGTGTCGAAAGAGATGGCCGCCATATTCCAGGTATATTCATCACCGTTTCTGTATAACGTGACACCGTTCGCAGGATCGAAGGTGACGACAATGTGCTGCCAAGTGTAGAGTGTTGCAGGAATCGTGGTCGCATAAATACCACTTCCATTCATGATGTACCAATTACCGTAACGATAGAGGAGGCTCCAGTCATAGGCGCCGGAGCCGCCGTCGGTACTGATCGCATACTTATAGTAAGAATTGTTGGTGTCCGGATAGGCCCAAAGTTCGAAGGTCACCCCCGTCGAAGTTGCCGACTGGTCAATATTGACCGGGGTATTGAGGTAATCGTTATTTGAAATATCGGCGGCACCATTGTACTGACCGGCGATCGTAACAAGGCCGGAACCGGTACCATGATTATCGTTCCCAGAATTGTCCTTGACCGCACCGGTCCCGTTTAAGACTGACTCGTCCAGTGAATAGGACAGCAGCAGACTGGGATCGGCCGCGATATCAGCGATTTGTGTACCAGGGATACAGCTATCTCCTTCACAGCGGTCAATCTGGAAACCATCAAAAGCGTCACCAGCCATGTCCCAACTCAGGTCGGCAGTGACCTCTGACGTCTGAGTTGCGATGAAGGTTATTGGAATTTCCTGCTCTGGAACGGCGACATCCAGAATCGTGGAATCGATTGTCCATTCGTCTGCGCCTTTGTAGGCCTGAACGAGGTAACGATAATTGATCCCTTCACACACGGTATCATCAACATAGCTGGTGCTATCCGCAGGCAGGGTGGCAAGAAGGGTCCCCGGCGTGCAGGACGCACCCTCACAGCGATAGATCCTGAACCCTGTTTCAGTGGCAGTCTCATCGGTCCAACTGAAACTTACCTGGGTCGGTAATAACTCACTAGTGCTCAGACCACTCGGCGCAATAAGCGTTGTAGTCCCAGCCTCTATCGGTGTGTAAGTGTACACTGGAAGCTCGGTGCAACTCATGGTCTTGTACGGAGTAACCCGGTAACTGTAGGTTGTATTGATTTCAAGAGCCGTATCGTCATAGAATCCGAAATTTGCCAAAGCGTTACCGATATGACTAAACTCACTGTCTTCATCACAGGCAGTTCCGGTTCCCGTACACCGCTCTATCCTGAAACCCGTTTCGTCATTGCTGTTATCGGTCCACGTCAATTTGAGCTGTACCTCAGAAATCCGCGTAACACTAAATCCTCCCGGTGCAACCGGGTTAGGCACTACAGTGTCTGGAACAAAGTCACTATAGGGCGTACTCCAGCCGATAGCGATACGAGCCTTGATCCGGTAACTATAAGTTTTCCCGGGGCACGCGGTATAATCGATGTAAGAGGTCGAATTCTCAGGGATCTCATTATCAATTAATTCGTATGAACTCCAATGATCCACAAGCCAAGTACGACGCTCGAGGGTAAAATAATCTTCGTTGGCAGTGTTATCCTGCCAAATCAGTTGAACGGTCGAGGTAGTGGGTGCATTCGCGCTCACTGGAGTCGGCGCAGCAGGGTTTTCGGTGGTTGCGTCATCGTAAACCCAACGGGAGCTATCGCCACTGGCGTTGACAGAGCGAATCCGGTAGGTGTAGGTCGAACCGGTACCCAGCCCGAGATCGGAATAACCGGTTGTATTTGCAGGGCGTGACATCAGAAAACCAAACTCGCTATCTTCATCACAGTCAGCCCCGGAGCCAAAGCAGCGCTCAATCTCGAATCCAGTTTCATTGTCTGAATTATCGCCCCAGGAAAGTGCGATCTGGTCGTACAATTGCGTCGCAACAAAAGGAACCGGTGCCTGCATAGCATCGCCAGCGGTCAGGAAGACAATATAGTCAGTATCGTTGCTGGCAGTGGACGTATAACCGGCGACAAAGGTTTCACCAAGGGAGTTGGTGACGAGCGATGATGGAGCATCGTCACCGTTAGCCACGCCGTCATAGATCGAAGCGCCAAAAATAATACCTTCGCTATCATACTTGACCGTCAGGATGTCGTCATTCGCACCAATGTCGGTGGTCCCGGTTAAAGTCACGTTTCCGGAGCCATCAATCGACATGGCATACAAGGCTTCATCCGAACTTGGCCGCTCATCGGTCTTCTGCCAGACAACTGTGCCGGCCGCGTCGTAACGGATCAGCTGATAATCATGATTCCCGGTCCCGACAAAGGTCGTACCTGCAACCAAAATGTTGCCGTCGACCGGATCAAAGGCGATCCCTTCACCGACATCGTAACCGTCACCAGCCCCGTTAAATGATTTTTCCCAGAGCAGATTACCGTTGGCAGCTGCGTATTTGATCGTGTAGATATCGCTGTTACCGGAGGCATTGGCCGAGCTACCGGTCACATAGACGTCACCGGCGGCATCAACCGCCAGCGCATTCACAATATCATCGCCCATGGCCGCACCGTCAAATTGCTTCTGCCACACCAGGCTGCCGTCGGCACCGTTGTACTTGGCGACGAAGAAGTCCTTGTTGATGCCGTTATGGCTGTAACCACCGACCAGCACATCGCCGTTACTGTCAAAGGCGACTGCCGCCGGGTAATCGTCTTCGCCGCCATCATACGGAGTAATCGCCCAGGCGAAGGTCCCGTCGGACAGGTACTTGATGACATAGATATCGTCGTTTAAGAGGTCGTTCTTACCGTAACCGACCACCACAGTGCTATCACTTCCATCGATGGCAGACGCCACCGCCGAAGTGCGGTCATCGTTGCCGTCCGGGCCGTTGTACTGATCGGTCCAGGACTCGGTTGAGCCATCAGCCGGATAGCCGATGGTGTACATATCATTGGTGTTACCGGAACCACCGATAGCATAAAGCGAAGAGTAACCGCTGACGACCACTCGGTTGCTGCTGTCGACAGTAATCGCAGTGGCGACATCAACTTCATTGTCGCCATCATTGTAACTGGCATTCCATTGTTCGCTCAGATCGGCCCGATCGAGCTTGATGGTGTAATAGTCGAAACTGGTCCCGTCGCCGGTGATAAACCCGGTCACCACCGGATGGTTATCCGGACCGACCGCAATCGCCTCAGCATAATCATCACCGGAAGTCACAGCGCCATACTGGAATGTCAGACTCGGTGGGGCAGGGTCGATAAACGTGGTTTTTGCACAAGCTTCGTTGCTGTAAGGGGAACTACCGAGCGTGGCACTGTAGGCCTTGACCTGATAGCAGTAACGGGTGTCGGGAGTTAAGCCGGTGTCAACATAGCTGGTGGTATCGGCCGGCAGTGTTGCAATTACGCTGTATGTGCCACTTTCGCCGATTTTTCGTTCAATAATATAGTTATCTTCGTTGGCGGTATTATCGGACCAGCTAAGAGGAACCTCTGTATTATTGGTAATTTCTACTATCACTAAAGGAGTTGGCCCGTTGATCGCGCCCGACTCAAATTTGAGGGCCAGGAAGTCGTAATCGTTGCTGTCGCTTGTCCAGCGGTCGGACCAACCACCAACCAGCAGGTTGCCATCGGCAATCAGGCAGGCACACAAACTGCGATCGGCGTATCCTACGCCGTCATATTCTTTCAACCAAAGCTGGTTGCCGTTATCCTTCATCACCTTCATCACCAGCACATCATCGGTGCCGCCGAGAGCGTCGTTCTTATAGCCAACGACATAGAGTTCACCGTTGGGATCACCGACCAGATCGAGAGCCATGTCATTGTGCCCACCGGTCGAATTGTAACTCTTGCTCCAGACAACTGCGCCGCTCGTACCGTTTAGCTTAGCAGCATGAATGTCGCTGCCAGTGGTCAAGGTAGCATCATCACCGACGACATAAACATCGTCGTTTGCATCCAGCCAGAGAGCGGTGGCACGGTCATCCAGGCCACTGTCATAATTGTAGACAGAGGTCCAGACCGGCGGAATGTCGGCGGCCGGATATTCGATGACATAGAAATCGGTGTCGCTGCCGTTGTGAGCATAACCGGCCATCACCACGTTACCAGATCGTCATAACTGCGTACCCATACCTGGTTACCGGAAGTGTCGTACTTGACCGTCAAACAATCAAAGTCGGTGTCAGGTATTGCTTTCTGCGACTCTCCGGTCACCACTACGCCGTGGACATCATCGGCAACGATCGCATAAGCCCGATCATGACCGTCATTACCGGCATCGTAGGTGATCTCCCACAAGGCCGTGCCATCCGGGTTGGGACCGCTCGGGCCATATTTCAAAAGAACAATATCGTCTTTGGTGGTTGGATCCTGAATATAACCGGCGACAAAAACATTACCGGCATCATCAACCGTAATTGCGGTCGGAAAATCGTTGCCATTGATGGCACCATCATAAGTGTGTTCCCAGATCAGGGTGCCATCGCTGCCGGCATACTTGGCGGTGTAAATAT
>CALZHQ010000022.1 GCA_945787295.1 uncultured Desulfuromonadales bacterium
TTTGCGCACACTGAATAGGCCAAGGCGGTTCAATCAAAAAAGGCCGCCCTTCCTGAGGGCGACCTTTTCTTGATGGTGGAGGTGGCGGGAATCGAACCCGCGTCCGAAAGCTTTCCACGTAAGGCTTCTACATGCGTAGTTTGTGTTTTGAGTTAACCGAATGAAGCTCCCACAAACAGGATATTCACCAGGCGAGTCTGCTTAAGTTTCGCCTCAACGCCACAGACACTCGTTGAAACTAGCCTGCTAAATTAACGTCTTGTCAGCCACACAGGCGATGAGTGGCAAGACGTAGCAGCCTTAAGCTGCTAATGCGTAACTAACGTCAGTGTCTGCGTTTAGTTAAGTTGGGCTTGTTACGGAGCCAGCCCACTCCGGCATGCGGCACTTCGTTTCCGTCCCCCGTCGAAACCTTGACACCCCCATTTCTTTATTTTCTTATTTATTAGATAATTGCTATTTACAACCTAAACCATTATCTCATACTTTAAGTTAACTGCCAAGCTAGCTGAAGGCGTTCTTCAAGGCCTTCGCCATCTCCCGATCAGCCTCTTTACTTTTCAGGGTCTGACGCTTGTCGTGCAGCTTTTTACCTCGGCCGATACCAATCTCAAGCTTTATGTAGTTGCGCTTGAAATATAGCTTGGTTGGAACCATCGCCAACCCCTTCTGTTCGGTTAAACGGATCAGCTTGTCGATCTCAGAATGATGCAACAGCAGTTTGCGCATCCGGGTGGGGTCATGATTTTCCCGGTTGCCGAAATCGTAAGGGCTGATGTTCATATTATTGATGAACACTTCCCCATCCTTGATACGACAAAAGGACTCTTTCAAGTTGACCTTGCCGGCGCGGATTGACTTAACTTCGGTGCCGGTCAGGACAATCCCAGCCTCGAAAGTATCATCGATATAGTAATCGTGATAGGCCTTCTTGTTGGTTGCGATAATTTTAATGCCCATGCTGTAGTACTTCCACCTGCCTGTCGACTCTTGACTGAATCTCCACGATTTTCGGCATGAACACTTCCCGTTTCAAGGCCCGCGTGCCGACCCTGATGGCCAAAAAGGTCCCGATGAGAAAAGCAACCCCAAGCAACGCTGACAGCAACGACGGATCGATGCCGAGAGGATAGTTTTCGCCGATGGCCTGCCCGATCAAAGCACCGATCAATAACCCGATTATCGGCACAATGTAAAGCATAAAAGAGGATTGCAGAAAATGCTTGGTACTGGTGACGACCTTGACCCGATCACCTATTTGAGCGCCGATTGCATTAAAGGCATCAACCAGCATGGTTTCACTGTCGTCGCCCATCTGGCAGGCACCGCTGGACGGACAGTGATCACAGGCACTGTTACGCTTGCACATCACCACTGCGACCTGTTTTCCCTTTAACTCAACGACAGTGCCAAATTCTTCTATCATTCAGAACCGCAACCTTTCCGTTTCCATCCCAGTCTAACGCCTTATCCCAGGCCGGACAAGCGGGCGCTGCCCTGATGATAAACCTGGACAATTTCCGCAGTGCGGCCGGGGGCGGCAAGATAATCGAAAAGTTCCCTTTCAGCAACAGTTATTTCCGGCTGCAATACCTGGAACGCCGTCTTCTTGCCAGCAGTCAATGAGCCCATCTGCCCTTCTATACCTAGGGCCTCAGCACCGCCGAGTGTAACCATCCGCAACAGGGTTGGCGCATCGACAGCCCCTTCAAACCAGCTGTGCGCAAAGGCCAACTCATCCCACACTGACAAACTATCGTTACTGGCCATACTGTCGGTCCCGAGACAAAGACTGACTCCAGCAGCAAGCAGTTCAGCCACCGGCGCTTTGCCGACCTTAAGCCTGGCATTGGACCGGGGACAGAGCGCCAAGTGCATCTGCTTTGTTGCCAGCAGCTCAATTTCGGCAGTATTTAAATGCACGCCATGCACCAACAGGTTCCCGGGGAACAGACCACCATGCTGATGCAGGTATTCTGCCGGACGCTGACCTGTTGCTTGCGGAATCAGGTATTCCCAGCCGATCTGTGGATAGAATCTGGAAGCAAGATCACCACAGCTGTTTTCGATAAAATCCACCTCGGCAGACGATTCAGCCAGATGAGTGGTACAGGGCAATTGCTGTTTTCGGCACTTGGCATAAATATCACTCAAATAATCAGCACTGATGGTGTAAGGCGAATGGGGAGACAGCCCTAAACGCACTTGCCCGACAAACTCTTCAGCTAGCACCGTACGTAGTTCCTGCTTATACCGGCCGATGATTGCCGGGTCCTGACCGAGGCTCTCCAAATAGAGGGCACCTCGCAGAGTCGAGCCCAGATAGGCTTTGCGACTGGCATGTTGCGAGAGGACATCACCGACCGCTCCGGTTCCGGCGGCTATCGAGCGCTGAATACCATTGGCAACAGCTTGAACATAATCCTTTTTGTGCAGTGTCCGCTTAACGCGGATCAGATGCAGAATCCAATCAACAAAACTTTCTGGATCTTCTGTCTCCCCTGCTGCGGCAGCCCAGCTCGGGAAATCGGTCAATTCAAGGTGGGTGTGCGCATTAACCAGTAACGGCGTTAAAACAGCATCGGCAAACTCTGTAACTTCGACGTTTGGATAAGCACGTTTGAGCCCCGCCAAAGAGCCAATAGCCCCGATTTGCCCATCCAGATCGAGCAACGCCCCACCAACAATGGGCGGGGCGTCTCCGGAAAACAGATATTTTGCCGTGTAGATACGAGCCAAGTCAGTTACCCATCAGTCAAACTAGCAGGCCTGGCAAGCACAGTCAAAAGGGGCAAACACCCCCTTGAGGGCCACTAACAGATCCTGAATTTCATCACGCTCCACAATAGCACACTGCTCATCCAGAACCGCAGACAAAATCTCTTCTGTTGTCAACGGGTTGGCCAACACCACCCGGAAGACGGTCAGGGTTTCATTGTTGTAGCGTACAGCCCGCAAGCGGGTTCGGGAAACAAAGGTTTTCCCTGCCTCACGTTGATATTTCTGCACCAAACGGGTCAACTGATCAAGCAGTTCATTCGCCCGGGACACCTGTTCGCTCGTCGCCTGGCGTAGCGCCTCCTGCAACCAGGCAGGATTGTAACGATAGGTCAGAATATTCAGCTCCGGCTCGGTCATCAGTTCGAAATCGGGATGCAAGCGGACCTTTTCAGCGAACTGCCGTGCCCGCTCAATCCCCATATCGATCAGCAGTTCATAACCTTTGCGACCGATGATCGAAAGCCCGGCATGCACCAGCATCGACTTGCCCGGCCGTGACCCTTCCAGAGTATGGCTACCGAGATCTTTTGAGCCGTGGCGAAGGATATAGGCGGCATGATGCTCAATAGCGGAGAGCGCGGTGGGATCTTTAAACAGCACCATCCCTGCCCCCATCGGCACGTAAAGCTGCTTGTGAGCATCAAGGGTGACCGAATCGGCCCGTTCAATGCCGCGCAGCAGGTGACGATGGGTTTCGGAAAACAGCGTCGGTCCCCCCCAGGCCGCATCAACATGAAAATGGCAACCAGCCTCGGCAGCAAAATCCGCCATGGCATCGAGCGGATCAATGTTTCCGGTTTCCGTGGTCCCGGCAATGCCAACGATCGCCAGGGGACGAATGCCCTCTGCTTGCAAGCGCTCGTACTCGCTGCGCAGCTGTTGCATGTCGAGACGATTTTTCTGATCGGTGTCGATCAATACCAGGTTGTTACGGCCGATGCCGAGCAGGTCAGCAGCTTTGCCGAGTGAATAATGTCCGCGGCGGGAGACAAAGACCGCCAGCCCCTGGCAATCGAGATGCTGTAACGCTTTGAAGTAGCCTTCCTGGGCGATACCTTTGAAATTTTCGGAAGGAGCGCAGAGACGATTCCGCGCCGTCCACAGCGCGGTGATATTGGCGATAGTGCCACCGGAGCAGAAAGCGCCGAGAGCGTGCTGACTTTTGTGTATCCATTGCGGATAGAAACTGTCGTCACGCTGGTAAATCAGCCGATGCAGCATCGCCAGCACCTGACGTTCCATCGGCGTAAAGGCCTTCGAGGTTTCAACTTTGACCAGGTTCTGGTTGAGTGCCGTCATGATCCGCGATAGCGGCAGCATAAAATACGGCAGTGCAGAGGTCATATGCCCGACAAAGCCCGGCGCTGCGGTATGTACCGACTGGGCAACCAGCTTTTCCTTTACGAACTCGGTATATTCAGAAACAAAAGTCGGTTCTTCCGGAATCCGTGAGTCAGCGAAATCTTTCTCGATTTCTTCCAGCTCCCGCTCAAGAGCGACAATATGCTCCTGCAAAAAACCGGTGACATTGTCACTGATCGCCTGATCGATGGCACCAAGGGTTGAGTCGGGCGCTTCCGGGATAGTAAAAATCCGGTACAGGTTCTCCAGATTGGCCTGGGCCATTTCTTTCTTCGTCATCTGCTCACTGCTCCCTGAGAAGAGTCACTGACTTACAGAATCAAATTTCTTCCAAAAGAAAACTGTTATCGATCAGGCGGGTTTTACCGAAAAATACCGCCAGCAGCAGAACCGAATCCGCGTCAACAGTCGCTTGCTCTTGCAAACTTAATTGGTGACAAATCTTCAGATAGTCGATTCGTGCTTCCGGCTGTGCCGCAAGCAACTCCCGCAGGGCGGCAAGGATCTTTACACACTCTGTCTGCCCTGCCGCGACCAGTTTTTTCGCCTTTGCAATCGAGCCTGACAAAACCAACGCCTGCTGTCGTTGCTCGACCGTTAGATAAACATTGCGCGAGCTCATCGCCAAACCGTCTGTTTCACGGAAAATCGGCAGACCGACAATCTCAACCGGCATATTCTGATCGAGGACCATGCGGCGGATAACGGCCAGTTGCTGAAAGTCCTTGTTGCCGAACAGAGCAACATCAGGCTGAACGATATTGAACAGCTTGCTGACCACCGTGGTCACACCCCGGAAGTGGCCGGGCCGGCTGGCGCCACAAAGCACCTCGGTAATCCCTTCCACATCGACATAAGTTGCGTAGCCCTTCGGGTACATTTCGCCGGCGGTTGGCGCAAAAACAATATCGACCCCGGTTGCTTCCGCCAGCTCCGAATCGCGCTGCAGGTTGCGGGGATAGTCCTCAAAATCCTCCCCCTGACCAAATTGGGTCGGATTGACGAAAATAGACAGGATCAGCAGGTCCCCCTGCTGTCGTCCCTCTTCGAGCAACGACAGGTGTCCTTGATGCAGAAAACCCATGGTCGGCACGAAGGCTATCTTCTGCCCTGCGATCCTGGCCGCCAAAGCCCGCTGTTGCATCTCTGCAACTGAAGTGATCGTTTTCATGCTGCTATTTGAAGGAGTGGTCAATGGTCGGGAATTCGCCCGATTTGACTTCAGAAATGTAATCACCGATACCTTGCGAAA
The DNA here is from genome assembly GCA_945787295.1 of uncultured Desulfuromonadales bacterium. The sequence continues at coordinate 5,396 of CALZHQ010000022.1, forward strand.
TCGTTTCAGAGATATCGGCAAACTGTTTGACGAATTTCGGCGAATATTTATCGCAGAGTCCAAGGATATCGTGAATCACCAGAACCTGACCGTCACAATCGGCACCGGCTCCGATTCCAATCGTTGGGATCTCGACCGATGCGGTGACCTCCTTAGCCAGATCGCGTGGAATTCCTTCCAGCACCAGTGCGAAAGCCCCTGCCTGCTCTACCGCTATGGCGTCAGCAAGAATTTTGCGCGCTTGCTCCTCCTGGCGACCCTGAACTTTGAAACCACCCATCCGGTGGATCGACTGTGGAGTTAAACCGATGTGTCCCATAACCGGGATATCGATATCGACAATCGCCCGGATCGTCTCCGCCATATGCTCGCCGCCTTCCAGCTTAACGGCATGCGCCCCGGCTTCTTTGATTAACTTTCCGGCATTACGGCGGGCTTCGGTAATATCGACCTGGTAACTCATAAAGGGCATATCGGTAATGATCAACGCCTGCTCACTCCCGCGAACCACGGCCTTGGTATGGTAGATCATCTCATCCAAGGATACCGGCAGAGTATTGTCATAGCCTGAAAAGACCGAGCCGACTGAATCCCCGACGAGAATCATGTCGATCCCTGCCGTATCTATCAATCTGGCAAAGGGATAATCGTAAGCAGTCAAGACAGTAATTTTTTCCTGCTGCCGCTTCATGGCTCTTATATCAAGAATCGTTTTACGTTTATTCACCAGTCATTTCCTAGCTTAAAACAAAAATTGCCCTTCATAACAGACGAAAGGCATTAATTAACAGAGGGAAAATCTCTGCAAACGGCGTATCACCTTCCGTCCCAGTCCCTCAAGATCCAGGCGGTATATTGAAATGGTCGACAGGTATTTGGCTCCAGTACGAGTCCCGGGCCACCTGCTTAAAGGCGTTTACGATATATCACAGCGAACTTTTGCTTGTCTAGCTACTTTTCAGCTATTATGCCCCTTTTTCTCATGAAAAAACAACTTCAGCTTTCCTTAACCAGACGCTTGCCATCATGATATGCTTGGGCACGCAAGTTACCGAGATCCCAGTATTCTCGAACACCACCAAGATAAACCAGTGGATCAAAGCGTCTGACATCCATCTGACCGGCATCATCAAAAGCGCTTTCCACCGCGTGAATCTGCAAGATCTCCCCCATCACCAAGCGATAGTCGCCCAGATCTACCTCTTGCACAAACCGACATTCAACATTCAGCGGCGACTCTGCCAACAAAGGAACTTTCACAAATTCAGCCGGCTCGAGAGTCAGACCGGACTTTTCCAATTTATATTCGTTGTTTCCGCTACGAATGCCGCAATAATCTGCCTCAACAGCCAACGACGCGGGCACCATATTGACGACAAACTCTTGATTCTGAATGATATTTTGGTATGTTTTACGACCCTTATTAAGGGAGATCGCCATCGTTGGTGGCGTCTTACTGACGATACCAACCCAGGAGGCGGTCATCAGGTTCGTCGTACCATCCTGATCGACACTGGCAACAAGCGATGTTGGTTGGGGGAAATAGGTCACACAAGGTCCTAATTGTCGTTTCAGCATATGCTCCTCTTTATTAACGACGGGGCAGACGATCAAACGCCTGCCCCGCGATTACACTATTAGAATATGTCCTTACACGCTCGGACTAACCGGCCAGGAAATTTTCCAAGGCCCGCAGCAGGACCGTAAAGGGATGAAAGTTCCGCGGTGATTCAGTGACCAGCGACTGCCGTAAACTCTCGAAAGATCGTATTTTCTGCCGTCTCTGAATGAAGAACTGCTGCGGCTTATCCGCTGCCTCGGTAGCGACCTGTTGAACAATCCGAACCATAACAGAGTGTAATGAACCGAGCAAGGATTCCTTGGCACGACGATCCCAGCGATCCTGGACCGGGACCTTTTCGAGCAACTCAAAGATCGATTCGCTGGAGATTTTTTCATCAACCATCACTTTCATACGTGCCAGTTGCATTAAATTCTGCCCTGAACCCTGCAACAGACAGATTAAAGGAATAAAGTCCGCCAGATATTTCAATGCGGCAAATTTCATTGCGATCTCAGGTGCTAGACCAGCGGCAAGCAACTGCTCACGTTCAACCTGACACTGCTGCCATATCGCTTTCGGCAGCACATCAGGCAGCAGATCTGTATATTCCTGGAGCTGACTGATAATCCGTTCAAGATCGCTTTCTTCTTCTGGCATCGCCATTCCGCTACTGAGCGCATAGGAACAGTAGGATCGCAGCACGTCTTCAAGTTTAAGCAGCAAACCATACTGTAAATCGGTTGTGATTTTATTGTCGAGAGCAAATAGCGCCTGCCGCATCTGCCGACCACCAAGCATGTAATCGAACAGCAGATAAGCCGTTGCCACAGTAACCTGGCTGCGCCCGGTCAGGCGACTTAAGGTCTGACAAAACGTACTGCCAGCCTGGTCAACGACTCGATTGGTGAGCATGGTTGCAGTAATTTCCTTAGCCAACGGATGGTTTGGTATATCTTCTGGATAACGATCAATCGCCTGCTGGGGAAAATAATCATACAGTAAATGATTAATAACCTTGTTGTTCGACAATTCACTATCCAGCAGGGAACGATAAAGATACATTTTACTGTAAGCGAGCAGAACCGAGAGTTCCGGCCGTACCAGGCAGCTAGGTTTTCGCGCTGAAACATCTTTGCGGGCCGGAAGGTATTCGCCACGCCGGTCCAGCAATCCGGAGCTACCGAGACGATCCAGCAATTCCAGATAAGGTTCTACATCGACCTGGCAACGAAGTTCATCAAGGGAGATCGACAGAGTCTGCGTATAGTTGTTCGCCAGTACGTCCTGGCAGACTGTTTCTTCCATTTCATCCAGCAGCCGGTAGCCCGCAGCGACACTTTTGATCCGTTTCTGTTGATGTAGAACCTGCAACAGGATCTTCAAATTAACCTCATGGTCAGAGCTGTCGACCCCAGCAGAGTTATCGATGGCATCGGTATTGAGTCGGCCACCATTATTGGCATACTCGATCCGGGCTAACTGCGTCATTCCCAGGTTACCGCCCTCTCCCACCACCTTGGCACGCAATTCGGTAGCATCGATGCGGACACTATCGTTGGCACGGTCTCCTGCGTTTTCATTGGTCTCAGAAGACGCCTTGACATAGGTACCGATGCCTCCGTTCCAGAGCAGATCGACCTCGGCTTTGAGAAGCAGCTGAATCAACCCAGGAACATCGGTGGTTTTTTGTCGGACTCCAAGCCATTCTGCAACCTGTGGCGAAAGCGGGATCTCCTTTAAGGAGCGGGAAAAAACTCCACCGCCGCCAGAGATCAATTCCGGGTCGTAGTCTTCCCAGGTCGAGCGGGGCAGATTGAACAGCCTTTCCCGTTCCTTGTATGAGACTTCGGGATCGGGATCGGGATCGAGGAAAATATGCATGTGGTTGAACGCGGCCTTAAGCTTTATTTTCCGTGACAACAACATCCCGTTGCCGAAGACGTCACCACTCATGTCACCGATACCGACTACACTGAACGGCTGTTCCTGGGTATTGTGCCCCATCTCTCGGAACAGCCGTTTAACACTTTCCCAGGCACCCCGTGCAGTGATCCCCAACTTCTTATGATCGTAACCGTGCGAGCCGCCACTGGCAAAAGCATCCCCCAGCCAGAAGCCGTAAGACTCACTGACCGCATTGGCCGTATCAGGCAGATGCGCCGTCCCCTTGTCTGCGGCAACAACCAGGTAAGGATCGAAGTCGTCGTAAGCGATGACCCCTTCCGGCCGAACAATACCGCCGCTGGTTCGATTATCGGTCAGATCGAGCAAACCACGCATCAACGTTTGGTAAGCATGTTTGACTATTTCGCCCATCCGCTCACGGTCAGCACTGCTCCTTTTGGTGACAAAGCCTCCCTTGGAACCGACTGGGACAATAACGGCATTCTTGGTCATCTGGGCTTTAACCAGCCCGAGCACCTCGGTCCGGAAATCGTCCGGCCGGTCGGACCAGCGGATACCACCGCGGGCCACCTTGCCACCACGCAGGTGAACTCCTTCCATGGTTGCAGAATGAACATAGATTTCATACAACGGCCGTGGTGACGGCATATCGATGACACCGAGAGAGCTGACCTTAAAAGAGAAGAAATAGTCTTCCTGCTGACAACGCAGGTAGAAGTTGGTTCGTACCGTTGAGTCGATCAGGTTGAACAGAGTACGCAGAATCCGGTCTTCGTTCGGGTCAGAGACCTCTTCCAGCGCGGTAGCCAAATCCAGCCTGATTGGTGACAAGACGTCCAACTCCCGCTGCATCGGATCAGCCAGACGATTATTCGGCTTGAAGCGTCCTTCAAAATAACGATAGAGCAATAACGATACATTGGCATTATTGATCAAGGCGAATGCCACCCGTCGCTTGGTAAACGGATTGCCAAGCTGAAAATAATAATTACGGTAACCGCGAAAAACATCGATTTCCTTCCAGGACAGGCCTGTCAATGGCAACAGTCGATGTAAATAATCGTTTTCTACCTCTTTACGCCGCATCATCAGCAAGGCGTCGACCAACAGCTGCTTCAGCTCCTTAAAAGGGATAACTCCGACTGCATTCGGCCGGATGGCAAAACTTTTGATATAAACCCGCTCCTGCGCGACCTCTAGAGTAAAGTCGACCTCCTCAATAACACAGAGATCGAGATTCTCGAGAAAAGGCATCAGGTCGTTAAGGTAGCTTTCCTGCAGGCTGTAGTACTGCAACCGATAAAAATCGTCTTTCTTGTGGAATGGCCCCCAGATGTCGAAAGAATCCTGACGTTCGCGGAGCAGTAGTTCAATATTGCGAACATCACGAACGGCAAACCGAGGATGGGTGCGAGATCGGTAATCCTGATGAAAAGCGGAGATGTACCGCTCCCAGATATCGAAAGAATCGGCCACGTAGTTCTTTTCCAACAGGTCTCGAAACTTAAGCGTCCAGGGCAGAGTCAGACGGGTCAAACCCTGCTCTAACTGCAGTAATTCGATATGCACTTCGTTATATTTTAGGCGCAGGTTGACATGCAGAGACAGGTAATCTGAAGAAAGGTGAATCAAGCGCGACTCAACAGAAATCGCCCTTAAATAACGTTTGATATAGTTTTCTATCCGGTTGATATGATCGACCGAATAGTACTCTTTGGGCATGGTCAGCAACAAGGTCAATCCGGTCTCTGACAAACTCGGAGCAACCACCACCTTAACCCCTGCCTGACGGTGCATCTGGGTAAAAGAACGGATCATCCGGCGCAGTTCGTCATTCCCCATCAAAAACAGTTCCACCTTCGGGAAGGTATTGATAATCTGATTCGTCTTACGATAGTTGTGACTATGATGTGGGATATTGAGTTGTTTTTGGGCCGTTTCGATCCGCTTTCGCAAAGCGGGGATCGACGTGGTGTTCTTGTCGACACTCTGCTGGGTGTAAAATCCCCAGAACGCATGCTCACAATAGTCACCATCCCCGAGCGGCTGGCGAAAACCGAGGTAAGAGAGCCTTTCAAAGCGATGCAAAGGACAACGTAATTCAGTTTTTTCCAGCGCCACATCGCTACCATGTCCATGCATGCGAGTGACTTCGGGAGCCGCAAGCGCAACCGGAGTTACATTGACGTCAAAAGGCTGGTCGTAAAACTCCCGCAACCCCAGCGCCTCTTCGGTCATTTCAACGACTTGCTGTTCACCTCCATCACGTTTATAGCGATAACAACGGCTGGCCACCGGGATGAAGTTATCCTCCTGCAACCAGTCAAACAGATCGGTAAATTTACGTAAATTTTTGACCTTGGATAAACGATTGAATTTCTGCAAAGTCAGCGAGCGATGACGACTAATCGTCAAAGCTGCAAAAATAATCTTTTCAACACCCTGCTCTAAATCTCCGACAAGCCGTTTGGGTAACTGCTCAAGCTCCAACCAGAGAAAAGATTCCTGTTCTAAAGAACGATCACCTTCAGTGATCTGCTGTAATCTTCCCATGTCCCGTTTGGTGGAAAATATCGGATGACAAATCACTCTGAAATGCAGTGATCTCCGGTGAAGAAATTCCTGCACGGTAGAAAAAATATGGTTGGCATCCGGAGAATTACTGAACAAAAAGTAATGGCCTGAATCCTTCTGGGGTTGCAATACGACTTTGATTTCACGCTCACGCTGCAGTAAGAACTGGCCGGCCTGACACAGATGACTGACCACTTCTTCCATTGAAATAGCCGCAAGAAAATTGGCCGGAATCTGTTGCCCGAGAAGTTCACCTATACGAGCATAAATCGGCAGAGACTCCACTTTCCCCTGACGTTTCAATTCTTGCTCAAGAATCTCATCCTGTACGCTCATATTTTGTTCACTCGTTATACGGCCACCACGAGTCACAGTTACCTTCATCGAGCACTCCTTAAGAGATTTCCAAAACAAGATCAATGTCTTATAACGACAAACGGTATTGCCTGCAGTTGCATTCAGAAATAATAGTCGATGGTTAGATGGTTATCAAGCGAAGGTTAACTGATATTTATTTGGCGGGGGGGAAACAAATTTTTGGCAAGGGAAGAAAATTCTTCGAGGGAGAGGGTTTCACCGCGCCGGCCAGGGGCAATTTCCGCGGCAGACAAAGCCTTGTCGATCTCAACCGGAGCAAATCCACTGGCCAGCAAACTATTACGCAATGTCTTACGCCGCTGGGTAAAAGCTGCCTTTACGACTCTCTGGAAAAAGCATTCATCGATTGGATCGACACGTGGTTGGGCGAGAGGTTGAAAATTCAGAACTATTGAATCGACTTTCGGGGGCGGATTAAAAGCGCCCGGTTTGACCAGGGTTACCACGTCGATGTCATACCACAACTGGCAAAGAACCGAGAGAATTCCGTAGTCCTTACCGCCAGGTTCAGCCACCAATCGTTCACCGACCTCTCGCTGAAACATCAAGACCATCCGTTGAAACAACTGGCGATGTTCCAGCAGGCGGAACACGATCTGGCTGGAAATGTTGTACGGCAGATTTGCAACCAGAGTGTAAGGTGGTTGCGAAAGAATATCGTTCCAGGGAAGTTTGAGAACGTCTCCGGGGTGGACCGTCAAACGATCATCTTCACGACCCTCCAGCCGGGCGATGAGATCCCGGTCGATCTCCATGACATGAACATGTGCAGCGGCCGGCAGCAACTGGTCAGTCAACACGCCGAGCCCAGGTCCAATCTCAACGACCTCCTGATCGAGGTCCAGGTTGGCGGCAGTGATGATCTTGTCGATCACTGAACGGTCGTGTAAAAAATGCTGGCCGAAACGTTTCTTGGTGCGATAACCGATTGCAGTCATTCAGCGGATTTCTCACTCCGATGCGAACGGGGCCAGCGCGGAATCCGCCACTGACGCATTACCGGAATTAAATGGAGAGTCAAAGCATAGCCAATCAAAGCGACTGGGATACCAACAACAAGACTCCCCAAGCAAAGTGGCGTGGCGACCAACCAACCGAGTTCCTGAAGGGTTCCATAGGTAAAACTGATGGCTGCATCCGGGTGTGGCAAGCCCAGCAACACGCGACCAACTTCATACTCCATCCCGTAGATTATCGGAGCGGTCAATGGATTGGTATTCCAGACGCCGATCAAGGCGGCAATTTTATTCTGCCGCAGCAAAAAGGCAAATAGCAGCGCCAGAAGCATCTGGATGCCGAAGGTCGGGGTCATACCGATAAAAAGGCCAAGGGCCATGCCACGCGCGACAGCGTCCGGTTCCGCCTGAAGACGAATCAGGCGGATCAGGTTGAGCTTAAACTGCCTGAAAAAACCAACGCGCTGCCACATAATTCCTGCCCTAAAAGACTCCTGCCTGTTCCAGAGGCCAACTGGAAACAGCGTTGAGATCGTACCCGGAGCGAAAACCCTGTGCCAGATAATGATCGCCGGCGACCGCTAACATTGCTGCGTTATCAGCACAGAGAATCGGTTTCGGGAAATAAACATCCAGGCCATTTTCCGCGGCCAGTTCGGCAAAGCGCCGGCGCAAGCCGCTGTTACAAGCGACACCTCCAGCAATGACGATCCGGTTTAAACCTTCCGCCGCGGCAGCCCGTAACGCCTTTTTCGTGATCACGTCGACCGTAGCCGTCTGGAACGCCGAGGCAATCTGTCCAAGCTGCGTTTTATCCGGGGCGCCATCAAGTCGGTTCAAGTGATTCAGAACTGCGGTCTTCATCCCGGAAAAACTGAAATCCAGATTATCTTTCTTCAATAAGGGCCGCGGAAAAACGATATCGCCGTCATCACTGTTCTGCGCCAGCTTGTCGATAATCGGCCCACCCGGGTAGCCAAGGCCGAGCATTTTGGCGACTTTATCAAAGGCTTCACCAGCCGCATCGTCAACCGTCCGACCCAGCAGCCGGTAGCGGCCGATGCCATCGACCCGAAACAGGTGGGTGTGACCACCGGAAACCGCAGCGGCAAGGAATGGATATTCGACCTGTTCCTCAAGCTGGATGGCCAGAATATGCCCTTCAATATGATGGACTCCGATGACCGGGATCTGGCAGGCGTAGGCAAACGCCTTGGCAAACGACAAACCAACCAGTAAAGCGCCGATTAAGCCCGGACCGCGCGTGACGACAACACCCTCAAGTTGCTTTTTTACGACGCCGGCCTGCTGCAGAGCCTCGTCAACCAGCGGATTAATTACCTCAAGATGCCGCCGTGATGCAAGTTCAGGGACAACGCCGCCATAGATGGCGTGCACATCGGCTTGTGAAGCAATCAGGTTGGAAAGGATCTCTTTCCCGTCGCGCACCACAGCGGCAGCTGTTTCGTCGCAGGAACTTTCTAACGCGAGTAATAGCATAGTCTGATGATCTTAATAGCCTGGTTATGTTTACAACAGGTTAGCGGCTAATTCCGCCAAGGATGACCGCTCCCCCTTACTCAAGGTCATATGTCCGGCAATTTCCTGTCCCTTGAGCCGCTCGACAGCGTATGTCAGGCCGTTACTGGCAGAATCGACATAAGGATTATCGATCTGGTACGGATCGCCCGTCAGGACTATCTTGGTGCCTTCTCCGGCCCGGGTAATGATGGTTTTGATTTCGTGCGGCGTCAGGTTCTGCGCCTCATCGACGATCATGTACTGACGCGGGATCGAACGGCCACGAATATAGGTCAATGGCTCAATTTCCATCAATCCAAGGTCGATCAGCTCTCGGTAGCCACGCTTGCGTTTGCCCCCTTCCTCAACGCTCGACAACAACAGCTCAACATTATCAAAAATCGGCTGCATCCAGGGAGCCAGTTTTTCCTCCACATCACCAGGAAGAAATCCCAGGTCGCGGCCCATCGGAAAGACCGGGCGAGACACCAGCAAGCGGCTGTAGACACTTTCATCCGCGGTTTTCAACAGGCCGGCGGCAATCGCCAGCAGGGTCTTGCCAGTCCCCGCCTTACCAACCAGTGAGACCAGCTGAATATCGTCGTTAAGCAACAGATCAAAAGCAAACTGCTGTTCACGATTACGCGGATGAATTCCCCAGACACCTTCCTTAGGCACACGCAGCAGGTTTTTCACCTGCTGCTTGAGAGAGTCATAACGACCGATGGCGGAATGAGAGGGGTTGGTTTCATCAATCAGGGTCAAACCCTGGTTGGCGTTAAACTCCCCTTCAATTTCCAAATGTCCCAGCTCGAAAAACTGATCAACCTGCTCCCGGCTGACCATCATTTCACTGGTGCCGGTGTAAAGATCATCTATTGCGATTTTATCGTTCTGGTAATCTTCGGCAATCATGCCGATAGTATCGGCCTTGATCCGCAGGTTAATATCTTTGGTGATAAAGAAAATCGAACCTTCAGGTGAGCTTTCCTGCAGATCTTTCGCAACAGCGATAATCCGGTTATCGCCCTGGTCAACCTGCAACTCTGGCGGCAGTTTCTTGAGAAATTCTTCTCGATAGATCGCCACCTTGAAGGTGCCACCATTCTCCAGCGGGACTCCATCAAGCAACTTGTGTTTTTCGCGGAAACCATCGATCATCCGTGAAATCTGCCGAGCATTGCGACCGGTTTCACTCTGTTCTTTTTTGAAACGGTCAATCTCTTCAATCACAGTCAACGGCACAATGACGGTATTATCTTGAAACTTCAGTAGGGCCTGGGGATCGTGGAGCAATACATTCGTATCTAAAACGTAAGTTTTCATTTCATATCAACTTTCGATAAAGTAGTTAAACTCTATATCAGCGACCATAAGAACTGATTTTCAGCCCCTCATCAGTCGCCATAAACTTGACAAATACCGGATACTTCCCTTCCATTGCCTTAACGACAACCTCCCCTTCCATATTCAGAGCATTGAGAATTTCCTCTGGAGACTCTTCGATCTGGAAGGCTCGATAAACACCACTGTTAAGTAGCTGCTTTCGCGTCACCGGAGTCTCCGGCGCTAAAGAGCATGCTTGTAACAAACTGAACAGGATCAAGGCAACTATTAATCTAAACAAGCATTTCATTATCGCATCCCTTATGAGCAAGTACCAGACTGTCTTCAGTACGACCCGGCGATTCGAGCAATCGCCCGCAGGAAAAGTTCCAGTTCCGCTTCTGTCGTAAAATACCCAGGACTGACGCGAACCGTTCCCTGCGGGTAAGTACCGATCGTTCGATGAGCATCCGGGGCACACTGCAATCCAACGCGGACACAGATATTCTCTTCGTAATCCAAGCGAAATCCGACTTCGGCGGGATCGCATTTCTCGATATTAAAGGACACCGCTGCCCCACGCTGTTCCGGCAACTCTGGTCCGTAGACTATAACTCCATCGATCTGCCTTAAACCCTGAACCAGAAGCTGCAGAAGATGCTGCTCATGCTGGTGAACTTTTTCAACCCCGACCTCCAAAAGGAACTCTACAGCAGTACGCAACCCCGCCAGTCCCGGCAGATTGAAAGTTCCGCACTCCAGTCGCTCAGGCAATTCCTCCGGCGGCAGGTCAGAATGGGAGTTGGCCCCGGTGCCACCATAAGTTAGTGGAGTTAATGCCAGGTCTTTGTGTACATAAAGAAATCCGGTCCCTTGTGGACCTAGCAGACTTTTATGTCCGGGAGCAGCAAAAAGATCGACATTGAGAGCCTGGAAATCGAGAGGAACACTCCCGGCAGACTGGGAGCCGTCGACCATGAACAGAATATCGTGCTGATGACACCAGGTACCCAAAGTTTCGATCGGTTGCCTGGCACCAAAAACATTAGAGCAATGATTGACCAACAACAAACGGGTTTTTGCCTCAAGGCAGGCTTTTTTTAAAGCAGCCGCTGAGACGATCCCGCTCCCCGGATCGGCTTGAACTTTAATGACCTCAACGCCCCGATCCTGCAATGCCCGTAAAGGGCGGGTGACCGCATTGTGCTCTATACTGGTGGTAACGACCCGGTCATCAGCTTCCAGCAAACCGAACAAAGCTTGATTGATGGCTGCTGTGGCATTGGCAGTAAAAATGATGCGCTCTGAATCCGCGATATTAAAAAGCTGAGCGAGCGCTTCGCGGGTCTCAAAAACCAGCCGTTCAGCAGATAAAGCCTGTTGATAGCCGCCGCGACCGGGGCTGGCTCCCATCCGGAGCGCCTTGTCAACTGCCTGATAGACGGCTTCCGGCTTCGGATGGCTGGTTGCTGCGTTGTCGAGATAAATCAGTTCTTTCATCCTGCGGATTCTTTCAAACTTAGCGTAGCGCGCTGCAGAGCAGATCCCTTTTCAGTCCATCATCCCGGCAAAAACTGGACAAGCCGCGGCAGCCGCCAAAACAGATCTCATAATCACGACACCCTTCACAACCGACCGGGATTTCAGTTATCTGCTGCCGAATTTGCATGCGCAGCTGAGACTGCCAGAGGTCGAGCAGATTCTCCTGGGTTATATCACCGAGTGGTTGGGGCCACGACGCACAGGGGAACAACTGCCCATATTTATCAATATACCCCAGACTGTTGGCAGCTTGACACCCACCGTATTCACTCCTGCTGCCACCACTTAAAGGTTGCAGTAATTCCCAGAGAAAAAGATCGTGAACCTCTAGCTGCAGATTGGGTATTTGCGGGACTCCGGAGGAACGAACCAGCCTTGTTAACTGCTCAAGATCATTACAATCAGGCAGAAACGACCTTTGCAAATCAGAATTAACACCGATTTTCTGGTTTGGCAACTTAAAACAGTTCACCTTTTCGGCAGCGCAAAAGTCTAACAATTCAAGGATAAGCGGAAGTTCTCCGTGACGCGGAACCCAGAGCAGCGAGGGGGCAAACCCAGCCGAACTGAGCTGATCCAACCGCTGCTTCAATAGAGGCAGATCCAGCTGGCCATCGACAACGGCCGCAGCACAGTCAAGAGACAAGGAAACCGACTTCGGGATCGACTCGAGCAGAGCGAGCTCGCCCCTCTCTCCTTTCAGCACGAGAGAAAGCTGACAACCGCCAGTGGTCAGTGTTTCCAGTAATGGCAAAACAGCTGGGTGCTGCAGAGGCTCCGCTTCCAGAGCGACAAAAAAAACACCCGCATCGAGTAACTGTCGGGCAATCTGCTGTAGTTGATCGGCATTAAGCAGATCAGCAGCAAGATCCCAACTGAGTCTCAAGGGTGCATCGAGCAAATCAACAGCCATAATTCAATATCCAGAAAAGAAACTGGGGGAGGCGACAGCGCCTCCCCCAGAGTTTCAGCAGGGGTGTACGTTCGAGGAACCGACCACCCGGGGCTTGATATACTTCTTCATTGGCTGACCTCCTTTCAGGGTTTTTCGGGTTAATGTTCTGTTGCCTGTGCGATTATTTCCAACAATGAGGATCTGGCTCACTAAGATCACCGGTCGTGGCAAAAGCACGTGCCGTGCAGCCGCCTAGACAATCCTGATAGGCACCGCAGCCCTGACACTTGCCTTTGGCTTCTTTGTTGCGCATACCGTTCAAAACAGGTGAATTGTACCACAGATCCTCAAAATCATCTTTCAAAATATTACCAACCACCAATGGAATAAACCCACAGGGAGTAATATCGCCATTGGGGCGTAAATGAAGGGACAGTTTACCGCAACTACTCCCCTTGACCAGCGGGTTATCTTCGTAACCAGGCAAAGACGCGATCACCGGATCATCAAACGAAATCAACAGATCCTTGGTTTCGCTTTTGACCCGAAGAGCCTCAACATAAAAGCCCTTCCACTCCTCAGGGGTCAGATCGAGGTCTTCACGATTTTTAAAGCCCCGGCCACTACACTTGAAGTTATGCAGGAATACCTGCGCCACCTTGTGCTTGCGAGCCAGATCAAGCAAAGAACGAAAATCCATAAAATTGATCCGCGAGATCACGGAACTCATGGTGGTTTTGACGCCCACAGAGTGCAAAGCATCGAGAGCCGCCGTCGCCCGCTCGAACGAGCCGTTGCGGTTGCGGAAATCGTCGTGCGACGCCCCTTCTGCACTGTCGATACTGATCCCGACACTTTTAAACCCGGCATCCTTGATCTGCTGGGCGGTCGCATGATCGAGTAACCAGCCGTTGGAATTCATCGAGACATTCAACCCCTTACTGGAGGCATAGCTGGTGACTTCCAGCAGATCCTCACGAATCAGCGGCTCGCCACCACCGAAATTGATAAACGGCACCTGCTGCTCCGCCAGCACATCAACGATCTGCTTGATCTGTGCGGTCGGCAACTCTTCAGCAACTTCATCACGGCTGTAGCAATGGCTGCAGGTAAAATTACACTTGTAGGACAGGGTCCAGTTAAAGGTCAGTGGAGCAGAAAACTGCTCGGTAATTGCATCAGCCATAAATCAACCACTCTCGCTGCAACAGGTCCTGAACAAATTCGCTCACATCCTCAGACAGAACTTCGCGTTCAACCTCAAATTCTTCCAACAAGCAATCGACGATCTGTCCTTCACTGCGGGTTCCGTCGCAGAGGTCCCAGATCATTCCGCCGAGCAGATTGAGCTGATGCATCATGCCGGAAATCAACAGGATGACAGTCCCCCGTTCTTCAACATCGCCCCCCTCTGCAAGCGCCTGCAGCACCTGTTGTTCTCGACGTTTTTCATGCCGCCAGACAATTTCGGGATTACGTTGCAATACAGACAAAATCAGACCTTTCACTCTTTCTAAGCTGTTTCGCGTTCGCGAAACAGCAGCAGGTTCAACAAGAAGAACGCCAAGCCAGCGATCACAGCCACTTTGCCGTACAAGGGAACACCAGCCGCGGTCCCTGCCAGCTGCCAGGACTGTACCAGCCCGGCTCCGAGGAACATGCCGACCACGACCAGCCCGGCATCGGCATCACCCTCGCCCGCCTTGATCAACTGCCTGAAAGGGCAGCCACCAATCAACACCGAAATCGAACCGACCAGCAGCATCCCGAGAAAACTCCAGAGCATATCGAGGTGTGCCCCCGGCTGCCCGTAAAAACCGGGATTAAAACCACCACTTACCAGCGAACCGGTAAAGGCAATCAGGATAAAGATCAAAAAGCCCCAGAACAGCTGCGCGCGCAAGCCCATCACCAGTAGATCGCGCAGCCCCCCGGTGATACAGAAACGGGTTCGCTGGGCGAGCGCACCGAGCAACAGACCGATACCAAGTGCGATCATCACAGGTGCAGCTTCTGCGGCACTGCCGCGATCGGAGAACAGAATAAACCCGGGCCGCAGCAGCAGGAATCCGAGTAACAATAAAAACAGCAGCGGGGTCCAGAAACCGGAACCGCCACGTTCTTTTTTGGCACTTCCCAGATGCACACCAGCCGCCAAAGCTTTAAGACCGAGCCAAACACCGACCACCAGACCGAACAGGCCCGGCAGGCTGGTCCAATCGCCAGCGGTTACGCGCAAAAACAACTTGATCGGACAACCGATAAAGACCGCACAGCCGACGATCAGGAAAACCCCGGAGAGCAAGCGCGGTAACGGAGCGCTGCCCCCCCTGGAGGAAAACTCGCGAAAACCGAGTGCCGACAACGAAGAACCGAGCACAAAACCGATCAACTCCGGACGCAGGTACTGCATCCGCGCGTTATCGTGCAAACCGAGGGCACCGGCGCTGTTCTCCAAAAAACAGGAGACGCAGATGCCAGAATTCTCCGGGTTCCCGAGCACCGCCAGCCAGACGCCGAACAGGCCGAGCAGGCCACCTGCGACCATTACAAACCAGGTATGCGGATCACGCAGCGCCTGGCGCATCACTCACACCCTCCGGCCATCCGGCCCTGCAAATAGTAAAGATTCCTCAATGCGGCCTGCAATACAGCCGTACTTTGCGACGCTGCTTTCTCCTTAAGTTTCGGCAGCTGTTGCTCCAATAGCTGGTCGATCAGTGTCCGCCGCGACATAGGGCTGTTTTGGTCGACATAATCGCCATTCATCCGTACCGCCTGTGCCAGATGCTCCACCGCCTGCGGGACTGCCTGCAGTTTCAGCAAGAGTTCACCGCGCAGCAGTTCACCGTGGGCCTCATCCGGATAACGGCGTGACAGTTCGTCCAGCTTCAACAGGGCTGATTCGTATTGACCGCCAGTCCGTAACTCATTGACCGGCGCGTAAAGCTGCTGCAGAAAACTGACCTTGGCCTGATAAGCCATATCCCGTTCAATCGCTTTATCAACTGCCAGACTCGACTGCGATGCCTGAGAGCCACTGCCGATCAGCAAAGCACCGGTCGCAGCGGCACAGATCAGCAACAGAACTCCGAGCAATATGTCAAAACGATCTTTCAGCAATCCTTAAAACTCCTGATAGGGCGGCATATTGGCGCGCTTGGCCATCTCCCGCAGCAGGTCGTAATCACTGTCCTGCAGTGCTTCGAAACCATCAATCCAGGCCGATGCCAGAACCTTTAACTGCTCACCCTGATAATCGACAGTCTCGGCATGGGACAAATCGACCAGCACTTGACGAAACTTCTTCACCAGCTCCGGGTCGAGGTCCTTACGGGCGCCGAAAGTGCAGTAAGGAAAGATCGGGCTTTGGCCGAGGATTACGAAATCATCGGCGGTAATCTTCCCTTCACGGGTCATCAGCTCAAGATCGAGCGACGGCGCAGCAGCCACATCAAACTCACCGAAGTAAACGGCGTAAACGACCTTTTCATGTTTGAAGGAGCCGGACGGTATCGCGTAGTAGGCGATATCCAGTTCCGGATCGATTCCTTCACGCAGCATCAGATCATACTGAGCCAAAAAACCACTCGGCGCCAATTGCGGGCCGAAGATCATCCGCTTACCCTTGATATCCTCCAGTTTCTCGATGCCACTCCCCTTCTTGGCAATGATCGAACCGGCGGTGTGTGAACCGTAATTGCCCCTTTTTTCCGTAGCCACCAGCTCAATCTGCTGGTTTTCACGCATGATCACGTAAACCAGCGAATTGGTGTGGGTAAAATCGAACTCGCCAGCGGCAAATCGTTCCGGAAAATCCTGAGTATCAACCGGGATCGCCTGGAATTCGATGTTCAGCTTATCGGACAAATATTTGGTCAGCGGTCGAAACCGGTTCAGGGTTTCCTCTTCGCTGTTACAATTCATATAACCGATCTTCATGACCGGCCGCTCGCCGGAACCCTGGCATGCTACCAATGAAAAAAGCAGCAGTCCGATCAACATTTTCCCCACTATGCGCAAAGTAAACCTCATCACAAATAATCTATTCTTCCACCACCGGTCCAGCTAAAGGGGTCGCAACGATGACCCTGCCAACTGCCGGCCGCAATTCGTGGTCGATAATCAGCAGCGGAGCTTCTCCGTACCAGTTAGCGCCAACCTCAAAATCATCCACACTGTCATTCACCAGGGTCTGCTGGTGGTTGCCAGTGATATGGTTACCGCTCACTTCACCACCGGCATGCTGCACCTTGATTCCGGACCGGCCATTGTTGCTGATCCGGTTGCCTGACAACTCAATCAAGCTATCTTCAAGATAGATGCCATGTTCCAGGTTACTGCTGAACAGATTGCTTCGCGCCTCGCCTCGGCTGCGCTGCAGATATAAACCACGACGGTTGGTTTCGATCTGACTGTTCGAGATGACAAACTCCGAATCGCGCAGACTGATGCCGTTGATGCGGTTATTACTGATGACACTATCGTCCAGCTGCAGATTGACGAAAACCGCCCGAACCCCCCAGTTATTCTGTGAAACCAGGTTGCGTTTCAGGTTGACTGTCGAATCGCGAAACTGCAGACCGTTAAAATTACCGATAAACGCGCAATCCTCGATCAGCACGTCAGACTCCTGGAACTGGGCGCCTCGCTGGTTGTTGCGGAAACTGCTGTTACGCAATTCGGCCCTGGAGAAATGGGCGTGAAATCCCCGATAGGCGTACTCCACCAGGCAATGCTCGAGGATATTCGGCTCGATCTCGCTCATCATCATGTTGAGCGCCCCCCAGTCGGCCACCCTGGGCGTTGCTTCAGCCGAAGTGAAGACAATCGGCTGCTCCGCCGTACCGCGTGCCAGCAGCCGCCCCTGGATAAAAATTTCGTGTTCACCGATTTGATCAGAATTACTATCGTAACGGGTGAAGCGGACGCGGGTTCCAGGGCGAATTTCAAGCGTTATGCCCATGGCCACCGTCAGAATTCCGTCTATCAACACCTCCCCTTCCCAGACGGTATCCTTATAGAGAGAGGTCTCACCCTGATAATGCAGCAGGGCCTGGGCCGGCAGCGGCAGAAGGAGCAGAATCAACAGCAGGCGCAGCATCATTTCTGCCCTTCCGGATAGCGCCGATACGTTTGCCGATTGTCGACCAGCTGATTCGATGCCGCAAACTCAACACCAACCGGCAACACGACGCCGCGATCATTCCCCCTAATCAGGTTGTCGCTGAAGATGCCACGACACTCCCGACCGATATACAGCCCCTCCTCCTGCTGTTCGCTTATCCGACTGCCACTCACCTGTGGCGCGCTCTGATCCCAGCAAAACAAGCCCGCCTCGCCATCGGCTATCGAACTGTCAGTGATCACCGGCGCACTCTGCTGCTGCAGCAGCACGCCGTAGCGACTGCGCAGAACCCGCAGGGAGCGGATCCGTGGAGAAGCGTTCAGGCAGAGCACTCCCGCCTCGGCCTGCTCGATGACGACATGCGCCAATTGAACCTGATCGGTATCGATCAGCTGCAGACCGGACCAGAGAATCGCTTTGGGATCATCGGTCACCGGTTTGAAAACGATCGGTCTTTCTGCCGTCCCAACAGCCTGCAGAGCGCCGCGAACCAGGACTTCGACTTCGCGGGAGAGAAACTCAGGATCAATTTTGGTGCTGTCGGAAGGTTGCACATAGATGGTCGTGCCCGGCTCGATCGTCAGAGTCAGACCGGCCGGGACCTGGAGGTCGGCGGAGAGCAGGTAATTACCATCCAGCAGCAGATCCTGAGGCAGTGTCCCACCGATCACCGGCAACTGCAGAGGGTCAATAACCTGCGGAGCTGGTTGTCCGGCCGCACAGCCGAGCAGCAGAACAGTACAGATGATGGCAAACCGGTTTCTCATATCCAGCCGCGCTGCATGAAGAGTTGACGCACCGCGGTCGCCGGCAGGACACCGGAGGCAACCTGTTTCCTCAGCAAGCGCAGGTCTTCTGACTTGAACAGCTTATCGAACTTGATGACAGTCCGAGGGACGGTGGTGAACTGCAGGTCGGTGGTTGGCCGAGAGCCGGTCAGCAGAAACAGCTCTTTGTCAACGTCCATCAGGCTATCCCAAGTAGCGCTGGCGGTATCCTGAAAAGCCAGATCGACCTTTTCCTGCCGCAGCAAGCCTTCTGCCGTTTCTTGCGCACCGATCTCGACCCGTATCGATTCAACCCCGGTCTTCTCTTTAATGTAGATCGACAGCAGATGATAGAGCAGTTCGCCATCCTCGCCGGCTGCAGTGGCGAGATAAAGTTTCGGCCCAAAACAGGCGCTGGCCGGCAGTGCGATCAATAGCATCAGCAGAGCGATAATCAGTTTAGAAAATGTAACCATTGCGGAAAGTCTTTCCATAAAAAAGTTGGAAAGCTAGATGAGCAAAGAACGTACCGGTTTTAACGCCCAAAAAACAGCGCTATCGGGTTGGAATCGATGCATTTCTTGACTGTTTGCAGACAGCCTGCCGCCAGTTCTGACGGGTATCTGTCATTCCTGCTTGTCGATCAGTCCGTACTTTTCCATTTTGTAGCGTAGAGTGGTGCGGGCAATCCCGAGGATATCAGCGGCGCGGGTCTGAGAAGCCCCCTGCTGGCGGAGAGTCTGGATGATCAACTGACGTTCCAAATCCTCAAGAATCTCGGTCAGGTTCCCTCCCTGTTGCGGCAGGGTCAGGCAGATCTCACTGTCGCCGATCACATCGCGCGGCAGCTCACGGGGCGTGATGACATCGCTGCGGCAAAGGACAACGGCCCGCTCAACCGCGTTCTGCAGTTCACGAACGTTGCCGGGCCAGTCGTATCCGACCATGCTGGCCAATGCCTTGGGGGCAATCTGGGAGATTTTCTTGCCGGTTTCGCGGATATACTTGTCCAGAAAATGCTGCGCCAGCGGCTCGATATCCTCACGCCGGTCGCGCAGCGGGGGCAGCTCAATATGGATGACATTGAGACGATAGTAGAGATCGTCGCGAAACTCCCCTTTCTTGACCTGCTCGGCGAGATCCTTGTTGGTGGCCGCGACGATCCGCACGTCGGTCTTGATGGTCCGGTCTCCGCCAACCCGCTCGAACTCCTGCTCCTGAATCACCCGCAGCAGTTTAACCTGTGCGGAGGCGGTCATCTCAGCGACTTCATCAATAAACAGGGTCCCCTGGTTCGCCAGCTCGAAGCGGCCCTTTTTCTGCGTAACGGCCCCGGTAAAAGCGCCTTTTTCGTGGCCGAACAGTTCACTCTCCAGGACCCCTTCCGAGTAAACGGCACAGTTCAGCACAACAAACGGCTTTTCCTTACGGGGAGAATTATAGTGAATCGAACGCGCCACCAGCTCTTTACCGGTACCGCTCTCGCCGGTAAGCAAGACACTGGCGTTACTGATAGCAACCGAAGCGGCCATTTCGTACACATCCGCCATCAGCGGCGAATTGCCAACAATGCCACTGAACTGATAGCGGTCATCCAGTTCCTGATGCAAGTAACGGTTCTCCGCCACCAGCCGCTTATGCTCCAATGCTTTGGCCACTGCCAGCCGGATCTCATCGGTTTCAAAAGGTTTGGTCAGATAATCGTATGCGCCATTGCGTAACGCCTCGACAGCGCTCTCGACTGTGCCATAGGCGGTCATCACGACAATCGGCAGAGACGGGTCAAACTCCTTGATCTCACGCAACAGTTCGAGGCCGTTCATTTCCGGCATCTGGATATCGGTCACCACCAGGTCGTAACTGTCGGTTGAGATCAGTTCCAAAGCCTCCTTGGCCGAGCCAACCGGAGTGGTCAGATATCCTTCACGCTCCAAGACACGAGACATCAAACGCTGCATACCCGCTTCGTCGTCAACAATCAGTATTTTTTCACCGGCCATATATTTCAAATCCTCGGAGATGAAGGAACAAGATAGGTAAAGCTTAACAGGCAGAGCATTATCTTGAATAGTATCGGCGCAGAATAACCAAATTCAACCCGAACCTCAAGCGTAACTATAGGAAATCATAAGCAGCACCAGTGATGAGATTTCCCAGCTTAATTAAAGATAAATATGTCAACATATTACAGTAGCTTTTCGCACAATCCATAGTCGATTCCTCAGCACCCGAATAAAGCTCAATTTTAATATTTAGAACCTTGACAGACACCATATGTAGTGTTCTATATTCTGTCACTACAAAATATTGTGTCAAACAGTAACCATTATTGTTATATTTAATTGACTGAAAAGTGTTGGAAAAGAAAGGGTTTTTAAATGGCCAAATCGCAGAATAACGAGCTCCTGAAACTTTCAAAGAATGCCATGACCGTTCTCGCCAAGCGCTACCTCAAACGAGATGTTGAAGGTAACCCGCTTGAAACTCCGGTCGATATGTTTAAACGGGTCGCAAAAACCATTGATGCCGCTGAACCGAAGGGCAAAGGGAAAAAGACCTCCTTCGAAAAAAGCTACTATCAGATGATGACCGAGCTCGACTTTCTGCCGAACTCTCCGACCCTGATGAACGCCGGCCGCGAATTGGGCCAGCTGTCGGCCTGCTTCGTTCTGCCCGTAGGCGATTCGATGGAGAGCATCTTCGAAGCGATCAAAAACACCGCCCTGATCCACAAAAGTGGCGGCGGCACCGGGTTTTCCTTTTCACGCATCCGCCCGGCCAACGACGAAGTTCAGTCGACCAGCGGTGTCTCCTCAGGACCTCTCTCCTTCATGTCGGTGTTTGATGCCGCCACTGAAACCATCAAACAAGGCGGCACCCGCCGCGGCGCCAACATGGGCATTCTGCGCGTAGACCATCCGGATATCATGGATTTCATCATGGCCAAGCGGGATCAGACCGTCTTGACCAATTTCAATATCTCTGTCGGCATGACCGAGGCCTTTATGGAAGCGGTCGAAAAAGGCGAAGATTATGACATTATCAATCCGCGAAACGGCAACGTCGTCAAACAACTCAACGCCTCCAAGGTATTCAACCAGATCGTTGATATGGCTTGGAGCAACGGCGAGCCGGGAATCATCTTCCTCGATCGCCTCAACCGTGACAACCCGACTCCTCATATCGGGGAAATTGAAAGCACCAATCCTTGCGGTGAGCAGCCTCTCCTCCCTTACGAGTCCTGCAACCTCGGCTCGCTGAACCTGGCCAACATGGTCAAGGACAACGGCGTCAACTGGGACAAACTGGAAGAGACCGTCAAGCTCTCGACCCGTTTCCTTGACAACGTCATCGAGGCCAACAAGTACCCGTTGCCGGAAATTGACGAGATGACCCGCGCTAACCGCAAGATCGGGCTCGGCGTTATGGGTTGGGCCGACATGCTGATTCTGCTCGGCATCCCATACAACAGCAAGGATGCCATCAAGCTCGGCGAAAAGGTGATGAAGTTCATCAACGACAAGTCGCATGAGGAGTCGATCAAACTTGCTGAAGAACGTGGCGCCTTCCCGAACTTCAAGGGCAGTACCTACGACAAGCCAGGCAGCGAGCCGATCCGCAACTCCACCTGTACCACCATCGCGCCGACCGGCACCATTTCAATTATTGCCAACTGTTCCAGCGGTGTTGAGCCCCTGTTTGCAGTTTCTTACGTGCGCCAGGTGCTCGACAACAACAAGCTGATCGAGGTCCACCCGATCTTCGAAAAAATGGCCAAAGAACAAGGCTTTTTCTCAAAAGAGCTCATGCAGGAGATTGCCGAAAAAGGCACCGTTCAGGGCATCGACGCGGTCCCGGAAGACATCCGTCGGATCTTCGTCACCTCCCACGACATCACTCCGGAAGACCACGTGCTGATGCAGGCCGCTTTCCAGCGCCACTGTGACAACGCGGTCTCCAAAACGGTCAACTTCTGCAACGACGCCACCAAAGAAGATGTTTCCACTGTTTACCGCCTCGCTTACAAGCAGGGCTGTAAAGGGGTCACCATCTACCGCGACGGTTCCCGCGACATGCAGGTGCTCTCGGTAGCAAAAAAGGAAGAAGCAGACCCGGAAGATGCTGTTGATGCGATGCCGATGGAGAGCAAGAAGCCATCGCGCAAGCGGGAGCGTCCTCGCGCCCTGACTGGCTCGACCTACCAGATGGAAACGGGCTGCGGTCCGCTCTACATCACCGTCAACCAGGACGAAAAAGGTCTCTTCGAACTGTTCACCACCATGGGTAAAGCGGGCGGCTGTGCCGCCTCCCAGTGTGAAGCGATCGGCCGCCTGGTTTCACTGGCATGGCGCAGCGGTGTTCAGGCCCGGCAGGCCGTCAAGCAGATGATCGGCATCACCTGCCACAAGCCGGCCGGATTCGGCGAAAACCGCATCACCTCCTGTGCTGACGCCGTTGCCAAGGCGATTGAGTTGCACATGCTTAACGAAGGCGAAGACAGCGTCCTGACCAAGCACGTCACCAACGGCGGCGCCTGCCCCGAATGCGGCGGCCCGGTCGAGCACGAAGGTGGCTGCTGTGTATGTCACTCTTGCGGCTACTCGGAGTGTGCGTAAACTAGAGAGACTGACGATGTGAAATCTTGAGGGGGATTTGATGAATAGATAAACGCAAATGGGGACAGTCGGATTAACCGGTTGTCCCCATTTGCGTTTTAGCTAAATATGACTGAAAAAGAGGGATTATGGCCACGCAGAACAAAGAGCAACAGAGTCCGCCACCAGCAGACAACCTGATGGAACATTTCAAAGCGATCGAGCTGCCGACCTCGCAACCGATCGCCTTCCCCAAGACCGAATATCCGCAGCAATACCTCGAATACTCAGATGAACCAAATCTGGAGGAGGACAACAAGTACCGCAGTGCCGGCGTGCTGATGCGCCGTCTTGCGGAATCGATCATCGCCTGGCGCAAAGAGCTTCCGGAGGGTGTCGAGCCGGCGGTCATCGCCATTCTCAACGGCGGCGTCAGAATCGAGGTGAGCTCCCTGGCACAGGAGAGCTTCCACGGCATCCGCATCGAAGGATTGGTCAACGGCGTCCCCTGTATCATGCTGGCCCACCAGGCAACCGTGCAGCTACTCTGCTATGTTCAGCCAATCAAGCTGCCTGCATCCCCGAGACGGAAGATCGGTTTTATCATCGATGGCAAGAAGAGCGAAGCCTAACGGGACGGCGAGATGACGGCTAACTCAGACACCCTTCTCCTCTGGATTCTTCTGCCGCTGTTTGCAGCGGTCGGCCTCTATTTGTTCTGGTATTCACGGCAGAAGAAAAAAACACTTGAAGCCTTTGCCTGGGCGCAGCAAGTTCCCTTCAGACCCGAGTTGGAAACCGAACTTCTGGCAACACTGGACCGCTGTTTCCCTTTGCAAGAGAACGGCCTGATCCGCAGCTTCGAACAACTTTCATCAATTATCGACGCCGGCCCGGTCCGGATGTTCAGCGCGGTCGAGCTGCTCGACCTGAACCCGCACGCACAGGCAAGTTCAACCCACTTTTCCCGGATCGCCGCGCTGTTCAAGGCCCCGGAAGAGTTCGACGAATATTTCCTGTTGAACCGAGCCGGACAGGTCAATACAATTCTCCCCGCAGGCAAATCCCCGGCAGCCCACATCACAGAACTGACCAGGGAGGCTGCCACTACATCCAGGGCGGAGCATACCCTGTCGGTGACCCTGAAGAACGGTTACGGGCTGATCTATCTTGAACCGCTGGTGACCGGAGGTGAGACAT
The DNA here is from genome assembly GCA_945787295.1 of uncultured Desulfuromonadales bacterium. The sequence goes on from CALZHQ010000022.1 coordinate 29,747, forward strand.
TGACCGACATAGAAGCCCTCTATTCTATCGCCAGAAAGATGCACCAGACCCTTAGCCAAGGTGAGTAACGAACAATGCTTGAACTTGTTTCTGCAATCTCAATCTGGGAGCTGGTCAAACACACCGGCAGCTGGCTCAGCAACCTGAAACGGGCCAAAGGCGCTCGCAAGCAGGAGTCGATCGAGGCGCTTCGCAAAGTGATCCTCGCCGCCCGCAAGACCACGGTCTACATGCGTCAGCTTAAGGAAACAGGCAAAGCCTGCCACCAGACCGAAGCCGAGATTGCCCTGCTCTGGACCGAGCTGAGTTTTGCCCTGGACGATCTCGGTATCGGCAAACTGGCCAAGCGCTGCCGGATCAAAGGCCGGCAGTGGACCGACCCGAGCCGACTGGATAAGGAATTTCTGGAAAAAGCAGATGTCGGTCTGGAACGGATGGAACAACTGGCCAACGAGATTCTTCGTGAGAACAGCAAATAGTTCCTTCCCAGCGACCCGTCCGACC
>CALZHQ010000023.1 GCA_945787295.1 uncultured Desulfuromonadales bacterium
GCATCCTGAATTCATCGATGGATTACAACGAAACTTCGCGACAACCGAATTATCAGTTATTATTTCACTAGTACCGCATTGCATTGATTAGATACTGAAGATGTTTGCTGTCTCGAAGGTTGGGTTATGGGGTTTTTAAATCTCGGGTCGATCAGTAGAAAACTTGCGTTGTTGGTTTTTATCGCTATTCTGCCGGCTCTGGCAATCCTGCTTTATTCCGGGATGGAGCAGCGAAAAGACTCTATTGATAATGCAAAGCAGAATGTTCTGCTGCTGACCAATTCCATGGCCCAGGTTCAGGTAGATAGCACCCGCTCTTCTTTGCAGATGCTTTCCACTTTGGCCTTGTTGCCAGAAGTACAGAATCTTGACCTTACGGGCAGTAAAAAAGTTTTTGCCGCAATCCTGGAGAAAAATCCCGACTTCCAGAATATCACTTTGACCGCTCTAAATGGTGAGGTGTTGGTTTCCGGGTTGCCCTCCAAGGCAACGAACCTTGGTGATCGAAAGCATGTCCGCGAGGCGCTGGAAAATAAAGATTTTGCCGTCGGCGAGTATATCGTTACACGGGTCGGGAAGCAGAATCCGGCCTTTGCTTATGCCTATCCGGTTCTCGACAATCTTGGGAATCCACAGGCTGTTTTAACTACTGCCATTAACCTGGAACGGTTTGAGAGTTTTTATCATGCGTCGACTTTGCCTGATAAATCTTTTGTCGCAGTCACCGATCACCAGGGCATCCGGTTGTTCTATTATCCCCCGAGGGAAGATACTAATCCGATCGGAAAGCCGATCAAGGCCGAATCTTGGGCGCTGGCCGAAAATGCCGCGGATGCGGGGATTTTTATCCGCACAGGTTCTGATGGTGCGCGGCGGATATTTGCCTTTAATCCGGTCCGTATCCGCCTCGGAGAACGCCCCTATCTTTATGTTTGGGCAGGAGTTCCGGAAGCCCAGATTCTGGAGTCAGCCAATGAGACCCTGACACGGAATCTGCTGCTGATGCTGATGGTAACGCTGCTGGCACTTTTTATTGCCTGGGCACTTGGCCATAAAACTTTGATTCTGCCGATTAGAAATCTCGTGGCAATGACGCAACGGTTTGCCGCGGGTGAGTTGGATGTCCGTAGTGAGTTGAGTGAAAAATGTGATGAGTTTGGTAAGCTGACCAATGCGTTCCATGACATGGCAGCTGGCTTGACGCTCAGTCACAAAGCGCTGTTGGAAAACGAAGCACGTTTCCGGCTGATCATGGATGGTCTTGATGCGCTGGTCTATGTCGCTGATATGGAGACTTACGAAATTCTGTTCATCAACCAATTCGGGCGGAAGATATTTGGCGATGTGACCGGCCAGATCTGTTGGCAGACTATTCAAGACAATCAAGGAGGTCCCTGCTCTTTCTGCACCAATAAGTATCTCTTGGCCGCGGATGGCCAGCCGGGTGAAATCTATACCTGGGAATTCCAGAATACCGTGACCGGCCAATGGTTTTATATCCACGATCGGGCCATTGAATGGATCGATAAGCGGATTGTCCGGCTCGAGATCGCCTCAGATATAACTGAGCGGAAACTGGCCGAAACCAGACTGGCGCAAGAAACAGAACGTTTGTCGGTCACCCTGAGAAGCATCGGCGACGGGGTCATTACCACCGATACTGAGGGGCGCATCGTTCTTATTAACCAGATTGCTGAAAATCTGACCGGCTGGGAGAGTGTCGAGGCGGTTGGGTGCCCACTGAGCGAGGTGTTCAATATCGTCAATACCGAAACGGGGCAGCCTAGCGAGAACCCGGTGGCTAAAGTCCTGGCCTCGGGAGCGATTGTCGGCCAGACTGAGCATATTGCTCTGATCGCAAAAAATGGCCAGCAACGCCGTATTACTGACAGTGGAGCACCGATCCGAGATGGAGCTGGTGAGGTCATCGGGGTGGTGTTGGTGTTCAGGGATATTAGCGATCAATTGCGGACCGAGCAGGAATTGCTCAAGGTAAAGAAACTGGAGTCGATCGGGGTTCTGGCTGGCGGCATTGCCCATGATTTCAACAATATCCTGGCGGCGATTCTGGGCAACATCGATCTGTCACTGCGGGACAAGAATCTCAGTGAGCGAACCGAGCGGCTGCTCAAGCAGGCGTTAAACGCTTCGAGCCGGGCACGGGATCTGACTCAGCAGTTGCTTACTTTCGCCAAAGGGGGCCAGCCGATCAAGGAAGCGGCCTCGCTCGCTGAGGTGGTCAGGGATTCTGCTGATTTTGTACTGCGTGGCGACAAGGTTGCGTGTCGTTACCAGTTTGCCGACGATCTCTGGCTGGTCGATATCGACAAAGGGCAGATCAGCCAAGTTGTTCAGAATATCATTCTCAATGCCAGCAATGCGATGCCGGATGGCGGAATTATCGAGGTGGCCGGTGAAAATGTTGACTCGATCGGCTTGCAGAACATCGCTTTGTCCAACGCCGGGCATTTTGTAAGATTGAGCATCAGGGACAGCGGAATCGGTATTCCGGCAAATATCCTCGATAAGATTTTTGACCCCTATTTCTCCACCAAGCAGCAGGGCAGTGGCCTTGGACTGGCGATTACCCATTCCATCATCAATAAGCATGGGGGGACGATTTCGGTCAAGTCGACCCCGGGCCATGGGAGTACTTTTACCATCTATCTGCCGGCGTCTCCGCAAGGGTCTCTTCCTGAAACAACAGCGCAGGAAACGAGTCTGGAGAGACGGAAAGCCCGCATTCTGGTAGTGGACGACGAAGAATTGGTCAGGGATGTCGCCGAGGAAATGCTCACAGAGATGGGGCACGAAGTGCTGTTGGCGAAGGATGGTATGGAAGCGGTTCAGGCGTATCAGGCTTCAATCGACAGGGCAGCGCCGATCGATCTGCTGATTATGGATCTGACGATCCCGGGGGGGATGGGCGGGACCGTTGCGATGCAGAAAATATTGGCAATTGACGCAGACGCAAAAGCGATCGTTTCGAGCGGCTATTCAAATGACCCCGTTCTGGCGCACTATAAGGATTACGGTTTTTCTGCCGCAATCATAAAGCCGTATGAATTGCTTGAACTGCGCAGGGAAGTTAACCAGTTGATCGGTTGAGGCCTGGTTGTTTTTGGAGCGGGATTTCCCCAGTCCTCAGCAGAGAAGGAGCTTTGATGGAGTAACTGCTTGCCTGGGCCCTGTTCGGTGCCGCAGCCGGTTCTCTGTCAAAAGGCAAGAACAGACGGGTCTGGTTGTGGGTTGCCGTCGGTTTTTTTATCGGCCCTCTTGCGGTCCTGGTTGTCGCCCTGATGACACCGGCTTCAGGACCTGAGCAGAGCTACAATTGAGGTGGTGAATATATCCTTTGTAGAAATATGAAGACCCGAGCTGCTTAAGCAGATCGGGCCTTTTCTTTTATTTAATCTGTAGGGAGCTATTTTTGCGCCAACAATTCTGGATATGGCCAGCCCTGCTGCCCTTTTTCCAGAATGAAGAGGCGCTCTTTGGCAATCCCTTGCTCCAGCAGGTAATCGTGAGCCCGTTTGGCGCCACCGCCTCCACCCGGGCAGATGATGACGACGGCATCTTCCGTCTGCTGCAGTTGGGCGATGGTGGCATCCAATTTGGTCCGATCGCTGGCCGATTTGACCGGGTAAGCATAGGTCGCCAAAGCCCCTTGGATATGTTGTTGATTGAACTCTTGTTCAACCTGAATGTCGAGCAGCTGCAGGGGGGGGCCGGCCAGTTTCAGCTTCAGTTGCGTCGGTTGTATGTATTGATAAGAACCGGCCCAGGTGGGAACGGTCATCAAAAGCAAGAGAATCGTAACTACCAAAACAGCTGTTCTTTGCATGTCTACTCCTTGAATTGTGGATGGAACTAAATATGTCCATAGCTATAGATGGATTGACACGCTTTGGTCAAATGGATAATTTTTATATTAACGATGCGTTGAATCGGTTTTTCCGATAGGAGGCTGATATGAATCTACGACAACTTGACCTGTTTGTGGCTGTTGCTGAGACAAAGAGTTTTTCTCGCGGCGCCGAAATTATCTGCCTGACCCAGTCGACGGTCAGCCAACATATCGCGGCGCTGGAAGAGGAGGTCAGCACCAAACTGTTTGATCGCACTCAAAAGGGTGCCTTGCTGACGGCGGGGGGGCAGGTGTTCCTGCGGCACGCACGAAGAATTCTGGCGGAGCGGGATCAGCTGTTTGTGGGGATGGCCAGCTTTAAAGGCTTATCCGGGGGGACGTTGCAGATCGGTGCGAGTAATATTCCCGCGAATCACCTGCTCCCGCCACTATTGCCGCGTTTGGCGGAGCTGCATCCGGGGATTTCGATCAGTATGCAGAGTGGCAACAGCCAGGGAATCATTGAGTCTCTGCTGAATGCCGAAGTGGAATTGGCCGTGGTCGGCAGTTGTCCGGAAAACCGGAAGCTGGAATACCACGCTCTGACCAGTGATTTGCTGGTGCTGATTGTTGGGCGAAACCACCCCTGGAATGGCCGGGGGATGATTTCGTTGGAAGATTTAACCAGAGAGCCGTTGATCGCCCGCGAGCAAAGCTCAGGCAGTGAACAGGCTTTGCAGAAGGAGTTGCAGCGGATCAACTTCAGGGTTGAAAAGCTAAGAGTCGCTGCGCGGCTCGGCAGCAATGAAGCGGTTCGTCAGGTGGTGGCCTCTGGATACGGCTGCGCTTTTGTCTCCGAGCGCTCGGTGTTGCGGGAACTGGAGTCGGGAGAATTAGGGCAAGTGTCGGTCGGCGGGATGCGGGTTGAACGACACTTCTGGCTGGCAAGATTGCGTGGTCGGACCCCGTCACCGGCCGCAACCGCGGTCGCCGATCTTTTGCTCGATAGCTATGGGCCAGAAACCGGGGATTAGAGCTATTTCTGCTTGCGGCGGAAAAGGTCAGTTTTCAAGCTTGACACCCGATCGAGAAATAAATACCCATCCAGATGGTCCATTTCATGCTGAATGGCGATCGCTTCAAACCCTTCAGATCGGATCACCTGCAGTTCGCCCTCCTGGTTCAAAAACTGGACGACAATCCGTTCGGCCCGGTTGACGTTGCCGGTGTAGTCGGGCACCGACATGCAACCTTCACGGACGACCTGATCACCTTCCTTCTTGATGATCTCCGGGTTAGCCATCTGCAGCAGGCCGTGATTTTTCTGTTGCTTGCCCAGCTTGCTTTTCGACACATCAACCACCACTGCGCGGCGGATTTCGCCGATCTGTGGTGCGGCAACACCGACCGAATGTCCGGCATCGATCATGGTATCGACCAGGTCCTGCAGCAACTGTTTCGCCGAATCATCAAACTCGACGATCGGCGTACAGACCTCTTTCAGGCGCGGATCAGGGTAGAGCAGTACTTCTTTGACAGCCATTATATTTAGAGCTCCATGGCGATCAGTGAGCGGACTGAGATGTCGACCTGCAGCTTCTGTTTCAGCTCGGCCATCCAGCTTTCAACTTCTTCGATTTCAACCCCTTCCGGCAGCATGGCTTCGATCATCATCACGTAAACCGGTCGGCTTTCATCGCCGATCAGCTTGGTATTCAGGTCGGTGATATTGATCTGTCGGTCGCCCAGTTCCTTGGCCACCTGATAGACAATGCCCGGTTTGTCGGAGCCGTAAACGGAAATCATGCAGAGATCGCCCGTCAACTCCGGCCTTTGTTCACCACCAGGCTTGAGGGTGCGGATATAGACCGAGAGGTTGCTTTCCTCCAGTGGTGCGAAGCTGTCGGCAAACTCTTCTTTACTGGAAAACTCCGGGTTGGAAATGATCAGAATCATCGAGAACTGCCCCCCCAGGATTGAGCAGCTCGAGTCAGCGATGTTGAAACCGAGTCTATAGAGAATTTCTGTAACTTGAGAAACGATGCCGGGCCGATCGCGACCGATAATGGTGAGAGCGAAATGTTGCATGGTTTCCTCCTGAATTAAGCTCTGAAATAAGTCTTGAATAGTGGCAGATTGCCCTATGTTGTGCTGGAAAGCAAGAGTGCCACATTGAGTTTTTGCTTGTAATCGTTCAAAACCAGCCGGAGTTGTCGAGCAGTAAGATCGTTAGCAGCAGGGCCATCGACAGATTGGTCAGATGGAAAAGGCGCAAGGGAATTCTCCTCTGAGCCTCGTTGTAGGTGGTAAAGAGAATGGCTAAGCCGATGGCTGACAATCCGACCAGAAAGATGATCGAAAGCAAAGAGCTGGCAATCAGGCCGAACAGGCTGAATAAGAGGTAGCAGAGGCCGAGGGCCGCCAGCCAGCAGTTGTTGATCTGCAGCAGTCTTTGGGTCGAGATCCGTTGGAACAGGTCGGGCAGGCCGCTCCGTTGCAGATCGTTACGATAATGACAGAGCAACAACCAGCTGTGTGGGATCTGCCAGAGAAACAGGGTGCCGGAGAGGATTAATATTTCTGCTGACAGCAGGGGGGCTCCGGTCGCTGTCCAACCGATCAGTGGCGGCAGCGTTCCGCAGATCGCTCCCGGCAGGGCTGCAAACGGGGTGCAGCGTTTCAGGGGGGTGTAGATTGCGTTGTACCAGATGACACTCAGCAGCCCGAGCAGCAGTGCCGTCAGGTCTGGGGCATAACTGAGCAACAAGAGGCCGCAAGCGATGCAGCAGAGGGCATAGCCGAGGGCCACATTGGGGGTGAGGCTGCCTGAAGGCAATGGCCGTTGACAGGTGCGGGTCATGCGCGCATCCAGATCCTGCTCCTGCCATTGGTTGAGCGCCGAACAGCCTGCCGCCAGCAGCAGGATTGCCAGTGTCACCAGCAGGCTGACCGCGGACCATTGCCGGGCGGCGAACAGTTGTCCGGTGAGGGCCGATAACGCCACCATGGCGGAAAGTTCCGCCCGGCTCAGTTGCCGCAGAAGGTTCAACCAGTGACTGCTGCTGGTTGCTGGAATTGGTAGCAATGTTGTGCTGAGCTGTTTTGGCATTTAGTCCCGGTCTATTGAGTCAATAAGTGTTGAACTAGCGCGTCGATCTCTGCATCCGAGAGATAATCCGCTGATGGCATGATGCCTGGGAAACCTTTGACCAGCTCAGCATTCGGCTGCAGCAGTGCCCGGCGCAGATACTCTGCGTCGACTGGGATGGTGACTTCCTGGCCATCCCGCACGATGGTCACCTGACGTCCGCCAAGCCCCTTGAAGGTTGGTGCAATCGATTCACTGCCGTCGCTTGAATGACAGCCGAGACAGCCGTTGTTTTCCAAAAGCGCTGCGGAATCGATCTGAGGGGGCTGGGTTGCGGTCGCTTTGCCCAGCAGGTAATCGATCATTTCCTGCAGGTCCTCATCACTCAAAGTCGTTTCGTCATAAGCCGGCATCAGCGGATCGTAGCCATCGACGACCTCTTCATTCGGTTCACGGATCGCCCGGCGCAGGTAGTCGGCATCGATAGCCAGTTCGCGGGTTTTGCCAGCAGCACTGACTTTGCGTTGTTGGCCACTTAGCTGATAAAGGCTCGGGGCAATTCCTTCGCTGCCGTCGAGACTGTGACAGCCGGTACAGCCCAGTTCCTTGATAATCACCAGCCCCCTCGGTTCGCCACTCGGTTGCTGCTGCTCAGACCAGCTGGCGTACTCTGCTGCGGGCAAGGCTTCGACGCTGGTGATCATGGCCGAGTGGCCAACGCCGCAATATTCGGCGCAGAAGATGTCGTAGCTGCCCGGTTCTGTGGCTTCGAACCAGACATAGGTTTCCATTCCCGGCACCGCGTCCCGCTTGATGCGGAAGGCCGGAACAAAAAAGTTGTGCAGCACGTCGACCGAATTGATCAGCACCTTGACCGGCTGATTCACCGGCACGTACAGTTTGCTTTCGCGACGGCCATCCGGATACTCGAACTGCCAGGACCACATGCGGGCGGTCGCCTTGATTTCCAGGGCATTGTCCGGGACCTCGCGCAGGCCGGTGTAGTTGGTCCAGCCGTACCAGAACATGGTCAGCACGATCAGCGTCGGCAGGATCGTCCAGACCGCTTCCAGCCATATGTTGCCGTGGGTATCGGAGGTCGGTTCCGGGTATTTCGAGCGCCGGTATTTAACCACCAGATAAATGGTGGCCACGGTGATTCCCAGCAGCAACAGCAGCGAGAAGCCGAAAATATAGATCAGGACGTTGTCGACGGCCTGAGCCGTCGGATTAGCCAGAGGGTTCACGGTCACTCCTAACGGTAGAGCACGTCAAAAAAGGTCAGGCCGATAAAAATCGCCAGGATCGAGAGCATCACCAGCAACCCGATCTTGAACAGTTTCGATTCCTGTCGCAGATGCATAAAGACAAAAATCACCAGGCTCGATTTAACCGAGGCCACGCTCAGCGCCACCCAGATATTCAGCGCACCAAGATGGATTCGCGAAACGCCCACTGTGACGGCGGTTAATATCAGCAGGGCGACCCAGATCAAAATGAAGGTCCGGTAGGGAACCGGTTCGTGTGTATGTTCAGACATGGTTCACCTCACAGAATCAGATAGTAGAGCGGGAACAGGAAGATCCACACCAAGTCGACCAGGTGCCAGTACAGCGCACTGTTTTCCAGCAACGTATAGCGATCACTGGAGACTTTGCCTTTGGCGGTCATGACTGCCACCACGCCGATCAGGGTGCCGCCGATCAGCACGTGCAACCCGTGCAGTCCGGCGGTGAAATAGTAAAGGTTGAAAAACACCGTAATCCCAGGCCCCATCTCTGCCAGCTGCTCAGAACCGGGATAGATACCGTGACCGATCTCCGCAGACCATTCGAAGTATTTGTTGATCAGGAAGACGAGAGCCAGTCCAACGGTGACCCAGCACAGGGTCAGGGTTTGTTTTATACGCCCCATCTGGATGGCACTGACCGCCAGGGCGATGGTCAGGCTACTGGTCAGCAGCACCAGCGTGTTGATGGTGCCGAAGTAGATGTTCAGCTTGTGGCTGGCCTGACTGAACTGTTCCGGGTAGTTGGTCAGCGAGACCGCATAAAGAATGAACAGGCCGCTGAACAGGATGACCTCGGTATAGAGAAACAGCCACATGCCGAAGCGGTCACCGGTGTCGTCACGATGCTCAATACTCATCGGCTACCACTCCTTTGAATTCGTAGGGGCCTTTGGTCACGACCGGGTCTTCCTCGCCGAAGTTTTCCAGTGGCGGAGGGGAAGGGATTGACCATTCCAGGGTGGCTCCACCCCAGGGGTTTTGGCCGATCCGGGACCCTTTGCGCAGCCCCTGCCAGAGATTAACAAACATGATGATCAGACCGACAGCCATAATCCAGGAGCCGATGGTGGAGACCAGGTTCAGCGTGGTGAATTCGGGCAGATAGTCGTAATAGCGTCGCGGCATCCCCTGGATGCCGACCGCCTGCATCGCCATGTAGGTGATGTTGAAGCCGACGAACAGTAGCGCCCAGCCGAGCACCGCAACCTTGTGGTTGTACATGCGGCCGGTAAATTTCGGCAGCCAGTAATGCATGGCGGCAAAGAGGGCGAAGCCGCCGCCGCCGAACATGACATAGTGGAAATGACCAACGACAAAATAGGTGTCGTGCAGGTGGATGTCGCTGGCTGCCGCGCCCAAGGCCAGGCCGCCGAGCCCGCCGATGGCGAAATTGAAAATAAACGCCAGGGCATACAGCATCGGCGGCGCCAGTTCGATGGAGCCCTTATACAGCGTCGACACCCAGTTGAAAACTTTGATGGCGCTGGGGATGGCGACGATGAAGGTCAGAAACGAGAAGATCAGGATCGCGAAGTCACTCATGCCGCTGGCATACATGTGATGGGCCCAGACCAGTGAGCCGGCAAAGGCGATCGCCAGGCTCGACAGGGCCATTGCCCAGTAGCCGAACAGCGGCTTGCGGGCGAAGGTCGGAATCACCTCGGAGATCACGCCCATCCCGGGCAGGATCATGATGTAAACCGCCGGGTGTGAATAGATCCAGAATAGATGTTGAAACAGGATCGGATCCCCGCCGCGTGCTGCATCAAAGAGCCCGGCGCCGAAGGTCCGCTCCAGGATCACCAGCACCAGGGTAATGCCGATCATCGGGGTTGCCAGCACCTGAATCCAGGCGGTGGCGTAGAGAGTCCAGACAAACAGCGGCATCCGTCCCCAGGTCATCCCTTCACAGCGCAGGCGATGCACGGTGGTGACGAAATTGATACCGGTGAGTATCGAGGAGAAGCCGAGCATGAATGCGGCAAACGCTGCCAGGTTGACATTGGTCGTGGTCTGGGTGCTGAAGGGAACATAGAAGGTCCAGCCGGTATCCGGTACGCCGCCGCCGCCGAAAAGGGCAAACAGCACCAGCACCAGGCCCGCCATGTAGCAATACCAGGAAAGCAGGTTGATCTTGGGGAACGAAACATCCCGGGCACCGATGTGGATCGGCAGCAGCAGGTTGCCGAAGGCGGCCGGAATACTCGGGATCAGGAACATGAAAATCATGATGATCCCGTGGACCGTAAAGGTTGCGTTGTAGGTCTGCGGTCCCATGATGGTCTCTCCCGGGGCGATCAATTCCAGGCGAATGGCCAGCCCGAGGACGGCGGCAACTATGAACATGCTGATGATACAGCAGAGATACAGGATGCCGATCCGTTTATGGTCGGTCGTCAGCAGCCAGCCAAGGATGCCCGGTCGGGGACTCTCCTGCCAGAAACCGGTGTAGCTTGTGGTCTCGCTCATTGCTTCTTCTTTCTACCGCTGAACATTAAAAACAGCAGGAAGGTGCCGAGGGTCATCAGGATGACGGTGCCGCTGACCCGCAGCAGGTTGAACACATAGCGTCGCCCTTCCGGGTCGTAGCTGAAACAGAACTCAAGTGCTTTGCGAATCGGCGTACCGATGCGTCCTTCGCTTGCCTCGAACAGGGCCATTGACAGGTCGAGGGGCAGGAAGCGCCGGCCGATCAGGTAGCGGACAATGGTCCCATCAGCCGTCACAACGAAAGCCGCGATCGGATGGAGGAACTCCGTCCCTTCCTTCATATAGTAATAACCGGCCGCATTGGTCAATTGCAGGATGTTCTCCTGGGTCCCGGTCAGAAAGTGCCAGGCTGCGGCTGGAAAATCGGTCTGAATCGCCGTCAGGTAGGTTTTCTTGCTGTGGGCGGCGAGTTTGACAGTCTCTTCCGGGTCGATGCTGAAGGCGACGATATTGTAGTCCTCGCCAGCTGTCAACCTGAGCTCCGGCAATACTTTTGCCAGGCCGCCGAGCAGGAAATTGCAGACACTGCGGCAGTCATAATAAACTGGTACGATCAGCGTCGGGCGATCGATCAACCTGCGCAGTTGGACCTCTTCGCCCGCTGCATTGACAAAGTTTAAGCTGAGTGGAATTTTTTTTCCCAACTTTTCAACCAGCTCAACTTTGCCCTGTTGTTCTGCTGGCGCACAGTGGCCGACCGCTGGCCAGTTCAGCAGGATAAACAGTGGGATCAGCAGAATGAAACGCAAAAGAGGTGTCCTCCGGTGCAATTGGATATGTGAGTATGTGATTCAGGGAACGATTCAAAAGCATGACATTGCTGCCAAGTTTACCGAATCGATCATGCTTTGTAAATCTTGCCAGCAAGTTATTCAAAAGAGAGTTGGCAAGAGCGTGGCAGCAGGTTATAACTTTGTCGTTAATTTAACAAACAGGAGCTTGTTATGCTCGAAGAACTGCAAGATCGTGTGACCGAACTGGAGATCCGTTTCAGCCATCAATCTCAATTGGTCGAAGAGCTGAACGAGGTGCTGACCGACTGTAACCTGCGCATCAATCAGTTGCAAAAAGAGAATCAACAGTTACGGGAGATGGTTAACAGCCTGTCCCCAGAGATGGAGGAATCTCCCGATGAGTGAGGTCCATCTCAGTCCGACAATGAAACGGATCCTGCTCGAAGCGATGATTCTCACTGCATTGGCACTGACTGTCGGTTTGACACTTAACTATCAGATGGTGATGAATGCCTTTACCGGTAAAACGGTTGCGGCGCCGCCGACCCCCAAAACAACTGTCAGCACTGCTGAAGCTCCCGCGGCAGCAGAGATTTACCCCGACCCGGTGGAGCTGGACGAAATCGATGAGCTGTTGCAGGAAAATGCCCTGCTGGTGGATGCTCGGAATATTGATGATTACAAAGCCGGGCACCTTGAGGGGGCTGTTTCTTTGCCACTCGGAGATGTAGGCAGCCGCCTTGAAGAATTTGTCATTAAGGTGCCGAAAGATCAGGTCCTCATTCTTTATTGTAACGGTTTCGGCTGCCCCGATTCTTTTGATTTGGGAGTCCAGCTGATTGCGGCCGGCTACCAGCGGGTCCGGGTGTTTGAGGGCGGCTTCCCGCAGTGGCGCGATGAAGGTCGGCCCCTGGAGGTGGGTGAATGATCGGCAAGTTCTCTACGGCAATCTACCATCTCAGCCGCCTTGCACTGGCGGCGGTCTTTCTTTATGCCGGCTTTATCAAGGCCGACAACCCGGTCGCGTTCGCCGGGCAGGTGGCCAACTATCAGCTGCTGCCCTACGCCTGGAACTATCTGGTTGCCGCGACCCTGCCTTACCTAGAGCTGCTTTGCGGGGTCTTGCTGCTGCTCAATCAACGCGTCAGGCCAGCGGTCCTGATCCTGTTTCTGTTGAATCTGGTCTTTATGCTGGCACTCAGTTCGGTCATCGCCCGTGGCCTCGATATCGACTGCGGCTGCTTCAACCCGGATGCGACAACCAAGACCAGCCCGGTAATGGCTCTTTGGCGCGATGTCGGTCTGATGCTGCTGATGATTTCCACCTGGATGCTGCGTTATCGTCAACGACCGCAAGAAGAGGATGTTGATGGCGAGTGACAGCTGGCAACAGGCATTAAAGGAAAGCATCACCTCGCCGCAGCAGTTGGCCAAACATTTCGAGCTTGATCCGCAGCCGCTGGAAGCTGTCGTTGCCCGCTACCCGATGCGGATAACTCCTTACTATTTTCGCCTGATCGAGACAATCGGCGACCCGATCTGGCGCCAGTGTGTCCCGGCCGCTCGTGAACTGGACGATAGCGGTCTGTTCGATCCCCTTGCAGAAGACGGCCTGTCCCCGGTTCCAGCGGTGGTGCATCGCTACCCCGACCGGGTCATCTTTCTCGTCTCCGGCAGTTGTGCCAGCTATTGCCGTTTCTGCACCCGCAAACGGAAAGTCGGATGCTCGTCGATGAGTCTGAGCTTTCGTGAATTGCGTGAGGGGATTGACTATATTGCCGCCACCCCGCAGATCCGTGATGTGATTTTTTCCGGTGGCGATCCACTGTTATTGCCCGATTCGGTTTTGGCCGATCTTCTCGCCCGGGTGCAAGCCATTCCCCATGTCGAGATCATCCGCATCGGCACCCGGGTGCCGGTGACCCTGCCGGAGCGGGTCACTGATAAGCTCTGCGCTCTGCTCAAACGTTTTACCCCGCTGTATCTGAATACCCATTTCAATCATCCGCGAGAATTGACTTTTGAGGCTGCCGAAGCATGCAACAAATTGGCCGATTCCGGAATTGTCCTCGGCAACCAAACCGTACTGCTACGCGATGTCAACGATCAGCCGGAAATAATCAGCGAGCTTTTCCGTGGTCTTTTACGGTTGCGGGTGCGCCCTTATTATCTGCACCAGATGGATCTTACACGGGGGACAACACATTTTCGAACCTCGGTAGCGACTGGCCTGAAGATTATAAAGAATCTGCGCGGACCGGTGTCGGGTCTTGCATCACCTTATTATGTGATCGACCTCCCCGGAGGCAAGGGGAAAGTACCATTGCTGCCGGATGATGTCGTGCGCAGTGGCAATAAACTGCTGATCCGCTCCAGTTCCGGGGAGCAGGTCGAGTATCCGGATGTTGATTGATGCTGGAATGCTGATGAGAGGCTAACTGAGCAGATGAACCGCCAAAACATCACTCCGTCCGAGGGCCGTGGCGAGATTTTTTCTTTCGCTGATTTCCCCTCCGAATTTGTGCAGCCGAGACATCTCAGCATCTGGCTGCCTCCGGGTTACCGGGCAGGAAAAGATAAGCGTTACCGGGTCATTTATGCCCATGACGGACAGAACCTGTTCGACCCGCAGACTGCTTATGTTGGCGTGGATTGGGGGCTGCATGAAGGGCTCTGTCGCCTGCAAGCAGAAACCCTGGTAGTCGGAATCTGGAATACCCCGCTACGCTACCGTGAGTATGACCCGGAACGGATTTTTTCGGCATATCTGAACCCGGCGGAACAAACCGACTATACTCAGAAATATGGCCGGCCACTGGCCGATCGCTACCTGAAATTCATCGTTCAGGAACTGAAACCCTATATCGACAGGACCTTCCGGACGCGACCCGGCAGGCAGGATACTTTTCTGCTCGGTTCGAGTATGGGCGGACTGATTTCCATTTACGGGCTGTGCGAATATCCCGAGATTTTCGGCGGCGCGGCCTGTCTGTCGACCCACTGGCCGGCGGGGAATGGGCGAATGGTTGCTTATCTGCAGGACCGGTTGCCCGCTCCGCAGAATCATCGGCTTTATTTTGATTTCGGAACCGAAACCATCGATGCCCAGTACGAGCCTTACCAGCAGCAGGTTGATGAAGTGTTGAGCCGTAGAGGCTATGTTGCAGGCAGTCACTGGTTAACGCGGAAATTCCCCGGCGAAGATCACTCAGAGCGCTCCTGGCGCCGGCGCATCGATATCCCCCTGCAGTTTTTACTCCGATGATGGCTCAAAGCGGACTTTTCCCGCAAAGGATCAGATCATGAATCTCGTCTTTTTATCGCCCCACTTCCCGCCCAACTTTTATCATTTTTGTGTCCATCTGCGCCGAATGGGGGTCAATGTCCTGGGGATCGCAGATGCCCCCTGGGATGAGCTGCGGCCGGAGCTTCAGGCGGCGCTGAGCGGCTATTATCGGACCGAGATGGACGATTACGACCATTTATTGCGCGCCTGCGGTTATTTCACCCATCAGTACGGCAAAATCGATCGCATTGAGTCACATAACGAATTCTGGTTGGAGACCGAAGCACGCTTGCGTCAGGACTTCAATGTCGCTGGTTTCCGGCTCGACAGTATTGCCAATGTTACCCTCAAGGCGCGGATGAAGCAGAGGTTTCAAGCCGCTGGAATCGCCGTTGCCCGCGGCCGGGTGGTCGACGACCTGAACGAGGCGCAAAGCTTCGCAGCTGAAATCGGTTACCCGGCAGTCCTCAAGCCTGACCGCGGGGTCGGCGCGGTCAGCACCTTCAGGGTTGATGATCAGCAGCAACTGGAGCAGGTCTTTGCTGAGAAACTGCCGGTGAACTACATTATGGAAGAGTTTATCCAGGGGGTCATCCATTCCTTCGATGGCCTGACCGATCGCGATGGCCGCATCGTCTTTTGTGCCTCCCACGTCTTCAGCCAGGGGATCATGGAGACGGTCAATGAAGATCGCGATCTCTTCTATTATTCGCAGCGCGAAATTCCCGCCGATCTCGAGTCCGCCGGGCGTCAGGCTGTTGAGGCCTTCGGAATCCGCGAAAAGTTCTTCCATATCGAGTTCTTCCGCACCGTTCCGGATGACCGGTTGGTTGCCATAGAGGTCAATATGCGCCCGCCCGGTGGGTTGAGCATGGACATGTTCAACTTTGCCAACGACATCGATCTGTACCGGGAGTGGGCCAATATTGTCGTCAATAATCGCTTTTCCAGCGACTACAGCCGCCCTTATCACTGTGCCTACATCGGCCGCAAAATAGGCAAACGTTATCTGCATGACCATGCCGAGATCATGCACGACTTTGGTCCGCAGGTCGTGCATCATGAACCGATCAATTCGGTGTTCAGCGCTGCTATCGGGGATTTCGGTTATCTGGCCCGGGCCGAAAAGCTGGATGACCTGCTTGCGCTCGGGCGCTTTATTCAGAGTACGAACGAAGGGCATGTTTAGAAAATTGCTGCCGCATGGTTATTCAGAGGCTTTTGCGTATTTCTTGATTTAAGTCATGTCTTTTGTCGTCAAACTTTGATATCAAGTCAGGCTATGAAAAATAATAATTCCTGGTTAATGGTCACCCGCTGGCGGTTGTTGGTGCAGTGGACTTTTCTCGGCTGGTGCATCTTTCTCGGTGTACAGTTTGCGTTGTTTGTCCGTCATTTCGAATCATTCGGCCAAAGCGGCTATTATAGCCGTCCACCCGGAGTGGAAGGCTTTTTGCCGATCGGTGCGCTGGTCAGCCTGAAGGCCTGGCTCAGTAGCGGCTACTTCGATCCGATTCATCCGGCGGCCCTGGTGCTGTTCCTGACCTTTCTGGCGATGGCTCTGCTTGCCCGTAAGTCGTTCTGCTCCTGGCTCTGTCCGGTCGGTACCCTGGAGGAAGGTCTGTGGAAGCTGGGGCGCAAACTGTTCGGACATAATTTCCGCATCTGGCGCTGGCTTGACCTACTGCTGCGGGTAATTAAATATGCCTTGCTGCTGTTCTTCGCCAAGACGGTCCTGCTCGACATGCCGGTGATGGCGATAAAGGGATTTCTCCAGGCTCCCTACTGGGCAGTGGCCGATGTCAGAATGCTGCACTTTTTTACCAACATGTCGCTGACCTCCATCGTCGTTATTCTGCTGCTGGCGGTCCTGTCGGTGGTTTACCAGAACTTCTGGTGCCGCTATCTCTGCCCGTACGGTGCGTTGCTCGGCCTGTTCAGTTTCTTAAGCCCGCTACGGATTGTTCGCAGGCAGGAAACCTGCACCGATTGTGGGGCCTGCAGCCGTGCCTGTCCGGCACAGATCAACGTACAGCAGAAACAAGCTGTCTGTTCCGTCGAATGCACGGGCTGCCTGACCTGTGTCAGCCGTTGTCCGGAACCAGCAACGCTGGCGATCGGGTTTTGGCGCCGGCCGTTACCGGCCTGGAGTTTTGCTGTGGTGGTGCTCGTGGTTTTTGGTGGCGGGGTCATGATAGGCATGCTCAGTGGCCATTGGGAATCCAGCTTGAGCTATGCCGATTTCCAGCGTCTAATTCCGATGGCTACCCGGTTCGGGCACTAACAAATTTCTGTCAAAAAAAATTGCCAAGCTCGACACCTTCTGCGTCGGATAGATTATGTATTAATGACCTGAAGATATGATGATCTGGATGCTCCGGAAGGTGCACTGCCCGCTGTTTGAATTCCTCCCGCCTGTAGGTTCCCCAGTTGACCAATTGACTCAGATAGAGCTTGGCATTATAGCTCTCAGCCAGCTCCTGCAGTTGTGAAATCTCCCGCCAGTTGTTCTGCTGCACCACCATGCTCAATTTCAGCTGGCAGCTAATCTTACTGAGAAAACGCAAGTTCTTTTGCAGCTGAGAATAATTGCCACCCGGGCGATTCAGTTGGTAGGTCCATTCGGTTGCGGCATCGATGGAAATTTCAATTTCACTGACCAGGCTGTGCAGGTTGGGGAGGCTTTGCCACATCTGTTCAGTGAAGAGTTGCCCGTTACTGTGCAGGCGGATCTGCTGCAGTTGCGGGAAATCGCTCTGCTTGAGTTTGCGCAGCAACGCGAGATAGGTCGGGCTACCGAAGGGATCGCCGAAGCCACTTAAGGTGATGCTGGCGGCATGTGGGATCAGTTCTGTCAGCAGAATTTCGTTGATAGTCTTTACCCGCTCCAGGCCTTCTCCGGAGGCTTGCTGCTTTTGCCTGCGGCAACTCGGGCAGGCTAGGTTACAGCTGTGGTCGAAACAGAGATTGAGCTGGACTGGGCGGTAGGGCAAGCGACTGCTTTGACTGATGAGTGCTGCCTTGACTCTTTGGTCGGTAATTTGCTCAGGAAGGCAGACCGGTGACGTGCGATGTGCTAGGTGGGGACAGCGCTTTTCACTGCAGCTATGAAAGCTGCCGTTGATGACCGTTTTACGGATTTCCTGGGCAACCGCACCGTTCCAGATCTCATCAATCGTTTGTTGCAACAGGTTGCCGATCGGCCGCTTCAACCAGGCCGGACAGCAAAGAAAGACGCTGCCATCCGGATGTACCTCGAACCATTCGAAGGGCCGGGTGCAGATCGGTTGTTGTTCTGGTAAGGTCAAGTAAGGCTCCATCTCTTTTAGCTTTGCAGGGAGTTTTACCATGCATCCACGGGCGCAACAACTGATTGAAAAACTGAAGCTGCAACCACATCCTGAAGGCGGATACTACCGCGAAGTTTATCGTTCTGAGTTGCAGGTCCATTCCGCGGCGGTTGGAGAGTTGCGAGCGGCCGCAACAGATATCTACTTCCTCTTGCCGGCCGGACAACTCAGCCGCTGGCATCGGGTTGCTCATGACGAACTCTGGAACTTCTATGAAGGTGCGCCACTGTCATTGCATCAACTCAATCCTGAATTTTCAGAACATCTCTCTCGCCAGCTTGATCCGCAGATTGGTCAATTCAAGCAACTGGTTCCGGCAGGGCATTGGCAGGCTGCCGAAACTAGCGGTGTCTATACCTTGCTCGGTTGCACTGTCTTTCCGGGCTTCGATTTCGCAGATTTCCGCCTGCTGAAAGATCTACCGGAATCTGCCGCAAAAGTGTTTGCAAATTATCCGGAAATTTCCCGTTTCATTTGAGTAATCACTAAGTGGCTTTATAATGAAAGCATTGTGAATGTTCTGCCCGGCTTTGTGAAAGGGAGAGTTATGGCCAGGAAATTATTGCAGATACTTGGTCTTGCGTTGCTAGCTGTGGCGCTTTTTAGCACGCCACTCCTGGCAAAAAGCAGTCAGTCAGGCAGTCTTCCGGATAGCTATCTGAAGGCTGACGAATTAAGAAAGCTTGTTTATAACACGACAGCAGAAGTTGAGTTCGGTAAAACGAAAAACAAAGGGTTGATCTATTTCAGCCCAAATGGGGAGCTCAAGCTGATCAAGCACGACATCCTTTACAAAGGGTATTGGAAGGTCAGAAAAAATGATCGTTTATGTACTCAAATAGAAGGCTCTTCCTGGGATTGTCGAATAGTAGCAAAAGTCAAGAAGGGATATCGTCAGTACATTGTCAAGAAAAGTGGCAAACATCGGCCTGAATTAACTTACCGAAAGTTCCACTCCGGCAAACAACTGACTCTCCATCGTGCCCCCCTGTTGCCAAGAGGGACCCTTAATGCTCGGCAACTAAAAAAACTGTTCTCAGATAAATCGGTTGAATCTGTAACGGCAAAAAAAGGTCGGCTCAGCCAGACTTATTATGCTCCGAACGGTTCAGTTGAGCAGTTACGAAGCGGCGTAAAACGTGCCGGAAAATGGCGTGTGACAGACGAAGGACGGATTTGTCTGCAGATGGAGGATCGCAAAGAAAAATGTCGGATTATCGTTAAAGAAGGGGACAAATACAAAAAATATATCGTCAAGAAAAACGGCGATCATCAGCACAGTGTCACTTATCGGAACTTTGCTGCTGGAAAACGCCTCTGAATATGGCTGGGCTCACATGATATGAAAGGCTCGCCCGAGTCCGGGGGGAGCCTTTTTTCAGTTCTGTTCTTCAAAAAGAAAGTCAAAGACTATTTCTGTAAATGGCGGGTGAGCCAGATAGCTTTCGTAGGCATGACTGGCGTTGGGGACAGTTTCCAGCCGAAAGTCGCTTGCAATCCCGTAGGCGCGACCCAGGGCACGAGCGGATGCGGTCCAGCGTTCGGCGCGTTCGATCCGGTCTAAGCCCTGAAAGGAGTCGATTTCACGGATTGTGTTTAAATCCTTGTCTCGCAAGTCATCTTCCTCCCCGATCAACACCAGGGTGGGGATCTGCAGAAATTTTTCAATGGCAAACTTCAGGTTTGGCCAATCCCTGGTCGACTTAATCCCATAGGGATACTTCCGTTCCGGGGAAGGGAACGTGTACCAACCCGGTGCAGTCAAGACCATCCGTGCGACCCGTTTCGGATAAAACATGGCATAGCGATGCAGAAATTGTCCGCCACCGGAAAAGCCGAATATGTGCATCGGGGCGGGCGGAATACCCAGCCATTCATGTGCATCCTGAAGGACGTGATCAAATGCCATGTCAGCACGTTCCTGATTACTTGAGGTGCCGAGTTGTTGATAGCGGGGGAAATCCTCTTTCGGGAATAGGGGGGCAATAATAATCGTGCCATGCTTTTCTGCCTGGGCTGTAAAACCCTGGACATGTTCTTCGGCATTGCGGGAAATCCCGTGGATAGAATAAAAGATTTTTCTCTTTTCGGCCATTTCCTGAGGAATATAGACAAAATATTTCATCTGCGACATGCCATCAATATTGCGATGGTGGATTTTTCCCGGTTGTGGTCTGTCCATGTGAAGCTCCTTGTCTCGGAGGCTAATCTGCAGTCCGCAAACGGTCTGCTCGAAGAGGATTCTCTGCGACTCTTGACAACTCACCAGCCTCCAGATACCAGTAACGGTCCGCCAGCGTTAGCCGGTCCTCAGAGCGACTTACCATTAAAATAGTCCCCGAAAAGTCTCTGATTACATTTTCCAGCACCTGAACCGCTTGCTCGTCAAGATTGGCATCCATCTCGTCAATAATCAGAATTGAGGGATGTCCTAGCAAAGCCCTTGCTATCGCTAGCTTGTGTCGCTGCCCGAGCGAAAGGTTTTCGCCCCCTTCGTGAACACGAAATTCTTCCCCTTGCGGGAGCTTGTTGAGCAGATCATCAAGCTCACACAGGTTTTTGATCTGTTCAATCTCTGCTTCGCTCGCTTCAGGTGCACGATAGCGCAGGTTGTAGCGAACAGAACCCTTCAGTAGGGGCAGATCGGGACTGACGATACCGAACGCTTGACGAACCGAAGCCAGATTGCAGCTGCCAATGTCCTGCCCGTCAATTATGATCTTGCCGGTTGTTGGATCGACCAGTCTGGCGATCACTTGCAGCAGCGTTGATTTGCCGGCCCCGTTATCACCAATAATTGCGAGTTTAGAACCACCGGGGATGGTGCCTGAGAGCTTTTTCAGAGACCCGCTTAAGCTGACCTGCTGCAGTTCGATTTCTCCGTTGCTGACCTGCAGGGACGGCCGGTTGGCAGAGCGGCCCCGTAACGCCTTGGTCTGCATGAACTCAAGTATTTTTTGCCGTGAGACACGATAAGTCTGCAGGTATTCATGGACCCGTCCGAGGTCGCGGAAGGCATTAGATAGGAAACCAACCACCGCCATGGCCGCAACCACGTTTCCGGAACTGGTCATATTGCGAAAAACTTCCAATGCCCCGAGAGAGAGAATCGCTGCCATCGATAGAGCGGTGGCACCGTCATTGACCACCCGCATACTCGCCGAAGCTTTAGCGCGGTCAATCATCGCATCGCGAAGTTGCCAGCTCTGCTTTTTGAACCGGGAACGTTCCCGGTTCTGTTGGTTGAAAGCCTGGATAACATTGATCGATCTGATTTTTTCGTTGATGTTGCCGGCCAGACGGCCACGAAGCCGGCGGGTTTCGCTGACCACCTGGTGCATTTTAGGACCCAGCTTCAGATTCCAGGTGAGCCCCAGGGAGAGGATGATGGTTGAACAGATTGCCAGGTAGGGGTCAAGATAGCCGAGCACACCGATTGAAATCACCGTAACGATTGCGGCAACGACAATCCGGGCTAGCCCCAGACTGACCCAACGCCGTATTGCTGAGAGGTCACCGACAAAGCGCAGCATTGACGCCCCAGTACTGCGATGGGCGAGTGATCGGGGGGCAAAATATTTCATCCGATCAAAAATTTTCAAGCGGATGCGGTGGACATACTCCTGTCCCAACCGTTCGGCATCGATTCGTTCGAGCCAGCGTAGCCAAGCAGCAAACCCCGTGCAGCTGAGCAGACCGGCGGCGAATATGGCAATTTGCCAAACTTCACCGGTTTCGAACAGGTGGACCTCCGGGTCGTCAAATTCCGGGTTGAGCAGCACATTGAAGGCGTGGCGGACCAAAAACATTGAGCCGATCACCATTGCCGCTTGCAGGATGCCGTTGATAATCAGCCGTAGCAGGAGCCAGCGCCGCGACCCGGCAAATATCTCCGGTAGCTGAATCATCCGGGTTCCTTCCTTGTTGCGGCGGCTTTATGTTGCTGATTCCGGTATTGCAGGCAACTGAAAATGTAACTGGAGACACTTGGTCTCGCCAGGGCGTTGGTGTGGTAAACCGGCAGACCACAGACCTCTTCCGCCTCGCGTTGCGCCAGTGGTGATGAAGTTAACACCCCGGTGATGGCGAGAACCGGTAGCTGACGGGCGGTCAGCCAGGAAATCCCGGATTGGGCACCGAGGGCATCATTGGCAGCAAAAATGACCCCGTCGATCCAGTTGGTAAACTCAGGTGTTGCAAACAGGCGGGCGGTTTCCCTTTGCAACAGACCATCGGCAACTTCGATAACGATCACATCCGGCTTTGATGCAGCCATCTCGTGGCCGAGGGTCATGACGACGTCGAGAAGTACTTCGCGGTTAACCCGGTAGGTAGAAACGTAACCGGCATCAACAAAATCAAAAACCGGATCAGCCCCGGCATCGACTAGCGTCCGGTAATCGGCACCGGCGCCGGTCCCGGTAAACTTAGCGGCGGCCACCTTGATATCTTGGCGGACAAAGCCTTTTACCAGATTGGCACAGGCGGTGGTTTTACCTGAATTCATTGAGGTACCGGCGACCACCAGGACCAGTGGACTGGGGTCGATCCGGTCGGCTTTCGGCAATCGTGAATTTTGCAGATTGATGCGATGCCCACCCTTATCGGTCAGCAGCCCCAATGGTGTGATGCGGGTTGCCGTTTTGACCCGGTCATGGCGGTTCAGCAAGCGTGCTGCGACTCCGCCAGCTGCGACCAGCCGGCAGGCTCCAAGGTGTTCGGGGACAACCCCTTCAAACTGATCAGGTGCGTAGCGATTACCGTAAGCGACAACGATTTCGTCCCCTTCGAAGAGGGTTGCACGGCGACTGGTGATCAGCTCTAAGCGCTTATGGTGGCCCAGTTCTTCAACGCGTGCCAGGACAAGATCTCCGGCCAGCGGAGAAACGCTGCCGGTCAATAATTGAAAATTCTGATCTCGTGAGATTCGCCTGGTGGTGTAGGCCCATTTGGCTTGCTTCAGACGTTTCTGCGCTAAGGGTTCAAGTCGAATATCCATGAATTCTCCCTGAGAGAATGTGATGGTAATTTGGAGCAGTGAACTAAATCCTAGCCGCCAATAGGTGAGTTGACAAGTCAGCAATCGCGATATGTCGTGGTTTAAGTGCGTGTGTATGGTCAGACCAATTGTTGACCGAAAAGGCGATCTTTTCTGTTGACAGGCTTTGCCGCACTCAGTTAAATTCACTTATCCAAGGAGTTAAAACGATGTTTCGAGCGATTTTGAACATAAACTTGCTGCTGGTCGTAGTTGTAGTCGTCGTCACCTGACGGCTCGCGGCAACCTCGGTTCAATTCGCCAGAATCGAAAGGGAGCTCGGGTCACTTGCCCTGCGCTCCCTTTTCTATAGTTGAAAAGGCCGCGGGGCAACGGACCGCGGCCTGTTTTATTTTTTTGAAGGAGAATATAATGAAGACCGGTGCACAGATTTTACTAGAATGCCTGAAAAAAGAAGGGGTGGAGACGATTTTTGGCTATCCCGGCGCGCGGACTCTGCTGGTGCATGATGCGCTGCTGGATGACCAGGACCTGACGCATATCCTGGTGCGCCACGAACAGGGTGCCGCCCACGCGGCCGACGGCTACGCGCGGACCACTGGAAAGGTCGGTGTCTGTTTGACCACCTCCGGTCCCGGGGCCACCAACCTGGTCACCGGGATTGCGACGGCCTACATGGATTCGGTGCCGATGGTGGCGCTGACCTGCCAGGTGACCACGGCCGATATCGGTAACGATGCCTTCCAGGAAGCGGATATGGCTGGCATTACCCGACCGATCACCAAACACAACTACGTGGTCACCGACGTCAAGGACCTGGCCCGCACTATCCGTGAGGCTTTCTATATTGCCCGCACCCGCCGGCCCGGCCCGGTTCTGGTCGACTTGCCGAGTGACGTGTTGGCGGCCAAGACCAAAATGGAGATTCCGGAAACTGTTACGCGGCGCGGCTATCAGGACAAACCAAGCCTGAATCTAAAGCAGATCCAGAAAGCTGCTGATATGATCAATAAGGCCAAGCGGCCGCTGATTTACACCGGTGGCGGCGTCACCTTGTCCGGCTCGGGCGATAAGCTTCGCGCTGTCGCTGAAAAGGGCCAGATTCCTGTCACCCATACCTTGATGGGCGTCGGAATTATGGACCCAAAATCCCCGTTATCCGTGGGTATGCTTGGGATGTACGGGGCCTGGTATGCAAATATGGCCGTTGGTCAATGTGACTGCCTGATTGCGATCGGGGTCCGCTTTGACGACCGGGTTACCGGCAAGGTCGACAGTTTTGCGCCGAATGCTAAAATCATCCACTTCGATATCGATCCCTCTAGTATCCGTAAGGTGGTTCAGGGCGGGTTGCCGATTGTCTGTGATGTGGCGGATGCCTTGGGGCCTCTGCTGGAGATGATTAAGCCGCATGACCGCAGCGCGTGGCTTGAGGAGATCAAGGGCTACAAGGCGAAAGGCCCGTTGCCACGGCCCGAGCGTGATCACCTGGTGCCGCATGAAGTGATGGAAGCGATCCATGCCGTGGCCGGTGATCAGCCGGTGGTCGCCTCCGATGTCGGTCTGTCACAGATGTGGACCGCCAACTACCTGCCGTTCGCCGGTCCGCGTCAGTACATCACCAGTGGCGGACTCGGCACCATGGGGTATGCGCTGCCGGCGGCCATGGGTGCTGCTCTCGGCAATACCGGTCGGGCGATCTTCGCCATCAATGGCGATGGCGCATTCCAGATGAACTGCCAGGAACTGGCAACCTGTTCGCAGTACAAAATTCCGGTCAAGTGTATCATTCTCAATAACGGCAAGCTGGGGATGGTCCGTCAGTTCCAGAAGGTCTTCCTCTCCTCGCGTTACGCATCGACCAACCTGGATGCCGATGTTGACTTCTGCCTGGTGGCCCAAGGGTTTGGGGTGCCGGGGATCAAGATCAAGACCCTTGATGAATTGCAGGATGGTCTGAAAAAAGCGATGGAAATCCCCGGACCGGTGGTGCTCGATGTGGCGATTCATCCAGATACTTACTCCTTCCCGATGGTCCCTCCGGGAAAAGAATCGACGGCGATGATATTTGCTGCGGATGAATGGGACGGCTAGTTCGGGCCCAATAACGACATAACAAACGCAGCGAAAACCCCCGGAGCCTTAGCGGCTTCCGGGGGTTTTTCTGGTTTTCTGCCCGGTCTTGAAGGGCCGCTGGCACGACAAGTATATTTTCTCGGTTATAATTAGCATTGTTCTGCTTATTCATTAAATCGAATGTCGAGAGGAGTTGAGAATGGATATTCCCGTCATCAACCTGGGAGCCAGTAACGGGAAACTGGTCCAACAACTGGCTGGAATGAGCAATCGTCACGGCCTGGTTGCCGGAGCGACTGGGACCGGAAAGACCGTCACCCTGCAGGTCTTGTCAGAGGGGTTTTCGCGACTGGGAGTCCCGGTTTTTGCCGCCGATATCAAAGGCGACCTCTCCGGTCTGGCGGCAAGCGGCAAACCGCATCCTAAAATTGATGAACGGCTGGCACAGATCCCGTTGCCTGACTACCGCTTGCAGCCCAGCCCGACTCTTTTCTGGAGCATAGATAACGACAAGGGCCACCCGGTACGCACGACAATTTCAGAGATGGGTCCGCTGCTGTTGTGCAACCTGCTGGAATTGAATGAAACCCAGTCCGGCATTCTTTACGCTGCTTTCGAAATTGCCGATGACGAGGGTATGCTGTTGCTCGATATGAAAGATTTGAGGTCGCTGCTGAACTGGATGGGAGAAAATTCCAACGACCTGCGCAGCGAGTACGGCAATATCACGACCAGCAGTATCGGGGCTATTCAGCGCCGCTTGTTGGTGCTGGAAGAACAGGGAGCGGACACCTTCTTCGGTGAACCGGCCCTGCAACTGAAAGACCTGATGCATTGTGATTTTTCCGGGCGCGGGGTGATCAACCTGCTCGATGCCAGTACCCTGGTGCACCGTTCCCCACGGGTTTATGCGGCCTTTTTGCTCTGGTTGTTAGCTGAGCTGTTTGAGCAGTTGCCGGAAGCTGGTGACGCCGAGCTGCCGAAGCTGGTCCTGTTTTTCGACGAGGCGCACTTATTGTTCGAAGATGCCCCGAAGAGTTTGCTTAATAAGATCGAACAGGTCGTCCGCCTGATCCGCTCCAAAGGGGTCGGCATCTATTTCGTCACCCAGAGTCCCCTCGATATTCCTGAAGATATTCTTGGCCAACTCGGAATGAAGATTCAGCATGCTTTGCGCGCCTTCACACCCAAGGATCGTAAAACCGTTAAAGCGGTTGCCAACTCGTTCCGGCCCAATCCGAAGATTGATACCGAAGCGGTTGTCACCCAACTGGGTATCGGCGAGGCACTGATTTCGGTGCTCGACGAGGATGGCAGCCCGACACCGGTAGAGCAGACCCTGATTTCGCCGCCAGAGGGACAGATTGGCCCTTTGACAGACGCGGAGCGCAATGCTCTGATTCAACGTTCCCCGGTCGGTCGGGCCTATCAGCAGGGAGTCGATCGTGAATCAGCCTACGAGCTGCTGAAGAAAAGGGCAGAACAGGTTGCCGAGGAGGATGCGGCGGAGCGAGCTAAGCTGGAAGCAGAAAAAGCCGAACGCCAGGCCGCCCGGAAAACCAATCGCAGCGGTGGCTCACGGCGGCAGAGTGCTGCAGAGGCAATGGTGAAAAGCGCGGCCCGATCGATCGGCAGCCAGATCGGCCGGCAGATTATCCGTGGTGTGCTCGGATCATTTTTTGGCCGACGCTGAACCCTTCTGCTGGAGGGTGTCACATTGAACCTCAGCAAAAACGTCCACGATAACCTCATCGTGGACGTTTTTGCTGAGGTTATTTTTCTTTCTGTTATTCAAACATCAAAGGATTGCAAGGAATCCGGAATGTAAACATGCTCAAGATCCAGTTCACTGCGCAGGGCCACGGCCAAACTCTCTGAGGCCTCGTTTTCGCCATGCACCAGAAAGGTCTGCTGCGGTTTCATTTTCATCTGCCGCACGAAATCGATCAGCCCGTCCCGGTCGGCGTGGCCGGAAAAACCGGTCAGGGTTTCCACTTTGGCTTTCACGCGGAATTCCTCGCCATAAATCTTAACGATCTCCTCTTTTTCAACCAGTTTGCGGCCGAGGGTGTTGGGCGCCTGCCAGCCGGTGATGAGAATGGTGTTGCGGGGATCACCGATACGGTTGCGCAGATGATGAAGAATGCGTCCGCCCTGCATCATGCCGCTGGCGCTGATGATGACCGCCGGGACTTTCAGGCTGTTCAGCGCCTTGGATTGTTCGACGGTTTGGGTGTACTGCAGGCGGCCAAAACCGAACGGATTGTTATCATCGTCGGTCAGCAGGAACTCGCGAATTTCATCATCATAGACTTCCGGGTGCAGTCGAAAAATGTCCGTGGTGCGGGTCGCCAGCGGGCTGTCGACAAAGACCGGCAGGTCGGGGATCGCCTTTTGGGAATGCAACTTGTGCAGGGCGTACACCAACTGTTGCGTTCTGCCGACGGCAAAGGCCGGGATCAGCAGCGAACCGCCACGGCTGGCCGTGTCGTTGATGATGCGCTCCAGCTCCTGCTCGGATTCCGGGTACGGGGGGTGTCGCCGGTTGCCGTAGGTGCTTTCCATGATCAAAACGTCAGTGCCGTCGGTGAGCGGCACCGGGTCGCGGATGATCGGGATGTCCGGCCTGCCGATATCGCCGCTGAACACCAGTCGCTGCTGCCGGCCGCTGTCCTGATCTTCAACGTCGAGGATGACATGGGCGCTACCGAGCATATGCCCGGCATCAATCAGGGTGAGAAATACCCCGGGATAGAGTTGGGTGCGCCGGCTGTAGCTCAGGCCGACAAACTGTTCCATCCCGCGCGCCACGTCTTTTTTGGTGTAGAGCGGTTCGAAAGGGCGCTGGCCTTTCTTCTTGCGCCGCCGGTTAACAAATTCGACATCCTTTTCCTGGATAAAGGCGCTATCCATCAGCATGACCGCACACAGATCCCGGGTTGCCGAGGTACAGTAGATATCGCCGCGAAAACCGTTCTTTACCAGGCAGGGAATACGACCGGAGTGGTCGATGTGGGCGTGGGAAAGGATCAGGCAATCAATATCCTTGCCCTGACAGAACTCGCTGCGGTTCAGCTCAAAGGATTCCTTGCGCCGGCCCTGGAACAGGCCGCAATCGAGCAGGATCTTCCTGCCGTTAACTTCGACCAGGTGTTGGGACCCGGTAACGGTCTGGGTGGCGCCCTGGAAGGTGATTTTCATGGTTGCTCCTCTTTTAGTTCGCTGGCATAAGTAAAAGCATGATCCCAGATATGATCGATCAGTTGTTTCGCTGCATCCAGTGGCAAGACCTGTAACTGGCCATCCGCATGTTGGGTCAGGAGGGCCCGGGTATCGCCTTTACTCATCTCTGCCTGCAGCTCTGCGAGGCTGTACAGGGTTTTCTCGATATCAAAATCGATCCTGGCGCCGAAACGGGTCTGCATCCAGGCTTCAATATTCTGGTCAAGCTGATTTCGATCGAGGGGCGAAGACGCCGTCAGCAGGTGGTAATAGACCAGGATGACTTCCTTGCAGAGTTCCTCCTCGGCAGCATCGGTCAGGCTGTAGAGAACCCCTTCGTTGCTGACCAGGTTTTTGAAGAACAGGGTGTCGGTGACGGTTTTCAAAAACTTAAGACGCTTGCTTTTGTACTTGGTGTACTGGCGCACGGCGAATCCGCCGAGGGTTGCGCCGATCGACAAAACAGCCGCCAGCAGCGGGTAGATATTGGTCGAACTGTCAGCTTTAAAACCGAATCTCTCAGTGATCTCCGGGCCCATGGTGAAGAGTAGAACCGCGGCCAGCAACAAACCGAGACTAGGCAAAACCTTTAGTGCCAGTGGGATTGCTGCGCCCACTGCCGGGACCACTAACAGTAAACGATCTTTCCAGCTCATGCTGACTTCAACATTCGGGAACAGCAGTTCCAGGTCGTTGCGCGGGATATTCTTATACAGATAGAGATAGGTTTTGCCGGGCACGAACCCCAGCTCGTCGAGCTGCTGCTGCTTCGCTTCGAAGTGACTCAGGTCGCGAAACTTCAGCAATACGGCGACCCGCTCAAAATTAGCGACCAGGAGGTCTTTTTTTTGCAGAAACCGTTTAATTGAAACCCGCTTTTCTCCTGCCCCCCTGGAATAAAAGAGGATTTGATCAAAGTCGGAAAAATCGACTTTCGTGCGCAATGGAATCAGGGAGACCGCTTCAAAGGACTGCTCGAGATCCTGTTGCGATAACGGCCGGTAGTTGGCTTTTTCCAGCAGACTGGAAAAATCTTCCGAAAGCTGGTTGGTTAATTGTTTCAGTTGTATTGTTGATAGGGGATCGGTTTGCCTGAGTTCGGCATCGGGATTAAAAGGGGCGTAGTTCTCTTTGAGACGCTCCAGCAATGCATGGGCGCGGAAATGATAAAAAGCGGCTAGAATCTCGCAGAAATCTGTGAACTTTTGCGCCGTTTCCACATCAAGCTGTTGGTCATTCAGGCACAGTTTAATTAGCTCTCGGCGACGAAAGGGGATAAATGTCTCCAGTTTGTCGTCAACCGTTTCGTCAGCCATCGGTCCTCCGCAATGTCTGGCAAGAAAAGGGCTGCAGATTTACTCTGCAGCCCGAAGTTTTTTCGCTTGTAGGTCGTTCGACTATTCGAGCAATTCGTCAATTCTGGCCTCGGTGGCACTTCTTTTGACCGAATCAATCCCTTTTTCCATTGCCGCTGCAGACTTGTAAAAACCACTCTTGCCGATAACCTGATGATTTTTGGCTTTCAGTGTGAAGTAGGGTTTGTCGCTGCTGCTGACTTTACGCTCGAAGAGAGTATCGTCATTAGCATTGTTGCGCACCGATTCCGCCCCGTTGAGAGCGCCCGACTTGGCTTTGTACATCTGGCTGGTCAGAATCACTTCGCCGTTCCCCGCTTTGAGATTGAAATAATACTGTCCGTCTTTTGCTGTTTTGATTTCAAATTTGCTGGCCATATTTTCCCTCATTACGAAAAAGGTTATCCCTCTACGGCACAAATCAGGAAAAGTAGATGTATATGTTAAAGCAGAGCCC
>CALZHQ010000024.1 GCA_945787295.1 uncultured Desulfuromonadales bacterium
CACCGAGCGGGATGAGTTCATCTATCATGACATGATCGTCCACCCGGCCCTGTTCACCCATCCAGACCCGCAACAGGTCCTGGTCATTGGCGGGGGTGATGGTGGCAGCATACGTGAAATCGTCAAACATCCAGGGGTTGAGCTGGCAACCTTGTGCGAGATCGACGGGCTGGTAATCGAAAAATCGGTCGAGCTGCTGCCGAGCATGGCTTGCGAGATCGATGGCAGCAACCCACGGGTCAAGCTGCATGTCGATGACGGTCTGGCCTACATCCGTGAACATCAGAATCAGTTCGATGTCATTCTGGTCGACTCGACCGATCCGATCGGTCCGGCGGTCGGCCTGTTTGAAGAGGATTTCTACCGGCTGGTGTTCGGCGCCCTGAAAGAGGACGGCATTATGGTCGCCCAGAGCGAATCCCCCTTCTATCATGCTGATATCCAGAAGGCCATGTACCGTAACCTGCGGGCGGTTTATCCGATTGTTGAGATGTACCAGGCCTTTATCCCGACTTACCCGAGCGGCTTCTGGAGCTTTGCGTTTGCCAGTAAAAAGCACCACCCGGTCAAGGATTTTAATCGTGAGCGCGCCGCCGGACGCGGCTTTCACACCAGGTATTACAATGAAGACCTGCACCTGGGGGCCTTTATGCTGCCGACCTTCGCCAAAGAGAATATCGCCGATTAAATCGATCCGGCACCCGGGAGAACGCTCAGGATGAATCCGCGCAACAAATCAGACTGGACAGTTGAAGACTCGGCAGCCCTCTACGGCATCCGCCAATGGGGCGACGGAAATTTTGATGTTTCCGCTGCTGGAGACGTGACCGTCAAGGCTCAGTTTCCTACCGGCGAGGTCACTGTCCCGCTGACTGAGATCGTCGCAGGCGCTGCTGCCCGGGGACACGGCTGTCCGCTGTTGCTGCGGATCGAGAACCTGCTCGATGCCCGTATCAGTCTGCTCAATAACAGCTTTGCAGAAGCGATCAACCGCGCCGGCTACCAGGGGCGTTATCAGGGCGTCTTTCCGGTCAAGGTGAACCAACAATGTCAGGTCATCGAAGAAATCAGTCGTTTCGGAGCCGACTTTGCTCACGGCCTGGAGGCGGGTAGCAAAGCAGAGCTGCTGCTGGCCATGGCCAATCTGAATGAAGGTGGCCTGCTGATCTGCAACGGTTACAAGGATCAGGAATTTGTCGATCTCGGGCTTTGGGCAGACAAGCTCGGCAGCCGCTGTTTTTTCGTCATCGAATCCCCATCCGAGCTGCCGCTGATTCTCAGCCGCAGCAAAGCGCTCGGTATCAAACCGCTGATCGGGGTGCGGATCAAAGTCTCTGCCAAAGTCGGTGGCCTCTGGACGGAAACCAGCGGTGACCGCAGCAGCTTCGGCTTGAGCACGGCGCAGTTGGTGGCCGTGGTCGATCAGTTGCGCAAGGTCGGGATGCTGGACTGTCTGCAATTACTCCACTGTCACCTTGGTTCTCAGATCCCTGATCTCGATGAGATCCGTACAGGTGTCCGTGAAGCCAGTCACTTTTACGCCGACCTGGTCGCGGAAGGGGTACCGCTGCAATATCTCGATCTGGGCGGCGGCCTGGCTGTCGATTATATCGGCAACCAGAGCAAACACAGTCATTCGCGCAACTATGATCTGCCCGGATACTGCCAGGCGATTGTCGACACGGTTGCCGCCACCCTCGATGCCAAGCAGATCGCGCATCCGACCCTGGTGACCGAATCGGGTCGTGCCACAGTCGCCCATACCACCATACTGCTATTCAACATTCTTGATGTACTGCGCTTTGAGCCGCTGTCGCTCCCAAAGCAGTGCCCGGCTGATGTCCCGGAACCTGTCGCCCGACAATTTAACCTGCACCAGGGGCCTTTCAGTCACGAGCTGGTAGAAACATACAACGCCGCCCTGGCAAATCGTGATCAGATCCGCGAACAGTTCCGCGCAGGCGCCATCTCACTGCGCCAACGCTCACTGGCCGAAAATCTCTTTTTGAGCATTGCCCGCCAGGTTGCCGAACAGCTTGACCGAAGCCGGCAGATCCCAGAGGAGCTAAAGGACCTGCACCAGAATCTCGCTGATATTTACTATGGCAACTTCAGTGTTTTCCAGTCACTCCCTGACACCTGGGCGATCGACCAGGTCTATCCGATACTGCCGATTCAACAGCTTGACGAAGCCCCGGTGCGCGATGCGACGATCTCAGACCTGACCTGTGACTGTGACGGCAAGCTCGATTGCTTTATCATCAACGGCAGCGAACAACAAACCCTGCCCCTGCATCCGCTTCAGGACGGTAAAGACTACATCCTGGGCGTTTTTCTGATGGGAGCCTATCAGGAGACCCTCGGTGATCTGCACAACCTGTTCGGCGATACCAACGTCATCAGTGTCAGGATTAACGCCGATGGCAGTTTCGATGTCGCTCACGAACAGGCGGCTGACAGCATCAACGAGGTCTTAAGTTTTGTCGAATATGATCCCCAGGCCCTGTTTGTGCAGATGCG
Organism: uncultured Desulfuromonadales bacterium; assembly: GCA_945787295.1. The sequence goes on from CALZHQ010000024.1 coordinate 2,521, forward strand.
ACGCAAAGCAGAAAATGCAGTTCGGCAGGGGAAAATGAGTCTTACCGAGCGCCAGAAGCTGTTAAACGAATATTCGGCCCGCTTACGCGGTTCAACTTACTTCAATCATCCCAAGGGACTCTGACAGAGGAGGAACAGATGACATCCGAAGAACTAGCATCCTTTGATGGCCGCGAAGGCCGCGCGGCTTATGTTGCTGTCAACAACAGCATCTACGACGTCAGCGAGAGTTCGCGCTGGCAGAACGGCAACCACGAAGGGGTTCACCAGGCAGGACAGGATTTGACCGAAGCCTTAAAGGCCGCCCCCCATGTCCGCGCCGTGATTGAACGTTTTCCGGTCGTCGGCAAACTGGAAAAACCGGCGGAGAAAAAGAAAAAACGCTTCGGTCTGTTTTGATTGCGAATGCCCTGGCTACTGACAAAAAAATGCCGCGTCCTGTCTGGATGCGGCATTTTTTCAGTTAGAACCAGTAAAAACCTAAAGATGTTGCTCAAGTAAATCTGGTAATTTGATACAGACATCGGTTTTAAGCAATACGGCAACGATATTGGTCTGTTCCATCCCCGGCTCCGCCATCGTCAGCAAATGACCGGAACAGAGAATGATTGGAGTCTGAGGCGAATTGAGATAAATTTTCTGCGCCAACTCAATGCCGCTCATACACGGCATCGATTCGTCAGTTACGACCAGATCATAGGCGGGGTCGGCTTGTTCAAACTCAGCAAGAGCCTCTTCGCTGCCCAGAACACTTGTCACCTGATAGCCGAGATCACCGAGAAACTCTTCGCCAAGCAGAGCCAGTCCTTCTTCATCATCCACGTAGAGGACTTTTTTTCCCTTTTCTCTCGGTTGTTCAGTCGCCATAGCCTGAATCAATCCTGTCGATAGGTAGACATGTTAAAAATACAAAACGGGGGAATTATAACATATCCCTCATGGATCTCCACAAATCTTTTAACATTTGTCGATATTTTAACCACGGGGTTTACAAAGCACTTCAATGAACCTTACATCTTTCATCTTTCATTTTTCTGATCGGCGCCTTTTTTATCTCTTGGATTGTCAGTTTCTGTGGATTCAACTACACTCGGGAAAAACCGAAAAGGAATCCCCGTGACCAAACTTAACGAAGAACTGCTGTACCAGGGCCGTATTCTCGACCTTGCCCGTGAGACTCACCGCATGCCGGATCAGCGAGAAGCCCGGTTTGAAATCATTCAACATCCAGGTGGCGCTGCGGCCCTGCCGGTGCTGGAAGATGGCCGGATTATCCTGATTCGACAATTCCGCCCAGCAGCCCAGGACTATATCCTCGAAGTTCCGGCCGGGCGCCTGGAACCGGGCGAAGATGCCACTGAATGCGTGAGGCGCGAATTAGAGGAAGAGATCGGCTATCTGGCGGCAAATATCGAACCGCTGGGGGCGGTTTACAGCAGCGTCGGCTTCTGTAACGAACAGATCCACTTGTTCGTAGCAAAAGATTTGACCGCAACAACCACCAGCCTTGAGCCGGACGAATTCATCGAGCCGGCAATTATGAATCTGAAAGAGGCCTTGAAGCTGGTGAGCTGCGGTAAAATTACCGATGCAAAAACCCAGATCTGCCTGCTCCGTTACGCTCTGTCGCAGCAGAAATAGCTATGCTGATCGGCCTACCGGAAAAATACCCATCGACCTGTGAGCTACCTTTTAACCATAAAAGCCTGGAGCAGGATTTTCAGCCGGCCAGTCCGGATCGGGACCCGCAAGGTCCTGGGGTCTGGCTTGTACTTAAGGGGCAATCGATAGTAACTGTTTGTGGCGATGCGGTCCCTGAACTCCCCGACACGGAACAAGCCCCTTTCGTGACAGAGAAACCACCACTTTATATTGGTAATTGGCAAGGCCGACCCTGCCGAATGCTGATCTTGAGTAAAGACTGCAAAATCTCTCAGCGTTTCAAAGAGCACTCTTTGCATGCCAGAAATCCGCAGCTGCCGATCTCAATGCTCTCTCTGGCCGGGGTCGGGCTTATGATTCACCACTGGGAAAGCAGCAGTCAGTTTTGCGGCTATTGCGGCAGCAGACTGACCCGCCGGACAAATGATTGGGGCAAGACCTGTGGCCATTGCAGCAACCACCATTTCCCCCGCATTCACCCTTGCGTCATCGGCTTGATCGTCAGAGGGGATGAGATCCTGCTGGTCCGCAAACCGGAGTGGGTTGATGGCCGTTATGGCCTGGTGGCAGGTTTTGTTGAATTCGGTGAATCGCTGGAAGAAGCGATGATCCGGGAGATCGCAGAGGAAACCGCTATTCAGGTCGACAACGTCCGCTATATCGGCAGCCAGAGCTGGCCCTTCCCCAGCCAGATCATGAACGGCTTTGTTGTCGATTACGTCAGTGGAGAGATCAAGCTTCAGGAAGATGAGCTGGAGGCTGCCGCCTGGTACAGGCTCGATCAACTGCCAACGATACCGCCGCGCCGCAGCATCGCCCGCTACCTGATCGACCGGGCCGGCGAATTCCTGCAACGCTAGCAGATGTATCTACCGGATTGACCGTTGCTGCGGTTGTTCCTGAACTCAGGCAGTCGTGACGCAAAACTCCGGATGCGCAATGATCGCCTGCTTGACGGCACACTGATCGATTGCCTTGATAATCGCCCGGCGATACTTCTCGGGAAATCCATCCGGCAGCTGAATCTCAATATCAACCTTCTGCAGCTGCCGCGTTTCCGGATCGCGCTCGATATCGAGCGTCAAACCGAGCCCCTCGGTCGCCAGAGCACGCTGTTGGCAGAAACGCAAGGCAAAGAAACCGGCGCAGGTGCCGATCGAAGCAAGAAAAAGATCATACGGCGAGGGAGCGCTGCCCTCGCCACCAGAAGCAAGCGGCTGATCGGTCAGCACCTCGAAACCGGCGATTTTCGCGTTAACTGCGACACCTCCGGGAAAACTGATTTGCATCGACATCTTTCATCCTCTCCTTAAGTATTATCCATCACCGAGCAGCTGGCTGATACCACTGAAAAAACTACTGGCGCTCTTCTCTTCCTGTTCCGGCGTTCCTCCCGGTGCTTGTTGACCGTCGCTGCGGACCAGCAGATCCTGGGGGACCTCAACCAGGAAGCGGCTCGGCTCGCGCTGCTCCAGCTGTCCGTACTTTCGTCTTTGCTGGGCCCCCAGCATCACCAGCTGCCGCTGGGCCCGGGTGATCCCGACGTAGCAGAGGCGGCGTTCTTCATCGATATCGAAAGTTTCGTAGATCGATTTTTTGTGCGGCAGGTAGCCCTCTTCCATGCCGACCAGAAAAACGACCGGGAACTCGAGCCCCTTACTCGAATGCAGACTCATCAGCGTGACCGCATTCTGGGCTAATTTCTTTTCCTTGTCGTTCTGTTTCGGACCATCGTCATCAAGCAGGGAAACCTTGTCGAGAAAGCCAGCCAACGAGGGTTCCGCATCGCGCTCCAGATACGCGGCCATGGCATTGAGAACTTCTTCCTGATTCTCTACCCGCCGCCGGGCTTTCTTCGGATCGTTCTCCTGGCGATAGATCTCTTCAGCCAGCTTCAGCTCCTCCAGCAATTCACGCAAGGTTTCCGGCAAACGCAGCGGCTGCTGGAAGCGCTTTCGGTATTTCTCCAGCAGAGCAACAAAACCGCCGATCGCCTCCAATGTGCGTGAATTCAGCTCTGGCACCTGGTCAGCTTGCAACAAAACCGTCCAGAGCGGCATATCGTTTTCAGCGGAGAAGCGGATTAATTTGTCGGCACTGCCGGTACCGATATTCCGCTTCGGATAGTTGAGCACCCGTAGCAGGTTGACCTCATCAAAAGGATTGAGCAGGACCTTGAGATAGGCAATGACGTCCTTGACCTCTTTACGGTCAAAAAACTGCTGGCCACCGATCAGGACGTAAGGAATATCCTGATAGCGTAACTGTTCTTCAAAGGAGCGTGACTGGCTATTGGTCCGATAGAGAATCGCGAAATCTGAGTATTCAAGCTGATGACGGCCGCGTTCCAGGTAGATCCGCTCAACTACCTGGCAGGCCTCGTCCTCATCATCGACACAGAGCAGGTAATCGATGGCAGCCCCGGCACCATCGGCGGTCCAGAGCGCCTTATCTTTGCGCTTGGTGTTGTTCTTGATGACCGCGTTGGCGGCAGACAGAATATTGCCGGTCGAACGATAATTCTGCTCCAGCTTGATCAGGCGGGTGCCGGGAAAATCCTTTTCAAAGTTGAGAATCGTTTCGACATCGGCGCCACGGAAACCGTAGATCGACTGATCATCATCGCCGACCACACAGAGGTTGCCATGCCCCCCGGCCAACAGCTGCAGCAGACGGTACTGTACCGGGTTGGTGTCCTGATATTCATCCACCATCTGGTAACGGAAATATTGCTGGTAATGTTCCAGCAGGTCCGGATGTTGCTCGAACAGCTTGACGGTCAGTACCAGCAGGTCATCAAAATCGACCGCGTTGTAGGCTTTAAGTTCCTTCTGGTAGCGGGGATAGACCAGAGCGGTCATACAAGAGATCGGATCACGGCTGCTCGATTGAAACTGCTCCGGGCCGATCAGCCGGTTTTTGGCATCGGAAATCTGCCAGAGGATCTGCTCGGCGTCCTTGCCGGTGGCATCAGCAATCTCGTCGCGCAGCAGCCTTTTGACCAGTTGTTGCTGATCGGCGGCCGCGTAGATGGAGAAGTTCTTTTTATAGCCGAGCCGTTCGATGTTGGCCTTGAGAATCCGAACGCACAGGGAATGGAAGGTGGCGATCACCATTCCCTTGCAGGCTTTTTTGCCGACCATCTCCTCAACCCGCTCGCGCATTTCACGAGCCGCTTTATTGGTAAAAGTGACGGCGAGGATGTGCTGTGCCGGGACAGCGCACTGCTGGAGCAGATAGACAATCCGACAGGTGATGACGCGGGTTTTCCCCGAACCGGCACCAGCGAGCAACAAGAGAGGGCCATCGATATGCGAGACAGCATCTCTTTGTTGTGGATTAAGACTATTAAGATCGAACATTTAAAAGGGTTCTCACAGGGTCGTGCTTTGGAAATGCTTTATTTCTCTGCAGCAATTCTTATCGGCGAAAGGGTTTCAGCGAAGGAAACCATAACACGCCTTGAAAGCTAACGGCAAGCAGCGCCCAGCAGAATATGAATAATCTGAAATTCTGCTATTGATTCTACAGATTCAGTCTGCTAGTTTACGCTCCATGTTTCGAATTGTCATTCTATTCATCAGCATCATTTGGGCTTCGTTACTGCTGATCTCCTGGGGCGGTGCAACGGTTCCACCTGAAGCCCAGCAGCAGGTTGTCAGCAGTTCAGATCGCTCCTGAGCTTTCCGCTGCGCGCCCTGGAACCCTCTCCCCCGAGGCGTACGGGCAAGCTGCCTTAGCTGCGAAGTATCAGCCGGCGTATCTCTCTCCCTGCACAGTTCCACGTTTCTGCAATTCAGCATCGATCGCGTTGAGGATTTCCCATTTGTTCATTGACCAGAGCGGTGCCAGCAGAATATGTCGCGGGCCATCCCCGGTCAGCCGTTGAATCAAAGTCTCTGGCGGCAAACGCTCAATCACGTCGACCGCCAGCTCGACATATTCCTGCAGCGCAAACATCTCGATCTGTCCCTGCTTGTAGAGATCGCCGAGTGGGGTCCCTTCCAGCACATGGAGCAGATGCAGCTTGACCCCATCTATTTTCAGCCGCGCCATCTCTTCGGCGGTGGCGAGGATATCGTCACGCGACTCTCCCGGCAGGCCGAGGATCAAATGGACACAGACCTTTAAGCCGCGCGCTTTTGCCTGTTGGTAGGCGTCGAGAAAGCACTGGTAGTCATGCCCGCGCTGGAGAAAGTCGAGACTACGGTCGTGGATGGTCTGCAGACCAAGCTCCAGCCAGAAATAGGTCTGCTGATGATATTCGGCCAACAGGTCGAGGGTCTCCGGCGGCAGACAATCGGGCCGGGTGCCGACCGATAGCCCGACAACATCTTGAACCGCCAGGGCCTGATCGTAACAATCCCGTAAAACATCGACCGGGGCGAAGGTGTTGGAGAAGGGCTGAAAATAAGCGATGAAATATTTGGCCCGGTACTTGCGGCGCATCAATTCCTTGGCCCGTTCCAACTGCACCGGAATCGGCTCATTCGGTTCGATGCCGACCGCTCCCGATCCGCCCGGGTCACAGAACAGACACCCGTGGGTATCCCGCCCGCCCTGGCGATTGGGACAGCCGAATCCTGCATCGATAGAAATTTTATGAACACGACCGCCGAAGCGTTGTTTCAGGTGGGTTGAATAGAGTCGAAAAGCTTTCTTGCGCATGCCGCCGATGATGCCAGTTTGTATCACTTAGAGCAAGCCTCTTCTGTTTGCTAGATTTCGTTGCCATATCAGTCTGTCCTGTTATAATTTCGAACAATTATGTACACCTGAAATGAGCAAAAGGAGACCTCTCAAATGACAAAGATCCTGGTTGTTGATGATGAACCCGGCCTGCGGTTGCTATACGCTGCAGAACTGTCCGACGAAGGATATGAGGTCGTTACCGCAGAGAACTGTGAAGAGGCGGCCAAAGCACTGGAAGATGAGCAGATCGACCTGGTCGTTCTGGATATTCAGATCAAACAGGAAAGCGGTCTGGATATGCTGCAGAAAATCGTCAAAGAACGCAGCGGCCTGCCGGTCATCCTCTGTAGCGCCTACAATTGCTATAAAGATGATTTTGCTTCATGGCTGGCAGATGCTTATGTGATTAAAAGCTCCAACCTGGATGAGCTGAAAGCGGAAATCGCGCGCCTATTGAAGCAATAAACAGCAACAATCGACACTATCTCCATGTCCGCCTGGCAATAACCTAACAAATCAGCAATATTATTGTTATTTTGAATCTGACACAATCGGTTTCACTCTGAACTAGGAGGCTTAATGAAAGCTGTCATCATGGCCGGTGGCTTCGGCACTCGCCTGCACCCTCTATCGATCAAGCTGCCCAAACCGATGGTCCCCCTGTGCAACCGTCCGATCATGCTGCACATTGTCGACCTGCTAAAAAAACATGGCATCACCGAACTGGTCATGCTGCTATATTTTCAGCCGGAAACGATCAAGAAATTTTTCGGTGACGGCAGCGAGTATGGCGTCGACATCACCTATGTCACCCCGCTGGAAGATCTCGGCACTGCCGGTGCAGTCAAAGCGGCCGCCCGCCATCTTGACGAACGCTTCATGATCATCAGCGGCGACCTGTTGACCGATTTCAACCTGACCGCTGCCCTCAATTTCCATGAAGAGAAACAGGCGCAGGCGACTCTGACCCTGACTCCGGTCGCCGATCCTCTGCAGTTTGGCGTTGTCATCACCGACAACAACGGTGAGATCACCAAGTTTCTGGAGAAACCGGATTGGGGCGAAGTTTTTTCCGACACCATCAATACCGGTATTTACATTCTCGAACCGGAAGTCCTCGACCTGATCCCAGAGGGAGAAAATCGCGACTGGTCGAAAGACGTTTTCCCCCAGATGCTCAAACAGAAAGACCGGCTGTTCGGCTGCACCCTGAAAGGCTACTGGCAAGATATCGGCAATACCGACGCCTACCTGGAAACCTGCAAGGAGATCCTCGCTGCCAAAGTCGAAGTCAATGTTGAAGAGGCACCGGCCAACAACCACAAGGGACTGTTTCTGGGAGCTGAAGCCAGCATTAACGACGCCAATCTACCTGCACTTGAGGGGATGGTTGTGCTCGGTGACAACACCCGTTTGGTCGGCCTGCCGAAGCTGAAAAACTGCATGGTCGGGCGCAACTGCACCATTGAAGACGGTGCTGAGTTGGAAGACTCGGTTCTCTGGGACAATGTCTATGTCAAAGCCAACGCCAAGATCAAAGGCGCGGTGCTCGGGCAGAATGTTCGCGTCGGCGTCGGTGCAACGATCAAGCAGGGGGTGGTGATCGGCGATGACAGTAAGATCGGCGCCGATGCAACCATCAATGCGGGTGTAAAAATCTGGCCCAGCAAGATTATCGAGGGGAGCGCAATCGTCACCAACAACCTGATCTGGGGTGAAACCTGGCGCAAGAGCTTATTTGAAGGCGCCCTGGTTAAAGGTTTGACCAACATCGAACTGACCCCAGAGTTTGCAGCCAAGCTTGGGGCAGCTTACGGCTCGACCCTGCCGAAAGAGTGCTTTGTGCTGACCGGCCGGGATTCGTTCCGTTCTTCACGGATGCTAAAACGGGCCTTTGTCGGCGGGCTGCTTTCAGCCGGCATCAACGTCCGTGACGTCAAACGCCTGCCCTTGCCGGTATTACGTTATAAATTGACCACTTTCGGTGAGGTTGGCGGGGTTCATTTCCGTCAATCACCCCGCGATTCTGCCGCCACAGAAATCATCTTTTTTGATGAACATGGACTGGAACTCTCATCTGCGGCGGCAAAATCGATCGAGCGGGTTTTCTATAAAGAAAACTTCCGCCGCGTTCATTACAGCGAACCCGGCAGTATTGCGGAACTACCGAACATCTACAACTACTACCGCGACGGATTTTTACGCGCCCTCGATCGCGACAGCATCGCCAAAGCCAAACCACGGGTTGTCGTCGACCTTAATCACTCGCCCGCAGCCGAGCTCCTGCCGGCCCTGCTCAATGAAATCGGCTGTGAAGTGATCGAACTGAACTCGCATATCGACGAAAACTACATGCCATCGACACTTGAAGATCAGACCGACTCCCTGCAGCGGATGGGCCAGATTGTAACGGCCCTGCAGGCCACCGCCGGTTTCTGGCTCGGCCCCTCCGGGGAGCGCGCTATCTACATCGACAGCAGCGGCAGAATTATCCCGCAGATAGAGATCCTGACCCTGCTATCAGCGCTGACTTCAAAATCCCGACAAGAGGGCGCCATCGCTATTCCGATCGCGGCACCACACACCATTGACGAGGTTGCTCGGGAACAAAGAATCCAAGTCATCCGCACCAAGGGTGACGGCCGTTCACTCGGTGTTGCCGCCAGCGACAGCAACGTCCATCTTGCAGGTGACTTGGAAGGCAGGATCGCCTTCACCATCTTCCAACCACATTTCGATGCCCTGTTTGCAATCGCCAAGACCCTGGAATTGATGGCCAGAACCGAGGAAACCCTGGCGGGCCTGCATCAGAAGATTCCGCAACGCCCCTACCGCAAGATCCAGTTACCCTGCGGTTGGGAATGCAAGGGTGGCATCATGCGCTTGATGAATGAAGCGACCACCGACCTGCAGACCACCTTTGTCGACGGCGTAAAAGTGCATTTCGGTGATGACTGGGTGCTGGTCGTTCCTGACCCTTATCGCCCGCTGGTCCACATTCTGGCGGAAGCCAGCAAGGAAGAAAAGGTCGAGGCTCTGCTGGAAGAGTACCGGGAAAAAGTTGAACAATGGCTGTCGCTGCTGCAGAATCCGGCATGAAAAAAAAGCTGCAAGTCTGCATTCTCTGGCATATGCACCAACCCGACTACCGGGATCCGGTCAGTGGTCAGACCCTGCTGCCCTGGACCTGGTTGCACGGGGTCAAAGATTACGGTGAGATGCTGGAGACAATCGCCGAAACTGACGCCCGGGTCACCGTCAACATGGTTCCAACCCTGCTTGAACAGTTGGAGCGTTATGCCGACGGCAGTGATCAGGATCGTTGGCTGGAGTTGGCCACGCAAAATCCGGCCAGGCTGAATGACAGCGAGCGACAGTTCATCGTTGAGCAGTTTTTTTCCGTCAATGAAGAAACCCAGATTCTGCCCAACCGCCGCTATCATCAACTCTATCGCTTGCGCGGCACCGGAACTATTCCTAGTGCTGAAAAATTCCACGAACAGGATTTGCGTGACCTGCAGGTCTGGTTCCTACTGGCCTGGACCGGCTCCCACCTGCGGCGTAAAAACCAGGTTGTTGCCGACCTCTTGCAGCAGGGAGATAATTTTTCCGAGGAACAGAAACAACAGCTGCTCGATTGCTGCCATGCCGAAGTCGGGCGGGTCATCGCGCTTCATCGCGAACTGGAAGAGAAGCAGCAGATAGAAATCTCGGTCACCCCCTATGCCCATCCGATCCTGCCGCTGCTCTGTGACTTACGCATGGCCCAGAACCCGAGCCCGGGGCTGCCGCTGCCGGGGGTCGACTTCCGCCATCCCGAAGACGCCCGCCTGCAGGTTCGTGAAGGATTGCAGACCGCCAACCGGATTCTCGGCAAACGGCCACGCGGCATGTGGCCGGCAGAGGGCGCGGTCAGCGAAGCGGCCGCCGATCTGCTCCGTGAAGAGGGGGCCCTCTGGGCGGCCACCGATGAAGACATCCTGGCCCGCAGTCTCGATGCGGGGCTGCAGGATCGGCGCAAGCTTTACCGCATTTACAGCTATAATAAGCTGCCGATACTGTTCCGCGACCGGGAGATCTCCGATCGGATCGGCTTTCTTTATGCCGGCTGGGAGGCGAATGAAGCGATAGACGATCTGGTAAAGCGCTTGCACAACATCGCCAGGCAGAACCCCGGCGGCACCGTGGCCATTATCCTCGATGGCGAGAACTGCTGGGAGCGCTACGAAGATAACGGCTACCCCTTCCTGCGCGATTTTTATCAGGCCCTGCAGCAGGACAATCTGCTGCAGATGAGTACAATCAAGGATGCGCTGGCGACCAGTGAGCCGACGCCCTTATCCCGCTTGGCCGCCGGTTCCTGGATCCGCTCAGACTTCACCACCTGGATCGGTCACCCGGAGGAAAACCTTGCCTGGGAACTGTTGCAGAAGAGCCGGGCGGAAATTATCGGTGACGAGATCGAACTAGCCCTGCAGCACCCGGATCAGCCGTTGCCGGAAATGGTCCGTGAATTACTGCGCGCCGAGGGGAGCGACTGGTTCTGGTGGTTTGGTGACGAACATGTCACGGCACAGGCGGATATTTTTGACCGGCTGTTCCGCTTGCATCTTGAAGCTCTCTACCATATCAAGGGATTAACCGTCCCGGCCCGCTTGCACCAATGGATCAAACCTCCAACCACCACGGTTGAAGGGATCGAACCGAGTGCCTGCTTTACGCCCGATATCGATGGCCGCATCGGCGATTATTTTGAATGGCTAGCCGCTGGCCGGATCGACCTGTCTGCCGGTGGCGCCATGTATGCCAGCCGCGAAAGTTTGCAGGCAGTTCATTACGGCTACGATCAGCAGCAACTCTATTTCCGTTTCGATCAAGCCGAACTGTTACGGCATTTGTGTGGCGGAAACGGTTGCTTCGAACTGCGGATATCGGGCCAGCAACTGTTTCACCTGCGCTACTCATTTTCCGCTCAGTCCCTGGCAATCTCTGCAGCGGGTAAAAAACTCGGCTCAGGCACAGCTGTAAGCCAGCAGGTTTTGGAGCTTGCCGTTCCTCTCGAAGTTCTACAACTGCAACCGGGAGAGAAACTCAGCCTGAGCTGCCACGCACTCCAGGATGAACGCGAAAACGGCCGCTGGCCGACGGAAGGCAGTGCAAGTTTCTGTTATCGCGGTTGCGCGCTCGATGAAGAAAACTGGTCAGTTTAAACGGGAAAGGACCAAACGTGTCTGAATTACGCTGGGATCCATTAAAAAACAACTGGACGATCATTACCAAAGGGCGCGGTCGCCGACCGCAGGATTTTCTACAGCAACGCGCCCAGGTGCAGATGACGGCCTGCCCTTTCTGCAATGGCAACGAAGACAAGACCCCGCCGGAAATCTATGCCGTGCGGCCGCACGGCAGCAAAGCGAATCAAAAAGGCTGGCAGGTCAGGGTCATCCCGAACAAATTTCCGGCCTTGCGCATTGAGGGCGAACTGGAAAATCGTGCCGAAGGCTTGTACGACCGGATGAACGGCATCGGTGCCCATGAGGTGATTATCGAACACCCGGACCATGAACGAACCATGGCCGACCTGACGACCGAAGAGCTGGCAGAAGTTCTTAAGGCCTATCGTACCCGAATGCTCGATCTCCGCAGAGACAGTCGCTTCCGCTACATCTTCGTCTTCAAAAACTTCGGCATTGAAGCCTCAGCCAACGTGCCGCACTCTCATTCACAACTGATTGCGGTGCCGCTTATCCCACCAATGATCGCCACCGAGCTTAACTCCTGCCGCGAACACTTTGCCCGTAAACAGCGTTGCCTGGTTTGTGATCTGCTGAGACAGGAAAGAGAAACCAAACAGCGGGTTGTCCGCGACGATGGAAATTTCCTCGTCTATGCCCCTTATGCGTCAAGCTCGCCGTTCGAGCTGCTGATCGCTCCCCTCGAGCACAGTCACGACTTCACGTTGCTGACCGATCAGCAATTGCTCTTGCTGGCAGATGCCCTGGGTGATACATTGCGCCGTCTGCGTTCGATATTGCGCGATCCGCCTTTCTCTTTTATCCTGCACAGCGCGCCGCCGATGCACTTACGTTGGGGACGTCCCGATTACTGGGCCTCTCTCCCCTCCGATTATCACTGGCATATTGAGATTGCCCCAAAACTAACTAACGTCGCCGGCTTCGAATGGGGCTCAGGATTTCAGATGAACCCGACGCCACCAGAGGAAGCTGCCGAGTTTTTACGCCAGGCAGACCCTTCGGTCAGCTACTGATAGATGGATATGACAGACTCATTTAACAAACAGCTCTTCCCGTTCGGCTTCCACTGTGGTCACAGTTTCTGGAACCGGCTGCACCTGACCAGCCATTTTCGTCAATCTCCACAACCGACGAAAACCTACCTGCGTCAACTGATCGCCGAGGAACTCCGCAAGGCAGAAACCGATAGTTTATCCGCCGCCGAGCTCGAACTGCTGGCGACCATCAACCAGGTCCTGCGACAGATCGGCCGACACTTTTTCCAGCATCGGAACTGTCGGATTAACCGTCAGCACCTCAGTGCCGACAATGTCGAAATGGCGCTTCCGGAACTGGAAAAAACTCTCCAGCACTTTCTGCAGCTGTTTCCGGCTTTGCCGATCGAACTGCAGGAAGTTACCCCTTCCGGACTTTTAGAAAAAACTGAACAGCAGAACAATCTGAACGAATTGGTCCTTGAATTATTTATTCTACATACCCAAAGTCAGAATCGGGCGATAAAATCGGCGCAGATGCTGTTCCTTTCCGAAGAACGGCAATTACGCCAGAGCTGTCGATACGACCTGCAGTTACAACAGATCGATCGAGCCCTGCCGGAACTTGACGACGGCACCGGTCAACGCCCGGCGTCTCTGTTTGCTCGCCTGCTGGAACCACTGCAACAGGGTGACAGCTTGCAGCAACAATTGCAGTTTTTACAGCAAGAGTGGGCAGCGATTCTGCCGGAAGAATTAAGGGCACGGATCAGCAGCGCTATCGCAATCTTTGAGCAGGAGGGGATCATCCCAGGATTCCCCGGGGAGCCGGAAACCATCCCCCTCGATCCAGCCTTTTTCGCTGACCAGGAATATGCCAATTTCACTGCCGACCTCGATTGGATGCCACGCACTGTTCTGTTGGCCAAATCGACCTATGTCTGGCTGCAGCAGTTATCCCGCAAATATCACCGCCAGATCCAGAGACTCGATCAGATCCCGGACGAAGAACTGGACGATCTGGCAAATAGCGGTTTCAGTAGCCTCTGGTTAATCGGCATCTGGCAACGCTCAAAAGCCTCGCTGAAAATCAAAAACCTCTGTGGCCAACTGCAGGTCGCCGCTTCCGCTTACGCGATCGATGATTATCGGATTGCCGATGATCTCGGCGGCGACGGAGCGCTCGAGAACCTGCGCCATCGCTGTCGACACCGGGGCATCGATCTGGCCTGCGACGTGGTCACCAACCACACCGGGATCGAGTCAGCCTGGCTGCGGGAGCATCCTGACTGGTTTATCCAGGCCAGTCACCCGCCTTATCCTGGCTACCGTTTTACTGGCCCCGATCTGAGCGAAAGCCCTGATTATGCAATTCAGATCGAGGATGGTTATTACAATCACAGTGAAGCAGCCGTGGTCTGCCGCTATCAGCATCGCCACACCGGAGAAGTCCGTTATCTTTATCATGGCAATGATGGCACCCACTTGCCCTGGAATGACACAGCGCAACTGAACTACCTGCTGCCGGCAGTTCGCGAAGCGATGATCGGTTTGATCATCGCAGTTGCCAAGCGCTTTCGGGTGATCCGTTTTGATGCCGCCATGACTCTGGCCAAGCGCCACTTCCAGAGACTCTGGTTTCCTCAGCCGGGTGGCGGCGAAGGGGTCCCGTCGCGCAGTGACTACGCCATGGCGAATGAGGAGTTTCATCGCCTGTTTCCGATTGAATTCTGGCGTGAACTGGTCGACCGGATCCGTGAGCAGGCCCCGGACACCCTGCTGATTGCCGAAGCCTTCTGGCTGATGGAAGGCTACTTTGTCCGCACCCTCGGCATGCACCGGGTTTACAACAGCGCCTTTATGAACATGTTGAAGCGGGAAGAGAACGAGAAATACCGGCAGACGCTGAAAAATATCCTCGCCTTCGAACCGGCGATTCTCCAGCGCTTCGTCAACTTTATGAGCAACCCGGATGAGAAACCGGCGATCGAGCAGTTTGGTCGTGACGACAAATACTTCTGCGTCGCCACCATGCTGGCGACCATGCCTGGCTTACCGATGTTCGGACACGGTCAAATCGAAGGTTATCAAGAAAAGTATGGCATGGAGTACCTGACCCCACGCTGGCAGGAGGAAGTCGACCAGCACCTGGTGGCGCGGCACCAGCGCCAGATTTTCCCTTTACTGCGTCGCAGAGCCTTGTTCAGTGGCGCTGAAGATTTTCAACTTTATGATTTCGTCTCTGAATATGGCGTCGAAGAGAATGTCTATGCCTACAGCAACCGGCTGAGCTCGCAAAATGTCCTGATCCTCTGCAACAACTCGCCGCACCAGATAACCGGGCGGATCGGTACCCCCGCCCAGCGCTCAGACAATCAGGAAAAAAACTTCGTCGCAGCCTGTCAGCTTAATTTAAATGGCGACTTTGTCATTGCCACCGACCTCAGCCAGCGACAGCAATATTTATTGCCGACAGGAGATATCCAGCAAGGTGGTCAGCTCACCCTGCCGCCGTACGCCAGTCGGGTGATGACAGATTTCCAAACGGTGACAGACTCTGACGGACGCTGGCAAACTCTCTGGCTGCGGCACGTCAATAGCGGCCGACCAAACCTGTTCGCAGATCACGAAGCGCTGCTGATCGAAACAGTTGTTCGGCTGGGGAAAGACCTTCTCGACATTCCGCGACCGGACCGGTCTAAGCGAAAAACCGCACAACTGTGCAAGCAACTGGTTGCGGAATTTGAAAGTCAGGCGTTAAGTCATTATTCAGCGCAACAGATGCTGAAGCTTTTCGTCCGCAGCAATTTCAATACTGAAAATGAACTGAGCGAAAAACTCATTAAAGAGTTCATCAATACTGCGAGAGTCGATTTTCTAACTGAGCAAAACTCTCATTATAATTGGCTGGATCGGTCATTTAACCAGCAAGGCTGGCGAAAACTCCTCAAATGCAATTATTATAATGAAGATGACTACTTCAATCAGGAGTCATTCGATCACCTGTTGAGTACTTTTTTACTGCTTCTAATCTTCAATTCTCATAAAAATGATTTTCAAGATTTCAAAGACTTATCACGAATATTAAATTCCATATTAATTAATATTGCGAAGATCCGCACCCTTGCGGCTAAGGCTGGCTACCAGGTGGACAATTTTTTGCAGCGCCTCGATGCAGGACCGGAACCTGAACCGGTTCTCCCTGCAGCTACAGGAGGCGATTTTGCTATGAAAATTCTGTTTGTCACACCGGAAGCAACTCCATTTGCTAAAACAGGTGGCCTTGCTGATGTTGCCGGCTCCCTGCCACGAGCCTTGCGGCAACTCGGTCATGATGTGCGTGTGGTCCTGCCCTGCCACCGTTCTGCGGAGCGGAGCGGTATCAGTTTACGCAAAGGCCGCAAGAGCGTCGAGATTAACCTCGAAGGAAAAAACTACCGCGGCAGCCTGAAGCAGACATCCTGCGATGGCGTCCCGTTCTGGTTTATCGATTGCCCGGAGTTTTTCGACCGCGAGCCCCTTTACGGAACCGCCGACGGCGACTACCCTGACAACAGCCTGCGGTTTGGCTTTTTCTCACGCGCAGTGCTGGAAATGATCAAGCGTCTCGACTTCCGACCGGACGTTATCCATCTGCACGATTGGCAGACCAGCTTCATCCCGGTCCTGCTGCGGACCGAATATCGCCACAATCCGTTTTTCGGCAATATTGCCACCCTGCTGACCATTCATAATCTCGGCTATCAGGGAATATTTCCCCAGGAGATTATCCGCCAACTGCGGCTGGATGAGAAGGTGGCCACCGCGAAAGGGATGGAATATTTCGGCAACCTGTCAGTCCTTAAAGGTGGCATCAACTACGCTGACGTCATCAATACGGTTTCGCCAACCTATTGTGAAGAGATCCAGGCTCCCGAGCAGGGGCATGGTTTCGACGGAATACTGCGCGATCGTGCCGAAGACCTGCACGGCATCATCAATGGACTCGATGCACTGCCTACAGCCTTCACTGCAGAGAATCTCAACGGCAAACGGGCCTGCAAGCGACTGCTGCAAAAACAGCTGGGTCTGGAAATCCGGCACGATGTGCCGATTGTTGCCGTCATCAGTCGCCTTGACAAACAGAAAGGGATCGACCTGATCGAGCAAGCCTGGCCGCAACTGATGGAGCGCGATATTCAATTTGTCCTGCTCGGTTCAGGCAATCGTGAAGCAACGGCCTTCTGGCGCGAACAACAACAGCAAAGGCCACAGCAGGTTTCCATCAACCTGACCTTTGATGAAGGACTGTCGCGGCGGATTTATGCCGCCAGCGACATGCTGCTGGTGCCGAGCCTTTACGAGCCTTGTGGCCTGACCCAGATGATCGCCCTGCACTACGGGGCCCTGCCGATCGTCCGCAAAACTGGCGGACTGGCCGACACGGTTATCGACGCAAATGACAGTCCCAGAAGTGGCTACGGTTTCCTGTTTGAGAATTCGACCCCGGCTGAGATGCTTGAGGCAATTGATCGCGCGTTGATTATCTACCCACAGCGCAGCCGCTGGCTGACTTTGGTTAAACGTGGCATGACCCAGGACTTCAGCTGGACCAATTCAGCATCCCAGTACCACGAACTCTATACCAAGGCTCGAAATTATCGGCAGATGCCTGCGGCCTAATAAACAAGTGAGAACTTAAAAAGGCTGCCCAATGGCAGCCTTTTTAAGTTCTCACTTGTTTTCCAAATATTGCAGATACTCTTCCCACTCCAGGGGCAACAGATTCTTTTTCCGGTTGTTGCAGTCTTTGCAGGCCGGCACGCAATTCCCTTTGTTGCTCCGTCCACCGCGAGCCAACGGCACCAGATGATCAAGAGTCAACTCTTTGGGAGACACCTCTTGTTCACAGTAGTGGCAGACCCCCTTGGCAATCTTGGCCTGCCACCAGTTCTGCTTACGCATGACCCGGGCTTTTTCCCGCTCGCGGCGGATGGTCGCATCATCGACCTCAATTTCAAAATCCATTATCCCCTTAACCTTTCAACCCCAGCGGTCTCGCGATTATTGCACATTTTTTCGAATTATGCGATCTTAGCGAGTTGCATTGCCTAAGTGATTCAGTCCTCAATCAAGAGTTCATATATGAAAATTCTTATCATCGGCGCCGGCCAAGTCGGCTACTTTCTCTGCGATCGTTTGTCTCGCGAGGGACATGCCGTCACCCTGGTCGACCATGATGAAGTGACCATCGAACGGGCCCAGGACCGCCTGAACGTCCTCGGCGTCTGCGGCAACGGTGCCAGCGCCGAGACTCTCGAACAGGCCGGCATTAAAGACACCGAAATCTTTATTGCGGTCACCAATACCGATGAAGTCAACATCCTCGCCTGCCTGCTGGCCCGCGAATACCAAGTCAAAACCAGAGTTGCCAGGACCAAAAGCATCGAATATACCGGCAACAAGGCGATCCTCTCAAAGGAAAAACTCGGCATCGACCTGTTGATCAACCCGGAGGATGCCGTTGCCGAAGAACTGTTCAAGCTGGCCTGCACCTCGCGGGCGTTTGACGTGGCTGAATTTGCCGAAGGGCAAATCCATTTCCAGGGCTTGCGGATAACACCAGAAAGCCCGATCTGCGACTTAACCCTTGCCGAGCTGGGTGAGCTTCGTGGCATTTACCGTTTTGTTGTCGCCTCGATCAGCCGTGACAAGAAAACCATTATCCCCCGTGGGGACGACATTATTCAGGCCGGGGACAAAATTTACATTTTTGCCCATCAGAATGAGCTGCCGGCGATCAACTACATGCTGCAGTCCCGGCGTACAGAGAGAAAAGCAACCCGCCGCGCCTTTATCCTCGGCGGTAGCCGGATTGGTTTCCAGATTGCCCAGAATATGGAGTCCGATTTCAATACCAAGCTGATCGACAAGAAAGAAGGGCGTTGTTACAAACTGGCGGAGCAACTGAACAAGGCGGTCGTCATTCACGCCGAAGGGCTCGACTTGCATACTTTGCTCGATGAAGGACTGGAGGATGCGGATGTCTTTGTCGCGGTCACCGGCAATGACCAGACCAACATCCTCACCTGCCTGCTGGCCAAACAGCACTCCACGAAACGCACTCTGGCCCTGGTCAGTCAGCCGGAATTGATCGAACTTGCATCAGATTTGGGAATCGATGCCTGCGTATCACCACGCATGGCTGCAGCCAGCACCATCCTCAAATTTGTTCGCCGCGGGGACATCATCTCCCTGACTGCAGTTGAGGACAGTGATTCGGAAGTCCTCGAGTTTGAGATCAAACAGGACAGTGGTCTGTTGAATATCCCGCTCAGCGAACTGCACTTCCCGCGCGGCGCAATTATCGGCGCGATCGTCCGCGGCAGCACCTATGAGATCCCGAACGGAGCGAGCCGGTTGAATAAAGGCGACCGGGTAGTCGTCTTTGCCCTGCCAGCTGCACTGCAGAAGGTTGAGAGGTTTTTTTCCTGAATGAATCTGATCCTTACGCTGCGGATTCTCGGCGCCCTGCTCCTATATCTCGGCGGCACCCTGTTGTTTCCGATTCCCTTTTCACTCTTTTATCAGGATGGTGTCTGGCCAGCATTTATCTACTCGGCACTGACCTGCTTCGGCGTTGGCGGCATTCTCTTTAGCTGCTGCCGAAGCTCAAAAGACCTTTCCGTTCGCGAAGGATTTGCCGTGGTCACTTTCGGCTGGACCTTCTTTGCCCTTTTCGGCGCTCTGCCCTATATCTTATCCGGAGCGATCCCGTCGCCACTCGACGCTTTTTTTGAGACCATGAGCGGCTTCACCACCACCGGCTCGACCATCCTGACCGAAATCGAAGCCTTGCCGAAGAGCCTGCTGTTCTGGCGCTCGCTGACTCACTGGTTGGGCGGCATGGGGATCATCGTCCTGTCACTGGCAATTTTGCCGATGCTGGGAGTCGGTGGCATGCAGCTGTTCAAGGCAGAAGTCCCGGGACCGACAGCCGATCGTCTGCGGCCGCGAATTCAGGATACGGCAAAACTGTTATGGGGCGTCTATCTGCTGCTGACGGCACTCGAGGCTTTGCTACTCATGCTCGGCGGAATGGGCTTTTTCGATGCGCTCTGCCACTCATTTGCCACCCTGGCGACCGGCGGCTTTTCGACCCGAAACGCTTCCATTGCCGCTTACGACAGCAGCTACATCGATGCGGTCGTCACCATTTTCATGGTTCTGGCCGGCGTCAATTTCACCCTGCATTTCCAGCTGCTGCGCGGCAGGTTGAGTGAGTTTCACCGCAACGAAGAATTCCGCTGCTATATCGGCCTGATCGTCGTCGCCACCGCTGTTATTGTCGGTTGCAACTGGTACTCCAGTACCTATCAGCAATTCGGCGAGAACTTCCGCTATTCCATATTCCAGGTCGCTTCAATCATCACCACCACCGGTTTCGGGACCGCCGACTACGAAGCCTGGCCGATTTTACCGCAGTACATCCTGGTGATGTTGATGTTTATCGGTGGTTGTGCCGGATCAACCGGTGGTGGCATGAAGGTCGCGCGCATCCTGCTGCTGTTCAAACATGCCCAGGTTCAGGTTTTCCGCCTCATCCATCCGCGGGCGATCAGACTGGTCAAACTGGGTAACCGGCCGGTTGACAAAGAAGTGCTGCAGGCGATCCTCGGCTTCTTTGCGCTGTTTATCGGAATCTTTGTCTTTGCTTCTCTGCTGATGGCCGCGGCGGGGATGGACCTGGTCTCAGGCGGAGCTGCGGTGATTGCCTGCCTGGCGAACATCGGTCCCGGACTGGGAACAGTCGGGCCAGTCGACAATTTCGCTCACATCCCGAGTTTCGGCAAATCGGTTCTCATCGTCTGCATGCTGATGGGCCGGCTGGAATTATTCACCGTCCTGGTCCTGTTTTTTCCTTCCTTTTGGCGTAAATAATCAGCAAGTCCAACGACGTTTACTAAACAAAATGCGGAAAGGCCCGATCATCTAGACGACAATCGGGCCTTCCCCCCTCCGTAACCTGGGTAGGTAGTTTTTAAATTGTGTGGTGAGCATATCGACCAGTTCTGACAAAAACCTTAACGGGAACGCAAATAAGCAAAAATAATCGTTTTTCAGGCAAAAAAAAGGGCCGCTATTGCAACCCCTTTCGGAAACTCCTTTACGGAAGCTTGATAAACCCGAGCTGCCGCCCGGTCTTGCCATTATCGCGTCGATAGGAGAAAAAGGACTCTGGATGACAGCAGGTGCATTCTGCGGCCTGATCGATATGCTGCACACCCAAACCGGCCTGTTCCATCTGCAGGCGACAGCTGAGCGAGAGATCCAGCTGCCAATGGCCAAGCTTGGTCTCGGTAGAGATCTCATCCCAGAAGCCGCTGCCCTGGCGAAAGGCTTCGCGCACCGGTCGGTCGACCTCATACTTATGGGCCCCGATGCCTGGCCCGATGGCAGCCTGCAACTGCTCAGCCTCACAACCAAAATCCCTGCTCATTGTTTCTACCGTTTTTTGCAGAATTCCGTTAGCAGCCCCCCGCCAGCCGACATGCACAGCTGCGATCACTTTCTTCTCTCGATCCCAAAGCAACACCGGAAAACAGTCCGCAACCAACACGCCGATCATGATTGCCGGCTGATTGGTAATGATGGCGTCGACCTCAACCGAAAGAAAATGGGTCAGGTCGGGATTCGGCTCATCGATTACCAGCAGATCCTTGCCGTGAACCTGTTTGACGGTCAGCAGCTGATGAGGCTGAAGATCAAAACTACGGGCCAATGTCGAACGGTTCCCCTCTACATTGGCCAGCAGGTCTTCCGTATTCAGGCCGAGGTTCAAGGAATTATAAGGAACGCGACTGACGCCTCCGTTACGGGTACTGAAGCCGGCGACGAAACCATCGGCCAGGCCGTTCGGTTGGAGATAGGAGAGCTTTCCTTTGCGTACAAGTTTCATAACAGGCTCCGCTATATGCCCGATCCGGAAGGTTCCAGATCGGTATATTTTTGTTCAAGATAGTCGATGATCGCTGCGAATTCTGGTGGCAACGCGGAAGAAAACTCCATAAATTCACCCGCGGTCGGGTGAACAAAGCCGAGCAACTGAGCGTGCAGCGCCTGCCCTGGCAACTTCTTTACCAACAACTGCAACTGTCGATCGGGCATATTTTTTACCCGATTGCGTCCACCATACAGGGGATCTCCCAACAGAGGCAAATTCATTTCGGAAAAATGCACCCGGATCTGGTGCGTGCGCCCGGTTTCCAATTGACACTCTATCAGACTTAAGCGATCAGCCTGGTAGCTTTTCAACAGTTTCCAGTGAGTCACGGCCCGCCTGCCCTGGCGAGTATTGCTGCTCATTTTTTTCCGCTGCAAATTATGGCGACCGATCGGCTGTTCGATGCGTCCGCTCAACCCTTTCGGCTGGCCGCAGATCAGCGCCAGGTAACGCCGCTTAACGCTGTGGGCTTTAAATTGAGTCGAAAGATGCTGATGACTCTGGTCGTTCTTGGTGACAACCAGCACTCCGGAGGTATCCTTGTCGATCCGGTGGACGATACCAGGTCGCAGCTCGCCACCGACACCCGCCAGATCGTCACAGTGGTGCAGCAAAGCATTCACCAGGGTTCCGGAAGCATGTCCGGCGGCCGGATGTACCACCATTCCAGCGGCTTTGTCAACCACGATCAGGTCTTTATCTTCGTAAAGGATTTTCAGGGGAAGTGCTTCAGGAAGTGCGGCGATCGGTTCCGGTTCGGGAAGGCAGACGTGGATCGACTCACCACCTTTTAATTTCTGGCTGGCTTTGGCGGGACGGCCTTCAAGGAGAACCTGCTGATTGCTGATCAGTTTTTTGACTTGAGAACGGCTCAGTTGCGGAAAACTTTCCGCCAGAAAGCAGTCGAGCCGCTCAACAGAACGGTCTTCGGGGTAAGTCAGCTGTCGCTGTTGTGTCATCTACCAGATGGAGCTTTCTATTTTTCCGGCTTGCTTGATCATCACATCGACAATCGCTTTTTCATACAGATGCTCACGGTCCTGCATATCTGGAGAAACACGGGTATAAAAATGCTCACGCCCTTCATCAAGTTCTTCCCCCATCAACTCGAAGATGCTGTCATTCTTAATCCCCTCGGTCACCTTATCCTGATTATACAGAGCAATATCAGAAACGATTGCCCGAGCCAAACGGAATGCGAGATCAGGATTTTCGACCAGTCTTGCCATAGTTAAAGCCTCCAGCCCCTTATGATGAAAGAAATCGTGGACAACGCCTACAATGTATGAGTTTATTAATACTTTTTCAAAATAGCAAGTAATATTCTTTATTTTTCCTAATTGAGCCCACTTAGAAAATGCTGCGGAAGGCGGGCTCAAGTATACTGCAGGCGTAAAAAACGCTGGAGTGCACCGTGATCACCACGATGTTCGCATGGCCAGTCAGCCTCTTCCCGCTCGACGATCCAGGTATCGACCAGAAAGGTCTTCATGCCGACTGCCGCAGCCGCCAAGTCATGGCTGGTATCATTGCCGACCATCAGGCAACGCTCGGGAGCAACCCCCAACACCGCGGCGATGTCCTGAAAATATCCGGCCTGCGGTTTACAGTAATAACTGTTTTCGAAACTGGTCAGATGCTGAAAATCAATATCGCCAAGCGCCCCCCACTGCAAGCGGGCCTGAATCATGAATTCAGGAAAAACCGGGTTGGTCGCCAGGACCAGTGGCAGCTGCTGTGTATGGCATTCGGCGAGAATCTGCCGGGCCAGCGGAATCGGCCGCACCAGGCCCTGGAGCGAAGTCAGGCCGCTGGCGGCAAAACTTTTAAATGAATCGCGCAGCACCGTTTCAGGAATGGCCAATTGTTCCTGAAGAATGGCATAGATACGCTGCTCGTTGGTCATCTGCCCGTCACCAGAAAACTGGATCAAGCCGCGGATCGCGCCCCGCATCACCCGGGCAAACTTTCCCGGCGCGACGTAGTCCTGACAATGGGCAGCCAAACCCTCGATATAGAGCGGGATAAATTCTGCCATCTGCACCCGGAGCAGGGTCCCGTCAAGATCGAAAAGCACCGCCTCGATCGCAGCTTTGCCATTTGGTTGTTGCATATAAAATAATCCGTGAGTCCGAAGCAGTTCGTTTATTTTCAATATCTTGTTTTATTTTTAGCACAGTGGGGCTACCGCTTCCAGCCTTTGTAGTGTTTCTAATTACTTGACTGTTGAGGTCAGGGACGCTAAAAATTGATTCAGCATCAATCAACAAGGAGAGATTTAATGGATGAGTTTAGAGCAGAAGTAAAAGAACTGCAAATCGGTCCTCAGATCCGCCAGCTGCGGCAGGATCGACGCTTGACCCTGCAGGATCTATCAAAGGAGACCGATCTCTCCAAACCTCTCCTGTCACAGATCGAAAATGAGCAGGTCATACCACCACTGGCAACCCTGTTGCGGATTGCAAAAGCACTGAAGGTCCCGCTACAGACTTTTTTCGAAGAAGAGGACAATACCCAGAAGTGCCTGGTCGTCCGGGCCGGCGACTCAAACAAACTGCACCGCCGGCCACAGCATGGCGGCCCACCGCAGCCCTATCTTTACCACTCTCTGGCCTATGGCAAAAAGCACAAGCACATGGAACCTTTTCTGGTTGCGTTTGACCCGAACCAGACCAGCAAACCTCAGCCGGTCCAGCATGCCGGAGAAGAATTTCTATACGTCCTGGAAGGACGCATTCAGCTCAACCACGGTTCTGAAGCTTACGTCCTGGAAGCCGGCGACTCCGTTTACTGGGACTCAAACGAACTGCACAGCCTGAAGGCCCTGGGCGATGAGGTTGCCCGCGGCATCGCGGTCCTTTACACCAGGAACTGAGCACACACCAAGAGCTCATAATTGCGATCTATCTGCTATGCTTTAAAGTCAAACAGCTGCTTTTAACCATCAAACAGATATCAGGAGGATTCCATGGCAAAGGTTGGCGTAATTCTTTCCGGCTGTGGCGTTTACGACGGCAGTGAAATCCACGAAGCGGTCATCACCCTGCTGGCTCTTGATCGGGCCGGGGCAACAGCGGTCTGCATGGCCCCGGACATGGAACAGGGTGTCGTAAATCATCTTACCGGGGAACCGGTCGAAGGGGCGGTTCGCAATGTCCTGGAAGAGGCGGCCCGGATTACCCGAGGCGACATATCTGACATCGCCAAGATCAAAGCCAGTGATATCGATGCCTTGATCCTGCCGGGCGGTTTCGGCGCGGCCAAGAATCTTTGTGATTTCGCCTTCAAAGGTCCTGATTGCGAAGTTCACCCCGAAGTTGCCCGTCTGGTTCGCGAAGTTGTTGCGGCGAAGAAACCGCTGGCCGCCATCTGTATTGCCCCGGCATTGGTTTCCAAAGTTCTCGGCAATGACAAACTGGCTCACCAACTGACCATCGGCAGCGATGAAGGTACCGCTGCTGCATTAACAGCAATGGGCTCGACCCATGTTGCCTGTCCGGTCAGTGAATTCGTCATTGACAAAGAGAACAAGTTGATATCTTCTCCGGCCTATATGCTGGCTGGCAGTATCGGCGAAGCGGCTGAAGGGATCGAAAAAACTGTCAGCGCGCTTATGGAAATGCTTTAATTGCTGGCCATCGAACCGGAAGAATAATTGATTACCCTGCTTGTCATAGTTTGGACGGTCTGCTAGACTCGGCAAAATTTTCCCCTAAAGGAGGCTCCAATGGACAAGTACCGCTGTATTATCTGTGACTACGTATACGACCCGGAAATAGGTGACCCCGATCATGGGATCGCACCGGGCACCAGTTTTGATGATATTCCGGATGATTGGTCCTGCCCGCTCTGCGGTGTCGACAAAAGCAACTTTGAGCCGGCCTGACCGCACCGCAGCAACACTTAATGACGGGCCCGGTTGCTTCACGTAATCGGGCCCTCTGTCCCATGGAGCAGGGATCTCTTGCCCTGAAAGCTTGTACAGATGAGTAAGTCGCAGTTGCGCAAACCAGACTGGCTGAAAGTTAAATTCCCTGCCGGGGCAAATTACAGCCGTATCGACCGCTATCATCGGCAACAGGGGTTAAATTCAGTTTGCCGGAGTGCGGCCTGCCCGAACCAGGGCGAGTGCTGGAGCAAAGGAACGGCAACTTTCATGATCCTCGGCAACAACTGCAGTCGCCATTGCCAATTCTGTAACGTCACCAGCCAACAACCTTCACCGGTTGATCCAGCAGAACCGGAAAAAGTCGCCAGGGCGATCGCCGAATTGAAACTGCAACACGCGGTTATCACCTCGGTCACCCGTGACGATTTGCCGGATGGTGGCGCCGCCCAGTTTGTTGCCTTAATCGAGCAGATAAAGCTCAAAGCCCCAGATTGCCGAATCGAACTGCTGATCCCCGACCTGCAGGGGAATTGGCAGGCGCTGCAAAAGATTATTGCTGCAGCGCCGGAGATTATCGGTCACAACATCGAAACGGTCCCGCGGCTCTACCCAGCGGTTCGGCCCGAAGCAGAATATCAACGTTCCCTCGAGGTTCTTGCAAAAACTCACGAATTTTCCGCCGAAATCACCAGCAAATCGGGATTGATGCTCGGCATGGGGGAGACAGAAGAAGAGGTTTTAGCGGTGATGAAGGACCTGCGTGCCCATCACTGTCAGATCCTCACCTTGGGGCAGTATCTCGCTCCGACCCGAGAGCATCACCCGGTGCAGCGTTATGTTCACCCCGATGAGTTCAAACAGCTGGCCAAGCGTGGCAGAGAGTTCGGCTTTGCGCATGTCGAAGCAGGACCGCTGGTCCGCTCTTCCTACCATGCTGAAGAACAGTACAATGCCCGCAAGGAACAGAGCTGATGGATAATTTCACTTTAGTCCGCCCCGAACACCTGAATCACCACGGCTATCTGTTCGGAGGCGTGATGCTCAAGTGGGTCGATGAGAATGCCTGGATGGCGGCTTCTCGCGAGTACCCCGGCTGCACTTTGGTGACCGTCAATATGGATGCCTGTCGTTTCAAGCACCGGGTGGAGAACGGCTCGATTTTGCGCTTTCAGATGCAACGCGCCGATCAGGGCCGCACCTCGGTCTCCTATACCGTCAATGTGCTGGCTGACGAGCCGGGAGCCGCGGCAGAAAAAGAGGTGTTCAGTACCCGGGTGACCTTCGTGCGCCTGGATGAGCAAGGCCGCCCTTGCGCTCTGCCGAGCTGAGACAACAATCAAAAACAAAATGCCCTGCTGGAACTTTGTTTGTGGCCATGCCCTGGGCAGCGATATGCGTTGTTCCGGGAGCAACTCCCTCCAAGAGTGAAAAACGATCGTACCTCATTGCGACAGCTGTTCGTTTTACGCCAAGAGTAATCTTAACAAACACTTCAGATGTCAACAGGGGAGCCCCCCTGATAATATTCATGTTTTGGGATGGAACAAATTACAGTTATTTCGAACCTTTATTGCAGCATCAGCCGAGCTGATTTATACTTGTTCAGTTGCCAACCGTTCGCCCCGGATCTTCTGAATTAAAAGGTAATCGACAGATGACTTCAACTGACAACGTCAGCCCGCAATGGATTGAGGCACAGTACCAGCTTTACCTTGAGGACCCGCTGCAGGTCTCGCAGGAATGGCGCTCTTTTTTTCAGGGTTTCGAGCTGGGTGTCGACAACGCCAGCGCAACGCCTGACCACAAGCCGGCCGCAGTCCAGTCTCTCATTCGCCGTTACCGTGACATCGGCCACATCTACGCCTGCGTCGATCCACTGACTCCCTGCGCGTTGGATCACCCAGGGTTGCAGCTGTCCCAGCTTGGTCTTGACGACAAGGATCTGGAGCGTACATTCGCCACCGATAACTTCATCCTGCCGAATGCCAAGCTGCATGAGATTATCGAAGTCCTGCAACGGACCTATTGCCGCTCGCTCGGTATCGAGTTCATGCATATTCCGATCATCGAAGAGCGGCAATGGTTGCAGGACAAAATGGAAGGCTCACGCAATCAGCTTGCACTCAGCCGCGAAAAAAAGCTTGCGACCTTAAAAAAGTTGCTGCAAGCAACGAAGTTCGAAACCTTCATCCATCGCAAGTTTGTCGGCCAGAAACGTTTCTCACTGGAAGGGGCCGAGTCGGTTATTCCACTGCTCGATTACCTGATTGAGCACGCCGCGGGCCTTTCGATAGAACATGTCATTATCGGCATGGCGCACCGTGGCCGGCTGAACGTGCTGGCCAATATTTATGACAAGCCGCTGGAGAATATTTTTGCCGAATTTGCCGACAACGAAACCTTTAAAATTGTCGGTGAAGGGGACGTCAAATACCACAAGGGCTATTCGAGCGACCGCCAGTACGGAGACCAGACTATCCACATTTCTCTCGCCTCCAACCCCAGTCACCTGGAAGCTGTCGACCCGGTTGTCGAAGGCAAGTGCCGCGCCCGCCAGGAGCGGCTCGATGGTGATGGTGAACAGCTGGTGCTACCGCTGCTGATCCACGGCGATGCCGCTTTTGCCGGCCAGGGGGTTGTCGCCGAAGTCCTCAACCTGTCCCAGCTGGAAGGCTATAAAACCGGCGGCACGATCCATGTCGTTATCAACAACCAGATCGGCTTCACCACCATGCCGGTCGATGCCCGCTCCACCTGCTATCCAACCGATATCGCCAAAATGCTGCTGTCGCCGATCCTCCACGTTCATGGGGATGATCCAGAGGCCCTGCTGCAAGCAGCCAACATTGCCTTGGAATTCAGGCAGAAATTCCGTAAGGACGTGGTTATAGAAGTGATCTGCTACCGCCGCCATGGCCATAATGAGGGGGACGAACCCTTCTTCACCCAACCGTTGATGTACGAAAAAATTCGCAATCAACTTCCGACCGCCAATCTTTACCAGTCGCAGTTGCTGCAGGAAGGATTCACGCTTGAAGAGATCAAGCAGTTGGCGACCGAGGTCGACGCTGAACTGGAGGGGGCCCTGGACCGGCCCACGTTAAAGTTCGATGAAGGTTTTCTGAAAAAATGGTCGAAGATCGAGCGGAGCTTCAGCTTTGACCCCGTAGATACGTCGGTCGAGCAACAGGCCTTGAGGCGACTGATCAGCATCATTACCACCCTGCCGGACGACTTCAGCCCGCACCGTAAAATTGCCACGCTGTTACAAAAGCGCCGCGACGCGGTTGAAGATGGGCAAAAGATCGACTGGGGGACCGCCGAAGCACTGGCATTTGCCAGTCTGGTCGACGATGGCATCTCGATTCGTGTTTCCGGTCAGGACTCCCGGCGTGGCACCTTCAATCATCGCCACGCGACCTTGGCCGATGCAATCACCGGCAAAGTGTACACGCCGCTCGATGATTTCGCCCACCAGGCAGGTGGCCATTTCACCATCTACAACAGCATGCTCTCGGAAATGGCGGTCCTCGGTTTCGATTACGGCTACTCGGTTGAAACACCGAACGATCTGACTATCTGGGAAGCCCAGTTTGGTGATTTTGCCAATGGCGCGCAGGTCATCATCGATCAGTTCATCGCCAGCAGCATGACCAAATGGGATCGTTCCAGCGGCCTGGTGATGTTCCTGCCACACGGTTACGAAGGACAGGGGCCAGAGCATTCCAGTGCCAGGATTGAACGCTTCCTGCAGCTCTGTGCTGACGACAATATGCTGGTGACCAATCCGAGCACTCCGGCTCAACTGTTCCACCTGTTACGCCGTCAGGTCACCGCCCCTTACCGGCGCCCGCTGATCGTCTTCACCCCCAAGGCACTGCTCAGGCATCCAGCCTGCACTTCGGGCCTCGATGACTTTGCCAACAGCCACTTTCGAGAGATCATCCCGGACCAGCCGGCGACCAAGGATTGTCGCCGGATCTTGCTCTGCAGTGGCAAGATCTATTACGACCTGCTGCAGTACCGGCAGGAGAACAAGATCGAGGATGTCGCCCTGATCCGCATCGAGCAACTTTTTCCGCTTCACCTCAAGCTGCTTGGTGAAATCATCGCCCCCTACCCCGACCAGGCTGAATATTACTGGGTGCAGGAAGAAATCGCCAATGGTGGCGCCTGGGACCACCTCCGCCCACAGCTGGCCGAAAGCCTCGGGCAGGAACCGCTTTATATCGGTCGCAAACGTTCGGCCAGCCCGGCGAGCGGATCACACCGGGTCCACAAACTGGAACAACAACGCATAATTGAGCAGGCATTCGCAGAAAAGAATGAGGTCTGAAATGGATATTATTGTCCCCCAGGTCGGAGAATCGATCGTCGAAGCCGAAATCGGTGAATGGTTCAAGAATGATGGTGATCAGGTCGAAACAGACGACTTGCTGCTGGAACTGGAAACCGAAAAGGTCAATGTCGAGCTGAATGCTGAAGCATCCGGCAAGTTGACTATCCTCGCCCAACAGGGGGATATCGTCAAGATCGGTGCGGTGATCGGCCGGATTGACGAAGCGGCCGTTGGCGCAAGTACGCAGCAAGCAGAACCGGAAGCAGTGGAGGAAGACTCCGCACCAGAACCGGCGCCGATGAACCCTGCGGTCCCCAAGCTTGCGGCAGAGCGTGGCATCGACCTTAACAAGGTAACCGGCAGTGGCCGCGACGGGCGGATCCTGGTCGATGACCTGCCTGCCGAAACAGAACAAGAGACAACCCCGGCCGCTCCGCTGACAGAAGAAGCCACCGCCCCGGAAGCAAAACCAGCGGCACCGACAGCGGCTGCGGCAGGGGCTGTCGATGAACGGATCAAGCGGGTGCCGATGACCCAGATCCGCAAGAAAATTGCTGAACGGCTGCTGATGGCCCGTCAACAGACCGCCATGTTGACGACCTTCAACGAAATCGACATGCGGCGGGTGATCAGCCTGCGCAACAGCCACAAGGAATCGTTCCAGAAAAAACATGGTGTGCCGCTCGGTTTCATGTCCTTCTTTGTCAAAGCCTGCGCCGAAGCGTTGAAGGATTATCCCGATGTGAATGCGCAGATCGACGGCAACGACATCCTCTATCACAACTACTACGACATCGGCGTAGCGGTCGGCAGCAAACGGGGGCTGGTGGTGCCGGTGATCCGCGATGCCGATCGCTTGCATTTCGATGAAATCGAAAAGACCATCCGCAGCTTTGCCGAAAAGGCTGAAACCGGCAAGTTAAGCCTTGATGAACTGCAGGGTGGGACCTTCACCATCAGCAACGGCGGCATCTACGGCTCGGTTCTCTCAACGCCACTGCTTAATCCGCCGCAGAGCGGGATTCTCGGGATGCACGCGATCAAAGACCGGGCCGTTGTCATCGACGGCGAAATCGTCGTCCGACCGATTATGAATATCGCTCTGAGCTACGATCATCGCATCATCGATGGCCAGCAGGCGGTCGGCTTTTTGAAACAGATCAAAACCTACATTGAAGATCCGGAAGAGATGTTGCTGGAGATGTAATTCGACTGCGGGGATAACTGCAGTATTCAATTTCAGGAGTTATAAAATGTCTGATCAGAGTTTCGACCTGGTTGTGATCGGTGCCGGCCCCGGCGGTTACGTGGCGGCGATTCGCGCCGCGCAGCTCGGCTTTTCAGTTGCGATTATCGAAAAACGTGACGCCCTCGGCGGCGTCTGCCTGAATGAAGGCTGTATCCCCAGCAAGGCGCTGCTCGAATCGAGTGAACAGTTCGCCAAAGTCAATCACGAGCTGGCCGAACATGGCATTGAGGTCGAGGGGGCCAAGCTGAACCTGGCACAGATGATGAGTCGCAAAGAGGGAATCATCAAGAAACTGACTGGTGGCATCAGTGGCCTGATGAAAAAGAACGGCATCACGGTCTTCACCGGCCAGGCCGCGCTGGCAGGAAAAACCGCCGAGCTGCAGAAAGTCACCCTCAGCAGCACTGATGGCAACCAGGAGCTCACCGCCAAGCAGGTCCTGCTCGCGACCGGCAGCGAAGCGATCGAGCTGCCGCACCTGCCTTTCGACGGCGAATCGGTCATCAACGCCCGTGATGCGCTCAGTTTGAGCGAAGTGCCCAAGCGGCTGCTGGTGGTCGGCGGCGGAGTTATCGGCCTGGAAATGGGTTCGGTCTGGAGTCGCCTCGGTTCAGAGGTCACAGTGGTCGAAATGCTGCCGCAACTACTGCCTCTGAGCGATCCGCAGCTCGCCCAGATGCTGCAGCGCAGCCTGAAAAAACAAGGTCTGGCCATCCACCTGAAAACCAAGCTGGAAAAGATCGAAAAGACTGCTGAAGGAATCGTTGCCACCCTGACAACCGAAAAAGGCGAGCAGCAGATGACCTGTGACAAGGTTCTGGTTGCCACCGGCCGCCGTGCGCAAACAGCGGGCTTGGGGCTGGAAAATATTGACCTGCAAGCGAACCAACAGGGGCAGCTGGAGGTCGATGAAAACTACCAGACCAAAACGCCGGGAATCTATGCTATCGGCGATCTGATCGACGGGCCGATGCTGGCTCACAAAGCGAGTGAAGAAGGGGTGGTGTTCGCCGAACGTCTGGCCGGACAAAAGGCAGCAGTCAATTACAATGCGGTGCCGAATGTCACCTACACCTGGCCGGAAGTTGCCTCGGTCGGCCGGAGTGAGGCGGGTTTAAAACGGGATGAGATCCCCTACCAGGCGGGCAAGTTCTTTTTCGCCGCCAGCGGCCGTGCGCTCTGCAGCGGTTCGAGTGACGGCTTCGTCAAGGTGCTGGCCGCACCGGAGACAGGCCGGATTCTCGGTATTCACATCGTCGGTCCTCACGCTTCGGAGCTGATCGCCGAAGCGACCACCGTTATCTCCTTCGGCGGCAGCATCCATGACCTGGCCGTGACCTGCCATGCTCACCCCACCCTGGCAGAGGCAATCAAGGAGGCGGCCCTGGCGGTCAATAATGAGGCGATTCACGCCTAAGTCTCTTGACAAAAACGGGACCAAAGTTGAAAATCAAATAATCGATCGTGACCTTCTGATATAGCTGTCACGATCGATTTTTTTTAGCAGACAACAAATGACTAATTAAGACAGGGAAAGCCATTGAAATCTATTAAAAAACTGTTCCTTTTGATCATTCTCGTCGGCCTGATTGCAGCGGCCGTTTATTACTTCCGCGATACCGAAGGACCGACCATCAGCCTGCTCCCTTCTTCCGGACCTATTTCGGCAAAATCCCCATTGTCCCTGACATTGACCGATGAAGGCACCGGGCTTAAGCAGGTCCAGGTGACAGTCATTCAAGCCGGAAACCGGATGTCGCTGGTCGATCGTCAAGCCCCCCCGGAAGCAAAGCAGATCGATATCGAGTTGAACCTGGGTTCGCTGAAGCTCAAAGAGGGAGCGATTGAAATCGAAATCGTTGCCGGTGACCGGGCGATCTATCATCTCGGCAAAGGGAACAGCAGTTACAAATCGTTCAATCTGACTTACGATACTCGGCCACCGATCATTTCGATCCTCAGTAAAGCGCACAATTTCACCAAAGGCGGCAGCGGTCTGGTCACCTACCGCTTAAACGAAGAGGTCGAAAAAACCGGTGTGGTGATCGGTGAGCTGTTCTTCCCTGCTTTCCTGCAGGACTCAGGAGCCTATGCCAGCTTGATTGCCTACCCGTATGATATGTCAGAAAGCGACTTTGTGCCGCGGGTTGTCGCCACAGACCTGGCCGGCAATGAGCGCCAGGCGGGAATCTATTATCGCGCCAACAAGAAAAAATTTCGCCAGCGGAAAATCAATCTGAGCAAAAGTTTTCTCCAACAGAAAACACCGGAATTCGAATCGATGGTCCCGGAACCGGGAGATGACTTAAAAACCTTCCTTTATGTCAACGGTGAGATTCGCAAACAGAATCGAGCCAAGATGGTGGAACTTGCAAAGAAAACAGCGCCGGCGCCACTCTGGCAAGGGAACTTTGCCCAGATGCGAGGAGCTTCTGCGCTGGCCCTGTTCGCCGATCACCGCAGCTACTACTACGAAGGAAACAAGGTTGATAAGGCCGTCCATCTCGGCTACGACCTGGCGTCGGTCGCCCAGGCCAAGATCGAGGCCGGCAACGACGGGGAAGTTGTCTGGGCCGACTACCTCGGCATTTACGGCCTCTGCGTGGTTATCGACCACGGCCTCGGCCTGCAGACCCTTTACGCCCACATGAGCCAACTCGAGGTTCAACCGGGCGATATGGTCGTCCGCGGGCAAACCCTGGGCCGCAGCGGCGCGACCGGCATGGCTGGCGGTGACCACCTGCACTTTGGGGTTTTTGTATCCGGCATCGCCGTTCAGCCCCTCGAATGGTGGGATAAGAACTGGCTGAAAAATAACATCGACAGCAAATTGCAAAGCCAGTAATTGACTCGGCCAAATTTTATTTTCGCGCGACTTGACACAGTTAATACGGCTGATCTAAATAGAGTCTTTCAGTTTCCTTGATCATCTATCAAGAAAGGGTTGATGCAATGAAGAAAACTGCACTGTTCCTGATGCTTCTGCTCGCAACCGGCCTCTCCAGCAACGGTTTTGCCGCCCACCACCAGAAGGAAATCAAGGCAGGCTTTATCTATGTCGGACCGGTCGGTGATGCGGGTTGGACCTACGCCCACGATCAGGGCCGTCAGGAAATGGAAAAACTGCCGTTCGTCACACCATCAACCTTTATCGAATCAGTCCCCGAAGGAGCCGAATCCGCCCGAGTGATCAACGGTCTGGTCAGAAAAGGCGCCAACCTGGTGTTCACGACCAGCTTCGGCTATATGGATGCCACCATCGATGTTGCCCGGCGCAACAAGGACGTGGTCTTCATGCACTGCTCCGGGTTTAAAACTGCAGAGAATGTCGGCACGTACTTCGGCCGCATGTACGAACCGCGCTATCTGTCCGGGATCGTCGCCGGCAAAATGACCAAGAAGAACGTCATCGGCTACGTCGCCGCCTTCCCGATCCCCGAGGTTATCCGCGGCATCAATGCCTTTACCCTCGGCGTGCGCAGTGTCAACCCGCAAGCGGAAGTCAAAGTGGTCTGGACCCAGACCTGGTTCGATCCAGGCATCGAGCGTGACGCCGCCGACAGCCTGCTCGACGTCGGTGCCGATGTACTGGCGATGCATCAGGATGCCCCGGCCACCCTGCAGGCCGCGGAAGCCCGTGGCGCTTACGTGGTCGGTTACAACTCCGATATGCGCGAGTTCGCCCCCAACGCCTTTCTGACCGCACCGGTCTGGAACTGGGGCGCCCTCTACACCAAGCTGGCCCAGGCGGTCAGTGAGGGAACCTGGAAATCGGAGCAGATCTGGGATGGCATGGCGCAAGGCCTGGTCGAACTGGCAGAATTCAACGCCAAGGTTCCGGCCGACGTGCAGGCATTGGTTGCCGAGAAAGCGACGGCCATCAAAGCTGGCACCCTCCACCCGTTCAGCGGCCCGATCAAGGACCAGTCGGGCAAGGAAGTGGTTGCCGCCGGCAAAATCCACAGTGATGGCGAACTGCTCGGCATGAACTACTTTGTCGAAGGTGTGCAGGGAACCATCCCCAAGTAATTTCATCCAGCGGAAAAGGCACGTCTGCACTGACGGGCCTTTTCTTTTTCTCTGTTGGACTCCATGCCCGATTTTCTACAGATCGAACATATCCGTAAAACCTTCCCTGGAGTCGTTGCTCTAGACGACGTCTCCTTCGCGGTCGGCACAGGGGAAATCCATACCCTGCTGGGCGAAAACGGTGCCGGCAAAAGTACCCTGATGAATGTCCTAACCGGGCTTTACCATCCCGACCGGGGCTCTATCCGCATCGACGGGGAGAAAGTCAGCTTTACCAGCCCACGTGACTCCCTGGCCTGTGGTATCGGCATGGTCCATCAGCACTTCATGCTGGTCCCGGCCCACTCGGTGTTCGAGAATATTCTGCTGGCACTCGACAAGATGCCGAACCTCTTCAGCCGTAAAAAGTACAAAGCAAAAATTCAACAGCTCATTGATGAGTTCGGGCTGGAGCTCGATCTCGACACCCCGGTGTGGAGACTCTCGATCGGCGCCCAGCAATGGATCGAACTGATCAAGCTGCTGATGCGCGATTGTCGCCTGCTGATCCTTGATGAACCGACAGCGGTACTCACCCCCCAGGAAGCGGACCGGCTGTTCGCTGTTCTGCAGCGGCTCAAGGAGCAGGACAAAAGCATCATTTTCATCTCCCACAAGATGCGTGAGGTGATGCAGATCTCAGACCGGGTCACCATCCTGAAGAAAGGTCACAGCATCGCCAGCCTGAGCCGAGGCGAATACGATGAGAACAAGCTGGCCTCGCTGATGATCGGCGACGACAAGATCCCACAGTGGCAGAAGAATCTGCAGATGTCGGACGAAATCGTCCTCGACATTCAACAGCTGTCGGTGCGCAACGACCGCGGGCTCTCCGACCTGGACAGCTTCGACCTGCAATTGAAAAAGGGGGAAATCCTCGGAATCGCCGGTGTTGCCGGCAATGGCCAGAAAGCCTTGGCCGAAGTGCTGACCGGCCTCAAATCAGCCAGCAGCGGCCGGATCATGGCCAAAGGGGAAGACCTCACCGACAGTGATGCAAAAAAGTCTTACATCGCCGGCATCGCCCACATTCCGGAAGACCGCAAAAGCATCGGCATTGCTCCCGACATGAGTGTCGACGAAAACCTGATCATGAAAAGTTTCAAGAGCGGTGCCTTCACGCGTTGGATTTTCCAGGACAAAAAAGCGATCCGCCGCAACGCCATGGAGAAAATCGAGCAATTCTCCATCAAATCCGGCCCGGACGGCACACCGGTGCGTTACCTGTCGGGCGGCAATATTCAAAAGGTAATTATTGCCCGCGAACTGTCGGAGCAACCGGCGGTACTGGTCGCCCTCTATCCAACCCGCGGGCTCGATATCGGCAGCGCCGAGTATGTCCACAAGGTGATTGTCGATGGCGCCGACAAGGGGATGAGCACCATCCTGATCGCCGAGGATCTTGACGAACTGTTGAAACTGAGCGACCGGATTGCGGTGATGTTCCGTGGCCAGCTGGTCGGTTATGTCGACCCGCGGGACACCAGTCGTGAGGAGATCGGCCTGATGATGAGCGGCGAAAAGCAAGGGGGTGTGGCATGAAGTTGGTCACTGAGCGCCGTGAAATCTCCTCTGCCTTGTTCCGCTTTTCGGCACCGGTCGTCTCGGTCTGCATCGCTCTTTTTGTCGCCGGTTTTCTACTCCTATCCAGCGGCGTCAACCCGCTTGAAGCTTACCGGGAGATCATCTATGAATCGCTCGGCTCCCTCTACGGCCTGTCGGAAACGCTGGTAAAAACCACACCGCTGATCTTCGCCGGGCTCGGCGTCAGTCTCGCTTTCCGCATGCAGATCTGGAATATCGGTGCCGAGGGGCAGATCTATATGGGCGCCATGGGCGCCAGTGGTGTGGCGCTCTTTTCCGGCATCGACAACCACCTGCTGATGATGGGTGCCATGTTCAGCGCGGCGTTTCTCTGTGGCGGCCTCTGGGCGGGAGTGGCTGGCTTTCTACGCGCCCGCTGGAGAGTGAACGAGGTTATCGTCACCCTGCTGATGAACTATATCGCCATCCTGCTGGTCGACTACCTGGTCTACGGCCCCTGGAAAGATCCGCAAGGCTTCAATTTTCCGCTGACCGCACAGTTTACCGACACGGCTCGGCTGGCGGAATATTTCAACACCCGCCTGCACAGCGGTTTCTTCCTTGCGGTTTTCTGCGCCCTGCTGCTCTACCTGTTCATGGAACGGACCGTCTGGGGCTATGAAATCAAGGTGATCGGCAGCAATCCGAAAGCCGCCCAGTATGCCGGCATGCGGACCGGCCTGGCGATCTTTACTGTCCTGTTTTTGAGCGGCGCGATTGCCGGCATCGCCGGGTTCAGCGAGGTTGCCGGCTTGCAACACCGCCTGCAGCACGGCATCTCTCCCGGTTACGGCTACACGGCCATCATTATCGCCTGGCTGGCCAAACGCAGTGCCATCGGCGTGGTGATCGTCTCTTTTTTGATGGGTATCCTGCTGGTCGGTGGTGATAGTCTGCAACTGCTCTGGCAGCTGCCGGTCGCTTTCGTTTATGCCTTCCAGGGCTTGATCCTGTTCTTCCTGCTCGCTGCCGATTTCTTTATCCAGTATCGGGTCAAACTGGTCAAGGGAGGCTCTCATGCTTGAGATTCTGCTTGATGCCACCGTCCGCGCCGGCACCCCGATTCTGTTTGCCACCCTGGGAGCGATCATCAATGAACGGGCCGGGATCATCAATCTGGGGATCGAAGGTCTGATGCTGATCGGTGCAGTGGCCGGGTTTGCTGCGACCCACGCCAGTGGCTCCCTGCTGGTCGGCGTGGTCGCCGCCTTCGCCATGGCCTTCCTCGCCGGCGCCATTCATGCCTTTATCACCGTGCAGTTGCGCGGCAACCAGATCGTCAGCGGCCTGGCATTGACCATGTTCGGTATCGGCATGACCGCCCTGTTCGGCAAAGGAATGGTCGGCTTGACCATCGCCGGTTTCGAACGACTTGAGATCCCTGGCCTCTCGTTACTGCCCGGAGTCGGCAAAGCCTTTTTCAATCAGGATCCGCTGATCTATTTCAGTTTTCTGCTGGTTGTACTGATCTGGCTGTTTTTCTACCGCACCCGCTGGGGCTTAGAGCTACGGACCCTGGGCGAAAATCCGGCGGCGGCTGACACCTGCGGGGTTCCGGTCAACCTCTACCGCTTTCTCGCAGTGACCATCGGTTCAGGAATTGTCGGCATCGGTGGTGCCTATTTAAGCCTGGCCTTTACGCCGATGTGGATCGAAAACATGTCAGCCGGCCGTGGCTGGATCGCTGTGGCACTGGTGATTTTTGCCGGTTGGTCGAGCCCGCGGGCGATGCTCGGCGCCTATCTGTTCGGCGGCATCACCGCCATGCAGTTGCGCTTTCAGGCGATGGGGACCACTATCAGTGCCCACATCCTGCAGATGCTGCCCTACTTTTTCACCATCGTCGTGCTGGTGATATCCACACTTCGTTTACAGAAAGGTGCCAGCCAGCAGCCGGAAAGTCTGGGGTTACCTTACGACCGGGAGGACCGCAAATGAACTATGCAGCGCAAACCCTGCTGGAACGGATCAAGCGTGATGGCAAGATCAACGGCGAGGTCATCAAGGTCGATCGGTTTCTCAATCACATGGTCGATCCACAGCTGATCGATCTGCTCGCGGCTGATGTCGCCACCCAGTTTGCCGAGAAATCGATCGAAAAAGTCCTCACCGCTGAAACCAGCGGCATCATGCTGGCCCAGGCGGTTGCCGGCATGCTCGGCATCCCTTTTATTTACGCCAAAAAGAAGCGCCCCTTGACCATGGGCGAGCACTACGCCGCCGCCAGCTACTCTTTTACCAAACAGGAGTCAACAACCCTGTATGTGTCGAAAGAAGTGTTACGTCCACGCGAACGGGTCCTCTTCATCGATGACTTTTTGGCCAAAGGCTCGACCCTGAAAGCGATCGAAGAGATTGTTGAGCAAGCCGAGGCGATGCTGGTCGGCAGTGCGGTGATTATCAACAAGTCACAGCGGCGCGATATTTACGCAATCCTGACGTTGGATGACCTCCACTAGTCAGTGCCCAGCAACAAACCAAGCGTTATCCACGCTGACAGTGTTTTCCCCAGCCCTGCTCCAAATGGCCGCCTTATACCGTTTAAGCAGTGCCTTCCAACACCTATCAGCCCCCCCCATCATCGGCAGTCAAAACCCGACAAAATAAGCCGTTTCCTGCCCTTCTAATAATTGGCTTGAAGGTTGCAAATCGATTTGCAGTCAACCGTTTTTCCCGCGGGCTAACATGCCCATTGTCACAATTTCGACTCTTACCTGGAGAGTTTGAGAATGAATAATATGCTGAAAAAGTGGGCCAAATCGGCAACGGTGATCCCCCCGGCCAACCGGCCGGTCGGCTTAGAACGCCACCCGGTCAAGACTTCGATAACCACCTCAACCTTGGCGAGTATCCCGACAAAGGCTATCCGCAGAATCAGCAGAACGGCCCCCCCTAGTCGCCACTGCACGTCTGGGGAACAGTCGCGGAGACTGCTCTCTCAACGTCTTGACGATTGAGCCCACTGTCAGCCCCAGTGTGCAATCATGAGAGGGAGTTACAGCTCTTCCATACAACACGAAGCTGTAGATTGCTGTCGATAATGCCATCCTGTTTGTCATGCTGGAAAGCTCTTGTCCCCTGCACAAGATTACAACATCGATAAATCGAGGAATCGCGTTGCTCATCTGCCTCCCCTTCAAAGATGATTCCCTGCCCATGCGATCTGCCCTGGATTATATTTTCCCTTGCAGAGTATCTACCAACAGGTAATCTTGAACTGGACAGGGGGACCGATGAACTCTATTCTAAACGGTATGCGAAAACTTATTCTCTGCACCTTGATCATTTTTATGGCAACAGCAGTTTTTGCTGAAGAGCCTGAGTATGCGTTGAATATTTACGGCGCAAAAATGACGAGCAATAATTGGGACACATTTTTCACCGACACCAGCCGACTCGATTTCATCGACTCCAAGTTGTTGGTATTGAGTCTGGCGAAAAGGATCGGTCGCTATAAAGATCTCCTCAGCTACGAGATGGAAGGTCAAGTGGCCAAACATGACGGAATCCAGCAACACTGGGAGTTCAATGCCCTGGGAACAGTCCGCTGGGAACCGTTCTGGTGGGATCGTCACCTGGAAACCAGTGCTGCCTTCGGGCTGGGCCCATCCTTTGCGACGGAAACACCGAAAGCGGAAGTACGCAACGAAGGGGAATCCCAAAACTGGATGATCTATTGGATGATGGAGCTGGCACTGAGCCTGCCGGAAAAACCGAATTTGGCACTGATCACCCGCATCCACCATCGTTCTGAAGCCTACGGCCTGGTAGCCGATGAGGGCGGATCGAACGCCCTGGCAATTGGCTTGAAATTTCGTTTTTAAATCAAAGAAGAGAAAATGACTGCCGAAGAGAATAATTCCCCCTGGCTCTGCCATGTCTGCAACCGCAGTTCTAATCGAGGAGAGGGGCAAGCCTGCAGCGAATGCTTTAAAATAGCTTGCCGGCAGCATATGCTTATCGCCACAGTTCACAATTCCGATTCAGGGCTCTACGAACTTAAACCGGTCTGCGTCGAGTGCCAGCTGCAAAAAGAACTTTAACCGCACAATTCGTCGAAGCGGGAATGAACATGACACCCAATAACAGTAAACCTGTTTACTCCTGCGAAGCCGGTCGGCTTTGCCCGACCTGCGGAAACGCACTCAAGGAGTGTCGCTGCAAACAAAATTCTGCCCCAAAAGGGGATGGCATCATCCGCCTGCAACGGGAAACCAAGGGGCGAAAAGGGAAAGGCGTCACCCTGATAACCGGTGTCCCCCTGCCAGCAGATGAGCTGAAAAAACTGGCGAAGAGCTTAAAGCAGAAATGTGGCACCGGCGGCACCATCAAAAATGGCGTAATAGAAATCCAGGGAGACCATCGCGAGCTGCTGCTGACAGAACTGCAGCAGCAAGGCTGGACGGTTAAAAAGGCCGGCGGTTAGCCTCCGACCGGCGCTATTATCAGTGTTGGCTGCGGGACAAGTTCAGGGTATCGAGCGCTGAATTCCGCCGGCCCAGGTGATCATTGACATCCCAGGCAACATTGAGCACCATTCCTTCCGTGAACTTTTCCGCCTGCTCCGGGTGGACCACCACGGCCATATTAAAAACGGAGGTGAAATATTTGCCATCGATCTGTTCCCCGGCCTTATTCATCAATCGAAAACTGTTAACCGCAACCGGACGGTCAAAATTGACCAGAATCTCTTCGAGCTGTTTCTCACCCGGTTCCCAGGTGCCGATCACATCCAACAGCAGAGGTGGCTCGACCGGGGCAATCATTTCCGGGCGACTCTGATATCCTCCCAGGGGTTGATCTTCAGCAGGCTCCCCATCATATAAAATCCGCACGCGGCTGACCTCCTCAAACTGGGTCGCCGTCTCGGTGACCGCCCGTTCGAAACCGGCGCGATCTAGTTTCTGCCCGGTAGCGACTGTCGTCAAATAAACAATCAGGGTATCGCCCGCCTGATCGAGTTGCGTCAACCGCAGCCCTTGGGCAAAAGGTTGGCTCAATCGACTGCGCGGTGAAACGATCAACTCAGCACTGAACAGCTGACTGAGAATCCGGTCGAGATGCTGATTTTCACCATATAAAAACAGTGGCAGAGGCCGGACCTTTCCAGAACCATCATTTAAGGGCAGATAGCCAACCTGCGCATAGGCATAACCCTCCTGCACGACCGGCGGATCACCAAAGTGCTGCAGATAGGCAGCACTGGGATACACCTTGCCCCCAGCTTCAGACAGCGGCTCCTGCTGTTCGCAGGCTGGCAGCAGAAGCAACATCAAACCGATAAGTATTCCCAAGCGCATAACAGACCTCCCTGACCCTTTCTTTTCAGACTAGCACATAGCGACGCCAAAGTGCTGAAAGCATCCGGCAATCCCTGTGCAACGTCTCGCAACCATAAGGTTTATTTGAATTGACAGGCCGGGACTGAATTGCTCTAATAAGCACATTTAATGTGCGATTTTCACCCCCTATAAGGAGGCAACATGAAAAAAATTCTTTTCCTCGGGCTGTTTCTGCTGACAGCGGGCCCCTGCCTGGCTGAAATGATCAGCGTTATTCACCAACCGGCTGAACTGCGCGACCGTGCGATGGTGTCCGGCTCGAAAATTATCCGTCAATTACCTCGTTACACGCCTCTGGAAGTTCTGGATAGTAAATCCGATTATCTTCACGTTAAAGATGCCGAGGGCAGAACCGGCTATATCCATCGCTCACTCGCCAGAAAAACGCCATCCGTTGCCATTACCGCCGGTGAGTGTAATGTTCGCAGCGGTCCAGGAACTGAATTTCCGGTTGTTTTCAAGGCGAGCAAAGGCAACAGCTACAAAGCCCTGGGGAAGGAACGGGACTGGGTCCAGATCAGCACCGTTGATGGCAAAA
This sequence comes from uncultured Desulfuromonadales bacterium, assembly GCA_945787295.1. The sequence continues at coordinate 45,096 of CALZHQ010000024.1, forward strand.
TCGGCTGGATCTGGCAGAACCTCATCTGGGGTTATTAACTGAAGCCTGATTCGACAACGAGCTATAGCCGCTTCTCCCTGGAGCGGTTTTTTTATTTCTGCCATGCCACCATCTCAGACCGCTTCGGTTATAATTAAGAAACAGAACGGTTTTATAACCGATAAAAAGATTCTGATGAAAAACCATCAGGCCGCCTTTGTTTCGGTTATTATAGGTCCGAAAAGGAAAGGATCTCAGAGTATGCAGAAAACAAAACTCCTCGTCATGGCAGTCTGCCTGATGCTGATTATCACCGGTTCCGCGCTCAGCAGTTACGCCCAGCTCGGCACCTGGGATGGCAAACTGCACGTTGTATATCACGTCTCAGAAGCAGCGAAAGTCAATTTTGTCCTGAACAATATCCGCAACCACCTTAAAGGTGGTGGAGGTGAGGAAAAGCTCGACATCGTCCTGGTGATTCATGGCCCGGCACTCGAAGAGTTTGACCGGCTGAATGTTTCCGACAGGGTCATTGAGCAGGTCAGGGAGATCCAGAGCCAGGGGGTTTCGCTGGTCGCTTGCCAGAACACCATGAATGCCAAACAGATCGCTTTCGATGAGTTGATCGGTGACTTCAAGGTTGCCAAAGAAGGCGGGGTCACGCGGATTGCTCAGTTGCAATCGCTCGGCTACCTCTATATCCGCCCCTGACAGAGAAGGGCCTGGTCCGGCTAAACCAACCGGACCGGAGCGAAACCGCCACCTTCGGTGCGCAAATTGGTCACCTGCCCCTGGTAAAGGCGAGCCCCGACGCCCAGCAACCGGTCACGGTAGACGAACAGCCGCAGGTCGACTTTGTACTCCTGACCGTTGTTGTCCTCTTCTACCGACGGTACGACAACCTGCTGCACCAGGGTCGTATCCGGATCCTGTTCGGCAAAACGTTTGCGGGTAATACTCTTGCCCATTAGAACACCGCGGCTGCCGAATCGGGTGACCGGCTTGAAGATCAGTTTCTTTCGTTCCCCCCAGAGTTCTTCCGGATCACAATCAGCTAACAGCCGGCTTTGTGGAACCACCCGCAACAGCAACTGCTGCTCTGCCGGGGTCAACTCCAAGGCCGAAACCGCCTCCTCGTCAGACCAGAGAATCATCCGCCGCTTGTCGGCCAGCAGCCCGTAAGCAAACGGGTTTGGCGAAAGACAAACAGTACCGGCCAGATAAGCCTCTTTCAGATCTGCCAGCTCAGGCTCCTCAAGAAAGAAATCGCAGTGTCGGTTGTAAACCAGGTCGACTTTTTGGCCATTGAAAAACATCCCGTTTTCATTGGCAGTCAGTTGTTCGGCAGCCACAATTTCAACCTGCAGCCCCTGTTGGATCAGCCAGTCACGGCAGGCGACCATTTCAGGGTAGAGCGGTTGTTCCGGCGGATCTGCATCAAGCAGAACCACATGTCTCAGCTCTGTCTTAGAAGTAGAAAAATCCCGCCACTCCTGCAGAAAACTGTCGAACAGCCGCTGTTCGAGCCGCGGAGACAAATTGATCGGATCATGCCCCTGCGCCTGCGCTTCACTCAGCCAGGCGATATAACCGCCACCGGCATTGGTGTTAACCTCTATCAGCCGTGGTCCTTCCGGGGTCAGGTGAAAGTCGTACCCCATCATCAAAGAGGCATGACCGGGGTCGTATTGGCAGACAGCCGGCAGCCTGGGAAAGACCTGTTGCCGGTAGGCTGAGCTCTGGCTCAAGCGATACAGCAGCCGCACCAAGAGCATCATCTCTTTGAGATCTTTGCGTGGCAGGCGGGCCGTGAGTTTGCTGATCGGCAGTTGCTGTAAGGCAGGCATCGAGTAAAACCTGTCAGAAGGAATTGATACGGCGGATAAAGGCCTTGAGCAGCCCGTAACTGCGGCGATTGAACTCCATAGTCAACCGCGGTAACTGTAACAGGTCCGGCTGATCCTGCTCTTCAGGCAGGGCAGTGGTCAGCCGCATGCTACCACCCGGGGCGAGGATTTCACTGAACTCGCTACTGAGCACCTGCAGGTGGCCGGTATCGAGTGCCTTATTCAGCCGCACAACCAATTTGTCTTTGACGAAACGCAGCGAATGATAGTTACGATAAAAATCGTTGATATACTGCAGTGCTTCAGCTGGGTCCTTGGTCATGGTGAACAGGGCAAAGTCCTCAAAGCTGATCAGACCACGCTTCAGCAGTGCATCGCGGATAAAGTCAAAAAACTTATCCCAATAGCCACCGTTATCATCGTCAATCATGATCAGTGGAATCGGCGGGTTCTTACCGGTCTGAATCAGGGTCATCACTTCCATTCCCTCATCCAAGGTCCCGAAGCCGCCGGGAAACAGGACCACCGCATCGGCTTCCTTGAGAAAGGCCACCTTGCGATTGAAGAAATACTTGTAATTGATGATTTTATCGCTGCCCTTCATCACCGGATTCATATCCTGCTCAAACGGCAGATCGATATTCACGGCAAATGAGTTCGCCTCTCCGGCGCCTTCGTTGCCTGCCAGCATGATCCCGGGACCCCCGCCGGTGATGACCATATAGTTATTTTCCGCCAGCATGCGGGAAAACGCGACACATTTCTGATAAATCGGCTCGCTCGGTTTGGTGCGGGCACTGCCGAAGATACTGACCTTCTTACGGTCCCGGTACGGAGCAAAGACCTTATTGGTGAAACGCATCTCCTTCATGGTGGTACGCATCAACTTCTGATCGGCCAGATAGTCATTCTCCTGTCCCGACTTGAGTGCTCCGAGAATCATCTGGCGAATCATTTCCGGATGATGAACATTAACCCGGCGCATCAGATCATCGATGATCTCATCGATTTCCCCGTTGGTATGATCAAAACTAATCTTCATTACAAAACTCCTGCTTATCCGATCGCGGAGATTGTCGCCATCTCCAATTTGAGATCGAGAAATGATCTGCCGGCCAGCCGTTCTTCCTGCAATAGCAGACCGGTTAAACCGCCGCCGGTATAATGTTCAGCAAACTGCTGATAGATTCTTCGCAACTGCTGTTCAAGACGATAAAACTCGGCAACTTCTGTCGAGGTTAAAGAATTTTCAATCATATCACAAACAAAGCTGATGCAGTTGTACGGTCGCCAGGAAACTGGCAGCCGACACCCCTGCTCGGCAAGAAAAGGGCAGGTCTGGGAAAAGTCGGGTTGCGGAGGTTCCAGCCCCTGCTGCAAGAAACCGAGCAGGTTGGCAAGAGTCATATGGTTATGCCCTTTGGCACAACAATCTCCCCGGCAATCGGCACAAGACTGCAGACCGCTGCCCTGCTCGAACAGTCGGTTCAGCCTCTGCTGCAAGCTTTCGAGCTGCTGCAATCGCTCTGCGATCCAACTTTTCTCCGCCGCTGGCAACCTCTGATAATCAGCAGCTATCCGCTTAAGCAAGCCCTGCCAACGTAAACTACGCTCTTGCTGCATAGAAACCTGTCGCACAAAGAACGGCAGCATGAACATGTCATACTGCCGGGTTCAAAAGGCTGGCCAAAGAAGTCCGTAAGCCGGGTTCTGTTTCCTGCAGCAGTTACCCACTGCAGGACGATGATCATTCCTCTAGGACCGCCGTTGCCGACGGTCTCAAGCAGCCAGACCCGGGAACTTCGGACGGACCGTCCTCAAATGTTCCCCTATTCGGCCTTGCTCCGGATGGGGTTTACCGAGCTTCTGACGTCACCGCCAGAACTGGTGAGCTCTTACCTCACCCTTTCACCCTTACCTGCCAGCTATCCCTAGGGTCACCCCCGGTCCCCGTTAGGGACCATCCTGTCCTGTGGAGCCCGGACTTTCCTCCCGTCCGCCCCAAAAGCGGACCGGCGATCATCTGTCCTTCTTTGACCAGCGTTTCCCTCACTCGGATCTGCGGATAGTCAGGCTCAGCCCTGTTCTTCGACGTAGAGCAACCGGTTGCAATGTGGACAGGTCTGCATTTCGCTCACCCGAAGCAAAGTATTGAACTGCTGTGGCGGAAGCTGCATGTTGCAACCGAGACAAGCACCGTTGCGAGCCAGCGCCAACGCCAAGCCACCACGCCGCTTGAACAGGGTCTGATACTTCCGCAGCAGCGAAGCAGGCAGGTCATTGGCCAGTGAACTGCGCGTCTCTTTGCGCTTTCCCAGGGTGCTGTCAGATTCAGACAAGAGTGCAGAGATTTCTGCACCGCGCGCATTAGCCTTTTCCTTGATCGCCGCCAGCTCGCTCTCTTTCTCCTGCTGATCTTCTGCAAGCGCATTGATTTCCTGCTGCTTGGCCAGCATCTGCTCATCCAGATCCTTATTGGCTTTCTTCGCCATATCGATCTCTTTGAGAACGGCAACATACTCTTTCTGCGTCTGAATTTCCGGCAGTCGCCCTTCAACCCGGGCGATGTTGTCCCGCTCCCTCAGCAGATCCTGCTGCAGCTGAGCTTCATCTTTCTGCAGCACCGCCAGCTCGGCATTCAGCTCATCAAGCATCCCCTGGACCCGGTCAGCATCTGCCTCGAACGTGGCCAGTTCATCACGATAGTCCTGTTGAATTGACTCGATGGAACTGATTTCCTGGTCAATTTCCTGAAGTTCTTTCAGCAGGTTCATCTTTTCATGCACGTTTTTTCCTCCATCTACCTTGAGCAAGTGTTCTGGACAGTCAGCCGACCACAGTAAAGGGGTCCTGTTCTACTGCCATTTCGATAACCTCTACCGGTAGTTGACGCTCTGCCAATTGCAGCCTTAAGCGCTTGGAGAGCTCCTCTACCATAAACCGTTCGGTACTAAAATGACCGGCATCGATCAATGCCAGGCCTTCAGCCCGCGCCCGTTGCGCATCATGAAACTTAACATCACCAGTCACCAGGCAATCGGCCCCTTGGCGCAAGGCTTCACTGAGCAGCGAGGCGCCACTGCCGCCGCAGACGGCAACTTTTCTGATTAATTGGTCCGGCTCCCCGACCAGTCGCACGGTCGGTACAGCCAATTGTTCGCGCACCTGTTCGGCAAACTGCTGCAAACTGATTTCATCGTTCAAACGACCGAGCCGCCCGAGCCCGATATCGGTCCGGGTATTTGCCAACGGGATCAGATCGTAAGCGACCTCTTCGTAAGGGTGAGCCTTGAGCATGCGCGCCACCACTTTGGCCAAACGGGTCACGGGTACAATCGTTTCCAACCGAAACTCCACGGCCTCTTCCTGCTGCCCCGGCTGGCCGATAAAAGGATCGGTCCGTTCGCTACCGCGAAAGGAGCCGGTTCCCTGACTGCGGAACGAGCAACGGTCATATTCTCCAACCTGACCGGCGCCAGCAGCGAAAAGGGCATCCATCAACTCAGTCTCATGGCCACCGGGGACAAACACCACCAGCTTGAAAAAATCTCCGTTTTGTGGCTTTTCTAGGGGTTGGCAACTTTCCAGGCCAAGCCGTGCTGCCAACCAGTCGTTAAGGCCATCTGCGGCACGATCGAGATTGGTATGAGCACTAAAGACTGCAATATCGCCGCGAATCGCCCGGAACAGGGCCCGGCCAACTTCATCGACCGGGCTCAGGCGTTGCAACGGTTTGTAAATCAGAGGGTGATGGGAGATGACCAGTTGAGCATCCAGACGCTCTGCCTCTTTGATGGCGAGTTCTTCCGCATCGAGGCAGACCAGAATCCGCTCGACGGCTGCCGCCGGGTCGCCGATCTGCAAGCCAACGTTATCCCAATCTTCGGCCAGCGCTGGAGCGTAAAGCGAGTTCAGCAGTCCGACCAGCTCGGCGACCCGGGTCGTTTTCTGCTTAGCCATTATGCGTTACCTGCAAAAAGAAAGAGTGCACCGGTTTTCCGGTGCACTCTAGTATGATCTGGTTTTCCCCCTTGGCGATTTCAGCCGCGCTCTTTGCACATCCCCACTGACAAGCTCCGGGGTGTGTTATCTCTGTCAATCGATTTTCAGCGTTCAACAAATCTGCCTGGGTTCCATGCGGCGGAATGACCGCCAGGGGTTAAGTGGTGGGCCCACGAGGACTCGAACCTCGGACCAGCCGGTTATGAGCCGGCGGCTCTAACCAACTGAGCTATAGGCCCTTTCTTGCACAAGCGCACATAGTAAGAAAATCGCTCTTCCCATGTCAAGATTTTAGTGCGCATAATACAGATTATACGCATTAATTATTACTGATTGCTGTCGGTCGCGGCAAAACCCTTGAGCCGTTTTGCCCGACTCGGATGACGCAGTTTGCGCAGGGCCTTGGCCTCAATCTGCCGAATCCGCTCCCGGGTCACATTGAAATCCTGACCAACCTCTTCCAGGGTGTGGTCCGATTTTTCGCCGATCCCGAAACGCATCCGCAGCACCTTTTCTTCGCGCGGGGTCAAAGACGCCAACACCCGTGAAGTCTGATCGCTGAGGTTGCCCTTGATGACCGCCTCAAGGGGCGAAACCACACCTTTGTCCTCAATGAAATCTCCCAATGAAGAATCTTCCTCTTCACCGATCGGTGTTTCCAGGCTGATCGGCTCTTTGGCAATTTTCAGCACCCGGCGGACCTTATCGAGGGGCAGGTCCATCCGCTCGGCAATCTCTTCCGGAGTCGGCTCGCGGCCGAACTCCTGGACTAACTGCCGGGTGGTGCGGATCAATTTATTGATCGTTTCGATCATGTGCACCGGAATCCGGATGGTCCGAGCCTGGTCGGCAATCGCCCGGGTGATCGCCTGGCGGATCCACCAGGTCGCGTAGGTCGAAAACTTGTAGCCACGCCGATATTCAAACTTATCGACCGCCTTCATCAGGCCGATATTGCCTTCCTGAATCAGGTCGAGAAACTGCAGGCCACGGTTGGTGTATTTTTTGGCGATGGAAACCACCAGCCGCAGATTGGCTTCAACCAGCTCGGTCTTGGCTTTCTTGGCCCGCCATTCCCCCTTGTAGACTTCTTTCAAATATTCGAGCAGATCTTCAGGCTCAAAGCCGGACTCTTCTTTCACCCGCTTGAATTTGCGTTTGGCCGCCTTAAGACGTTTCTCCACCGACAGCAGCACATCGCCGGCGACCTCCAGTTCATCAGCAACCGCGTGGGCCTCATCGTCGTTCTTGCGCATCCGCCGCAGGTAGCTGCGGATCTCTTTGTATGGCTTGCCGATCTGCTCCTCGCAGGCAGCAATCTCCAGCTGCCCCTTCTTGACCTGCTGCCCCATATCCTTGAGACGATCAACGATTTTGGCGACCTGGAAATCTTTCAAACGCACCTGACGGAGCAGTTCGATCAACTGATCACGCAGCTCCTCTTCCTTCTTTTCCAGGGTTTTCAGTTTTCTTGCTGCCGGAGGTGGCTCAGCAGCCAGGGCTTCCTGCACTTCGGTCAACTGTTCTTCCAGAGGGATAACCTGCTCGCACAAAGATATCAAGCGCTGGCGGTGCTTTTCCTCTGCCTCTCCGCCTTCTTCTTCATCGTAATCGCGGGTCACCTCGGAGACACCGATCTGACCCTTTACCAGCCTTTGCAACAAGGCGATCACTTCACGGGCCGCAATCGGGGTCCGCATGACCACCTTGGTCACCAGCGCTTCGCCCTCTTCGATCCGTTTGGCAATCTCGACCTCGCCTTCGCGGGTCAGCAAAGCAACCTGACCCATTTCACGCAGGTACATACGCACCGGGTCGCTGGTCCTGCCGAGGGTCCCGGCTTCTAGTTCGACATCGCCCTCTTCCTTTTCATCGTCATCATCGTCATCATTCGAGGAAGAACCGACTTTACTGTCAGAATCGACGACTTCGATATCCATTTCACCAAACATGCTCATAACATCCTCAAGCTGTTCCGAGGACACCATGTTAGCTGGCAGAATGTCATTCACCTCATCATAGGTCAGGAAGCCTTTTTCCTTCCCCATGTCGATCAGTTGCTGAACCTCTTCCGGGTTAGTCTTTTTCGCCATTTTCGCGTCTTCTCCTCCGCGTCTGATTATGTCAGACCTGTATTTCCTATAAGTGTAACCGCTACTTCAATTTTTTAAACTGATCCATCAAATCTTCTGGTGCCGATTGGCCAGCCTGTTCCGCCTGACGGATCTGATTCAATGCGTTTTCACGCTGCTTCTTTTTCAGTTCACGCGCCAAAGAGTCCCGACACCCCCGCAATAACGCCTCAGCGTCCCCAGCAAACTGAGCAGGATCTTTATGCGCCAAAGGCCCGACCAAAGGAATCAACTCAGGGTCAAGCTTGGAAACAATTGATTCTGGCGATTTTTCATCTTCCACCATCTGCTGCAGCAACTGTTTCGCCACCCCCTGTGCTTCCGAACTGCTAAAAAAAGTCTCGACCCCGGCAGCAGAAATTCTGCTGCGCGCATCGACATTGTGCAGCAACAGACAAAAAGCCAGTTCTTCGGCCCGCCCCCACAACCGTTCCGGTGCCGCCAGGCTTGGCGAAGCCTCCGAAGTTATCGGTTCAGCCTGCGGCGGCTCACCGTAAGCGGGCGGCTCTGGTGGCACGGGGCGATACTCATCCCGGACCGGGACCGGCTTAGGCTTGCGCAGTGTTTCTTCCAGTTTCCGCTTCAGCAACTCCAGATCGATTCCACTGCGGCCGGCCAGCTCTTTCAGGTAAAGGTCCTGCTCCATGCCGCTGGAGAGTTCGGCAATCCGCTCTATAACAGTCTCTGCTGCCCGAACCTTTTGCTCCACCCCAATTCCGGCCGTTTGCAGCGCATCCTCCATAAACAGATCCATCACCGGACGGGCCTGTTCCAAGCGTAGCTGAAAAGCCTCCGGTCCCTGCCTCTGCACGAAGGAATCGGGATCATCCCCCTTCGGCAGTTCAACGACCAGTGCCGGCACTCCTTCTTCCTGCAGGGCCGCCATCGCTTTGAAAGTCGCCTGCTTGCCCGCTTCATCCTGATCGAACAGCAGGATCGCCCGCTGGACGTAGCGTTTCAGCAACCGGGCATGGTCAGCAGTCAGCGCCGTCCCGCAGGTTGCCACCACCTGAGGAAACCCGGCGCGATAGAGAGCCAGCTGATCGAAATAGCCTTCGACCAGAATCACCTCACCACTCTGACGCATCGCCTGCCGAGCCTGATAAAGGCCGAACAGTACCCGCCCTTTATGATAGATCGGTGATTCGGGCGAGTTGATGTATTTCGGCTTGCTGTCATCCAACACCCGGCCGCCGAAAGCGACCGGCCGCCCCGACAGATCGTAAATCGGGAACATCAGCCGCCCGCGAAACAGATCATAATCGCCCCGATCCTGCTTACCCGGGCGAACCAGCCCCAGCGTTCGGGCATCATCTACATTGACGCCCTGCTGCTGCAGGTGCTTGTTCAAGTCTTCCCAGGCATCGGCCGCGTAACCGATCTGATACTCGCCGGCAGCCTTCCGACCATAACCACGCCGCTTCAAATACTGACGGCACACCTCCCCGGCCGGCTGTTCCATCAGCAGTTGGTGAAAATATTCCGCCGCCAGCTCATTGACCCGGTAGAGCCGCTCACGCTGTTGTTGGCGCTGCTCTTCTTCCGGCGAAAGCTGGCGTTCTTCCAGCTCGATCCCGGCCCGCTCGGCCAGACGCCGAACCGCATCGGGAAAAGCCAAGCCTTCAATCTGCATCAGAAACGAGAAGACATCACCGCCGACGCCACAGCCGAAACAGTGGTAGAACTGGCGGCCGGCATGCACGCTGAACGATGGTGACTTTTCCGAGTGAAACGGACAGAGGCCCATATGATTGGCCCCGGTGCGTTTCAAGTCGACGTACTGTGAGACCAGCTCGATAATATCGCTGCGCTCACGCACCTCGTTTATTTTGCTCTCAACGATCTGCCCGGTCATCACTCACCCAGTTCGGCGATAGTTATGTTGTCGCCCCCCTGCTCAGCCGGCGCCGCATAAAACGCGGTGACACCCTGCTGTTTGGCAAGAAATTCGCGGACAGCCCGGCGTAAAATCCCTTCTCCGGCACCGTGGACGATCTCTACCTGCCGCAGGTTGCTCAGCAGCGCATCGTCAATAAAGCGCTCCAGTTCCGACAAAGCCTCATCGACGCGCTGGCCAACCAGTTTCAACTGGCTGCTGACCTGGCGATCGATAACCTTGCGCGTGACCTGTCCACCGGTTTTCTTATCCGCGGCAAAGCGCCGCGGCTGGAACTGCTCCAACGCCGCCAAGGGCTGACGCATCCGTTTCCCACCGACGCTTAGTTCAACACCCTCAGTTAACAGGCGCTCGACCTGGGCCTCAACACCCAGCATCGAAATCCGGACCAACTCTCCGACTTTCAGCTGCTGCGGGGCCAGCCCCTGCCGTTTCGGTTTCGGTTTCGGCTTGAACGGCTTGAGCTGTTCACGCGCCTCGGCCAAATGCTCACGGTCCGCCACCGCTTCCTGTGGGGTCACCGCCGCCTGCTTCCGCTTGCGCAGCTGTTTCAGGCGCGCTTCGGTGGCCGAAATCAATTCATCAGCCTGCTTGGTCGCCCGGGCCAGAATCTCTTTCTTCTTTTCCTTTAACTGCTGCAGCTGCTGCTTACGCAACTGCTGGGCGCCTTGCGCGGCGCTGCGGGCCTGTCTGGCCTGCGACAGCTGTTTTTCCAGTTCCTGCTGCTGGGCATTGAGCTGTGCCAGCAGCGCGGTACTGTCATTCTCTCCCTGGCCAAGATACTGTCGCGCCCGGTCGAGCACCGTGCTCGGCAAACCGAGCCGTTGCGCCGTCGCCATGGCACTGCTGGCCCCAGGGATACCGTACGTCAGCCGATATTTGGGCGCCAAGGTTTCCGGGTCAAATTCAACCGCGGCGTTCTCCACCCCGTCCTGCGCATGGGCAAAGTGCTTCAGCTGTCCCAAATGGGTGGTCAGCATCGTTTTGGCACCCTGCCGACAGAGCTCACCCAGGACCGCCTGGGCCAAGGCCGCGCCTTCCGCCGGGTCAGTCCCGGTGCCGGCCTCATCGAGCAGGACCAATGTTTCCTCGTCCGCAGCAGCAAGAATCTCACGCACATGCAGCAGATGCCCGGAAAAGGTCGACAGACTCTGCGCAATACTCTGCTCGTCACCGATATCGACATGCAGCTGCCGATACAGATGCAGCCGGCTGTCGGGATGACAGGGGATGTGCAACCCCGAGCGGACCATCAACAGCAGCAGGCCGAGCGTTTTCAAGGCGACCGACTTGCCGCCGGTGTTCGGACCGCTGACCACCAGCGCCTGACAATCTTTCGGCAGCAGAATATCGATCGCGACAGCTTGCGCCGGCTCGAGTCGACCTGCTTTTTCCATCAACAGCGGATGGCGGGCCTGCTTCAATTCGACAACCGATTCGGCGACCAATTCAGGACGTTGGCCCTGATATTGTCGCGACAAGCGTGCCGCAGCCAGGCGCAGATCGAGCCGCGATAGCAGCTGTTGATTGCGCCGCAAAACGGAACTGTCGCGCCGCACCAGCTCAGCCAGTTGCAACAGGATGCGCCGCTCTTCGCGTTGTTCCTCACGCAGCAGCTGCTGTAAACCGTTGTTGCCTTCGAGCACTTTGGTCGGCTCGATGTACAGGGTCTGACCGCTGGACGATTCGTCCTGGACAAAGCCCTTGAGCTGGCCACGGTGATCAGCCTTAAGTGGGACCACGTAACGACCGTTGCGCACCGTCACCAGCTTATCCTGAAAGCAGTCGGCATACTGATCGCTGGACAGCAGCTGCTCCAGCTGCTGCTTGACTCGGCTGCGGGTCTGGCGAATCCGGTAACGCAGGTCGCCCAGCTCAAACGAGGCGCTGTCGAGCAGCTCGCCACGCGGACCGATCGACTCGACCAGTCGCTGCCGCAGTTCAGCCAGGGGTTCGATCTGAATTGCGACAGTTGCCAACAGCAGCTGCGTGTCCAGACTAGCGGCCCAACGACGGCACTCTTTGGCCACCTGCAACGTCTGACCGATTTTGAGCAGGTCCTCGGCGGCGATCAGACTCCCTTCCGCCTGCCCCTGTTCAAGAAGCTGCTGCAGATCGAAACAGCCCCCGAGGGCCGGAGTTTGTCCATCGATCAACAACCGGACCGCTTCATCAACCTCCGATAACGCCTCTTCAACCTCAGCCGCTTTGCTCAACGGATTGAGCTGCTCGGCCAACTGGCGTCCCGGCTCCGACTGGGTCTGCCCAGCCAGCAGCGAACGCAGGCGGGGATATTCAAGCCTCTCAAGTGCCGCTTCGCTACAGATCATCGCCTTTCAGCGTCCAATCAGGTCTCGGCTACCGGTGAATATCGACTCTCCCAGTGTCACAAAAGGTGGTGCCAGTTGCGACTCCCGCATTATGTTCCTGGCCGAGCGGGGAACCACAGAAGAGTTGAGCGCCATAACTATCATCGACAGCAGCACCACTCCCTGAATCAACCCGAACAGAGCCCCGGCCAGGCGGTTGAAACCGCCAAGAAACACGAGCCGGACAAACCGGTGCAGAACAAAACCGAGCACCCCGAAAATGATGACTACCAGCAGAAAGATGGCCAGAAACGAGCCCCAGACACACAGCTGAGCTGGCAAATTAAAAGAATCCTGCAGGGCCTGAGCCAGCGGCAGGTGAAAGGTAAATGCAAACACCCCGCCGAGTACCAGGCCGAGCAGCGAGCAGATCTCTTTCAACAAACCCCTGAGCACCCCTTTGAGCAGAAAAGCGCCAAGAATTCCCAGAATACCGATATCGATAAAACTCAACAGCTGGCTCCGTGGTGACTAACCGAGTTGTTCACGCACCAACTGGTTGACCAACTTACCGTCTGCCGCGCCCTTAGTCCGCGCCATCACCTGCGGCATCACCTTGCCCATATCCTTCGCCGATGTCGCGCCGACCTCGGCGATCACCGCGGTCACGATTTCACGCAGTTCCGCCTCACCCAACTGTGCCGGAAGATAGTCCTGGAGAACAACCAGTTCCGCCTCTTCCTTTTCAGCCAACTCGAGACGATCGTTGTCACGATACATCTGGGCGGCTTCCCGGCGCTGCTTGACCAAAGTGCCGATAACACTTATCACGGCATCATCATCTAGCTCTTGCTTCAGATCGATCTCTTTATTTTTAATGGCGCTGCGCAACTGACGGATGGTGCTTAAACGCTCCGTCTGTTTGGCTTTCATCGCCTCTTTCATATCGCTGGTAAGTTGATCTTTGAGACTCATGACCTTCTCCTGACAACAGAGAACACACAAAGAGGGTGCGCAGAGAATTCTGGCACCCAAATTTAAACGAATTTGGCAGTATATTTATTTACCCCAGGCGATGCAAGCACTTTCCCGCAACAGACTTCTTTTTAGCACAAAGCGAACTGGTTATCGATTGACAGCACAGTGAAGCGCGATACGCTTTAAGTATGCGCCAGTTGTCGATCTGCATAGTTGTCGGCCTGCTGTTTTGCATCCCGTGCGCGCCCTTGCCAGGCCGGGCGGGCAATGCCGAAATACGTCTTCTCAATATCGCAGCAACCATCAATCCCATCACGGCATCCTTTATTGCCGAGCAGGTGCAGCTCGCCAATCAGCTGAACGATCGCGCCATCCTGATTCAGCTCGACACCCCCGGCGGCCTCGACAGCGCCATGCGGGAGATCATTCAGGCTGAGTTGAACTCACAGATTCCCGTAATCGTCTTCGTTGCCCCCCGGGGAGCACGGGCGGCGTCTGCCGGCGCGCTGATCACTCTGGCGGCCGACTTTGCCGCAATGGCCCCGGGGACCAACATCGGTGCCGCGCATCCGGTCGCCATCGGACCGGGCGCTAACAATCAGGCCGACAATCCTATGATAGAGAAAGCGCTTAACGATGCCGCCGCCTATGCCAGAAGCCTGGCTCAGCAACGAGGTCGCAACCAGGAATGGGCTGAAGAGGCGGTGCGGGAAAGCGCTTCTATCTCGGCAGAAGAAGCGGTCGACTTGGCGGTCGTCGACCTGATTGCCGAAGACACGACTGACTTACTGCAGCAACTGGATGGCTATAAATATATCCGAAACGGCCAGCCGTTCGTTTTCAACAGTACCGAAGCAGAACTTATCGCCGTCGAAATGAACTGGCGGCAGCAGATACTCAACGCCATCGGCAATCCGAACATTGCCTACCTGCTGATGATGCTCGGTATTCTCGGGATCTTCTTCGAGATCTCGCAACCGGGAGTGATCCTGCCCGGGGTGATCGGTGCCATTGCCATTCTGCTGGCCTTTTTTGCCCTCTCGACCCTGCCGGTCAATTACGTCGGCGTGCTGCTGATTCTCCTTTCATTTGTGCTGTTTGTGCTGGAGGTTAAGGTCACCTCCTACGGTATGCTCTCTATCGGCGGCATCATCGCGATGACGTTTGGCTCACTGATGCTGATCGACAGCAGCGAACCCTACCTGCAGATATCTCTGGCCGTAATTGTCGCGACCGTCACAGTGAGTGCCGGATTTTTCCTGTTTGCCGTATCCATGGTGGTCCGCACCCAGAGCCGCCCGGCCGTTTCCGGCCAAGAGGGGATGATCGGCGAAAGCGGCACAGTGGTCAAAGCGATCGACGGACGGGGCAGCGTCTTCGTGCATGGCGAATACTGGCAGGCACGTTCAGATGAACCGATTGCAGTAGGCGCAGAGATTGAAATTGTTCGGGTACTAAAGGGACTGGAGCTGGAAGTTAAAAGTAAAACCCACCACCCGCAGGCAATAGAGGACACGGAGGACTAACCTATGTTCGGACTCGGCATCAATATTTTCTGGCTGATCGCCCTCGCCTTTATCATTATCATCATTGCTTCGGCGGTCCGTATCCTGCTCGAATACGAACGGGGCGTGGTGTTTCGGCTGGGACGCTTCTCCAGTGTCAAAGGTCCGGGCCTGAAATTCATCATCCCGATCGTCGACCAGATGAAAAAGATCAGCATGCGCACCGTGGCGATGGACGTGCCGCCGCAGGACATCATCACCCGCGACAATGTTTCGATGAAGGTAAACGCGGTGCTCTATTTCCGGGTCGTGCACCCGGACAAGGCGCTGATCGAGGTGGAGAACTACCTGTATGCGACCAGCCAGCTGGCGCAAACCTCACTGCGCAGTGTGTTAGGCCAGGTCGAGCTGGACGAGCTGCTTTCGCATCGGGACAAGATCAATCAGAACCTGCAGGAGATTCTCGATCGCCAGACCGATCCCTGGGGAGTCAAGATCTCCAACGTTGAAATCAAGCATGTCGACCTGCCGGTCGAGATGCAACGCGCCATGGCCCGTCAGGCCGAAGCGGAACGGGAGCGACGGGCGAAAGTCATCCATGCCGAAGGGGAACTGCAGGCATCCGAAGCCCTAGCCGGTGCAGCGCAGAAAATCTCGACACAACAGGGAGCACTACAACTGCGCTTCCTACAGACCCTGACCGAAATAGCGACCGAAAAAAACTCAACGATCCTATTCCCGGTGCCGATAGATTTACTCAAGCCATTCATGGATGCGAAAAAGGATTGAGTCAATATCTACAGCCCCCCAGTGTCCTGTTTGGTTAGTCCGTTGTGACAATATCGAGCAATTTTTGTTGCTTCCAAGGCGCGAAAATGCAGGCCTAGCCAAAGCTAAGCCGAATTTGAGCAACGCGGGCAGCGGCAAAAAGGGCCGAAATTGGTCAATGGAATTAACCACACAGTCCTTCAGCACTCTGCTGAAGGACAAATAAGAGCAGGTCGATTCTACTACAATTTAAAGTGTTACCAACCTAGCATTTTTCCACCTATTTACCGTTGACAAGCCGTTGAATTTCATTAATTCTTAAAATACGCGCATGGGTGCAGTTAACACCTATGTGGTTCGAACAATTAACTTTAACTGGCTGCTCAACATCTTAATCTTTTTCTGGAGGTACCAAAATGTCTGTTGCTGCATCAATTGACGAAAACAAGCGAACACTTTCAAAATGGGTTCTTACCGCCGGCATTGTGATGCTGACCCCGATCGCGGCATGGCTGTTCTGTATGGCGGTCGGTGGCTGCACGGCACTGATCGGCTGCGCCTACAGCTATCTGCAATAGCGCAAACATTCAATCCATTTGGTCAAATACTGGTGATATGTTAGTTTTGCTCTCAATCAGTCACAACCTGCCTGAGGAGCTAAAGACATGTCACGTCCCCCCTGCCCACAACATGGTGAAGAGCGTCCCTGCAGTTGCGCAATGGGCAAACTATACCGTTTTGTCGAACCACTGGTTCTTTATCTGTTAAAGAAAAAGGGCTCTGCCTACGGTTACGAGCTGCTGGGAGAGATCAACGAACACGCCCTGACAGATGCGACCATTGAACGGGGGGCCCTCTACCGGACCCTGCGCACCCTGGAAGACAACGGCAACGTGGTTTCCGACTGGGATGTCAGTGGTTCCGGGCCTGCTCGCCGCCAGTACCAGCTGACCAAAGACGGCGAAATCCATTTAGAGGAGTGGGCAGAAGTGATGGGGAATCTGGCGAAAGCGATGGGTCATTTTGTAGCAAGGGCTGCTGAACTGGATAACCACAACATAAAAAATGACAGCTGAAAGTGACTTCAGATTCGGCACGTGTCGATTGTACCTATTCCTGAAGCGGTGGAACCAGCTTCAAGCGAAGGTCTTTTTGCAGATCCTAGACACCCAAAACGGCAGACCTATCCCCCTAACATATAAGTATTTTTGCCGTTGAAGAGCGACCGACAGATTTGACACAAACCTACATTAAATTAATTTACTTCAATTGCAGGATAACTTACAATTGAACCCTTTTCTGCAGAACTAACCTAATTCATTCAGCAACGCTTTATTCCGCCTACAAGGAGGGGACTGATGCGAAATCTTTCATTTATCCATATCGGTTTATTCATTCTAGTCATTACAATTGCAGGATGTGGCGGAGGAGGCAGTAGCAGTGGCCCCTCAACCCCGACCGGGCTTAGCTATACCGGCCTCAGCACCCCGGCAACGGTCACCCCGAGCAATGCCGACACCCTGGCCGGCACCGGTCTATACGGCACAACCGCCGGCGACACCATGGCTTTAAGCCTTTCCAGTGGCAGCGGCGCAGAAGAAAAAATCAAGCACAACCTGATCGGCCTCGGTCAGACCCTGACAACCGTAGCCAAAACCGTAGATCCCGACAGCGCTGCAACACCTGCGGCCAGCAAAGCCATGAGTTCAGTCTCCGAATCCCGAGATGGCACCTGCGGAGGCTCAAGCTCTTACAGCATTACTTACGACGATACGAATGGAGCCTTCAGCGGCGACATGACCTTTACCAGTTACGACGACTGCAACGGCGGAACAATCAGCGGGTCAGTCAATTTCTCTGGCACACTGGACCCTCAATCCCAGGAACCTGGCACCTTCACTTTCAGCTTCGATAATCTTTCATCCACGGTGGGACAAAACACGCAAAGATTATCCGGCACAATGAGTGTTCGCACGATCAGTACCTACAGCTATACAGTCACCTGCAACATGTTCTACGAAATCAACTCTGCAACCGTTTGCAAGCTGGAAAACTTCGTCATGACGTATGACGAATTAGTCAACCCACCCAGTGTTAGCATTTCCGGAAGAGCCTATCATCCGGACCACGGCTACGTTATTTTCTCCACACCAACGGCATTGAGAATCTACTCCACCAGCGAATACCCTCATGCCGGAAGCGTGTTACTGACCGGTAAAAACGGTTCAAGCGGCGGAGCGACTGGAGCCAGAGTCACTTTTACCGGAGTCAACGATTATGGGATTGAAGTGGATTCGACTGGGGACGGTACTTATGACAGCAATTTAAGCTGCACCTGGACTCCTGACAGCTGTACCAGCTTATAATCCATTCTTCTCGCGATTCGAACCAAAAGAGCCACCTGACAGTATCGTCAGGTGGCTCTTTTGGTTCAGTTTGCATAGAAAAGCTCTATTTTGTTCGATTTGCCTTTTCTTCAATCCCGGACATCCCGAACCGTCTGCGCAGTTCGGCGTAAACCTGTTCCGGCGGAATATCGTAATAACCGAGCAGCACCAGCACGTGGAAGAACAGATCGGCGACTTCGTAGACCAGCTCCTCTTTATCGCCCCCCTTGCCGGCGACAGCGGTTTCGGTCGCTTCTTCTCCGACCTTGCTGAGAATCTTATCCAGCCCCTTGTCGAACAATGACTTGACGTACGACTTTTCGCCTTCAGCCATCTGTTTGCGCTCAAGGATGATCTGATAGACCGCCTCGAGGATATCTTCGTTCACTTTCGACATAGAATGTCTCCTCAGATCCGCGCCGGTACACCGTGTTGCTTGAGATATTCTTTGCACTCGGCGATGGTGTATTCCTTGAAATGAAAGATCGATGCGGCCAGTGCAGCACTGGCGCCCCCTTCAACCAGACCTTCGCGGATATGCTCCAAATTACCGACGCCACCGGAGGCGATCACCGGCACATCGACCGCATCGCTGACCGCGCGGGTCAGTTCGATATCGTAACCATCCTTGGTGCCGTCACAATCCATCGAGGTCAGCAGGATCTCCCCGCTGCCATAATCAACCATCTTCTTCGCCCATTCGATGGCGTCGATGCCGGTCGGCTTGCGGCCACCGTGAGTATAGACCTCCCAACGGACCGGATCGGAGCCGGGCACCCTTCGCGCGTCGATCGCGACGACGGTACACTGGCTGCCGAAACGCTCGGCGGCCTCTTTGACGAACTCGGGGTTGAAAACTGCCGCGGTATTGATCGACACCTTGTCGGCACCAGCATTGAGCATCTTGCGAATATCCTCGCAGGTGCGGATGCCACCGCCAACGGTTAAGGGCATAAAGACCCGCTCGGCGGTCTTACGGACAACCTCAACGATCGTATCACGCTCATCGCTCGACGCAGTAATATCAAGAAAAGTCAGCTCATCGGCGCCCTGCTCGCAGTAAGCCTCGGCCGCTTCGACCGGGTCACCGGCATCACGCAGGCCGACGAAGTTGACCCCTTTGACGACGCGGCCATCCTTGACATCGAGGCAGGGGATAATGCGCTTGGTCAGCATCTTACTTGATCTCCCCTTTAGTCAGCGCCACCGCTTCACGCAGGTCGATCGCCCCGGAATAGATCGCTTTACCTGTTATCACCCCAGTGACGCCAGAGGCTTCGATCGCCATCAGGCGGCGAATATCATCCAGTGTCGACAGGCCACCGGACGCGATGACCGGGATGTTGATCGATTCGGCCAGATTCCTGGTCGCTTCGATGTTCGGACCCTGCATCATACCGTCACGGGCGATGTCGGTGTAGATAATCGCCTCAACACCGAAGCCCTCCATCTCCTTGGCCATCTCGGTCGCCAGCTTCTCGGTGACATCGGCCCAGCCGCGCACCGCCACCAGTCCGTCCTTGGCATCGATGCCGACCACGATCTGACCCGGGAACTTCTTGCAGGCTTCTTCCACCAGCGCCGGATTCTCCTTGGCCACGGTACCGAGAATCACCCGGTCAATACCGAGCTCGAGGTAGGCCTCGATGGTCTGCATGTCGCGGATACCGCCACCTAACTCGGACGGGATATCAATCGCCTCGACAATCGCCTTGATCGCTGCCTTGTTTTTCGGCACCCCGGCAAAAGCGCCGTCAAGATCGACGATATGCAGCAGTTCACCGCCCTGTTCCTGCCAGATACGCGCCTGAGCGCCGGGATCATCGTTGTAGACGGTGTCTTTATCCATCAAGCCCTGCTCCAGACGGACGCAGCGGCCTTCCTTCAAATCGATTGCGGGTAGAATAATCATTTAAAGCTCTCCGAAATTCTTGAAAATCTGCAGTCCGATATCCTGGCTCTTCTCCGGGTGAAACTGGGAGGCGATAATATTGTCGCGCCAGATCGAGGCACAAAATTCGACAGCGCCGTAGGTGCAACTGGCCGCGACATCAGCAGCGTTTTCAGCGGCACAGTAGTAGGAGTGAACAAAGTAGACGAAACTACCATCCTTGACACCGGTAAAGATCGGCGATTCCTTTTTCAGGCTGATGTTGTTCCAGCCCATGTGTGGCACCTTGAGCCGTTCACCACCCTCAAGCATGCCGGAGGGAAAACGCACGACCTTGCCCGGAATCAATCCGAGCCCCTGATGGCGACCGAACTCTTCACTCTCATCGAACAGCATCTGCATCCCGACACAGATCCCGAGCAGCGGCTTACCCGCTTCGACATGGGCCAACAGCGGCTCAACGAAGCCACCTTCGCGCAGGTTATTGATGCAATCGCGGAAAGCGCCGACACCCGGCAGCACAACCTTATCGGCAGTGGTTATATCTTTTGGCTCGGCACTGACCCGCGCCTCGAAGCCGAGCTTTTCAAAAGCTTTCTCGACACTGCGCAGGTTACCCATTTCATAATCGATAATGTTGATCATTTGTCTACTCGAGCGTCCCTTTAGTCGACATCACCCCTTGAATCCGGGGATCGATGCTGGTCGCCACATCAAGGGCGCGACCGAAGGCCTTGAAAATTCCCTCAATGATGTGATGCAGGTTGTCGCCGTACGCCAGGTTAACGTGGATATTGGCCCCGGAGTGGTTGCAGAAGGCGACGAAGAATTCCTCGACCAGCTCGGTATCGAACTCGCCGACCTTGGCCTTCGGCAGGTCGACATTGAAGACCAAAAACGGCCGGCCGGAAAAATCGATCACCACCGAAGCGAGCGCCTCGTGCATCGGCATGGTCTCGCGGCCGAAACGCCGCACCCCGGCCTTGTCGCCGAGCGCCTGTTTGAAAGCTTCGCCGAGAACAATGCCGAGGTCTTCCACCGTGTGATGGGCATCGATTTCCACATCACCGGTCGCTTTGACGGTCAGGTCAAAAAAGCCGTGTCGTGCCACCGCCGAAAGCATGTGGTTGAAAAAAGGCACCGGGCTCTCCAGGTGATGCTGACCGGAGCCATCCAGGTTCAGCTCGATGCTGATGCTGGTCTCTTTGGTTTCGCGGTCGATTTTTGCTATACGTGACATCTGCACTCTCCCAATTATTTTTTCAGTCGGATCGAAACCGACTTGGCGTGCGCTTCCAGGCCTTCCAGCTCGGCAATATGCACGATCTCTTTGCCGAGCCTTTGTAACCCGGACTCCGAGAAGGAAACGATGCTCGACTTCTTGACGAAATCATCCAGCGACAGCGGCGAGAAGAAACGTGCGGTGCCGCCGGTCGGCAGGGTGTGGTTCGGCCCGGCAAGATAATCACCGGCCGCCTCAGGGGTGTGATGGCCCATGAAGATCGCTCCAGCATGCTTGATCTGCGGCAGAATCTCGAAAGGCTTATCAACCGCCAGTTCCAGGTGCTCGGGAGCGATCCGGTTACTGAAAGCAATCGCTTCGCCCAGATCCTGGGCGAGAATAATTGCGCCGTAATCCTCGATCGATTTACGGGCGATCCCTTCGCGGCTCAATTCCTTGAGCTGTTTTTCGACTTCGGCCTGCACCGCAGTCGCCATTTTCACGCAACTGGTGACCAACACCGACGAGGCCAGCTCATCATGCTCAGCCTGGGAGAGCAGATCGGCGGCGATGTGGGCAGCGTTGCCGCTCCCATCATTGATCACCAGAATCTCACTCGGCCCGGCGATCATATCGATATCAACCTGACCGAAGACCAGCTGTTTGGCGGTGGCGACATAGATATTGCCCGGGCCGGTAATTTTATCAACGCGCGGCACTGATTCAGTCCCATAAGCCAGCGCGGCGACCGCCTGGGCGCCTCCGAGCTTGAAGATCCGGTCGACCCCGGAAATCTTCGCTGCGGCCAACACGTGTGGATTGACCTCACCACCCGGCATCGGCACGACCATGATCACCTCTTCGACCCCGGCAACCTTAGCCGGCACCGCGTTCATCAGCACCGACGAAGGATAGGTCGCTTTGCCGCCCGGCACGTAGATACCGACCCGGTCCAGAGGACGGACCATCTGCCCGACCAGCACATCAGCTTCGTCTGTCGACAGCCAGGTTTCCTGCTTCTGCTTGGCGTGATAATCGGCAATCCGCTCAGCCGCCAGTTGCAACGCATTCAGCGACTCGGCGCTGACCTCGCTCATCGCCGCATCGATCTCTTCCTCAGTCACTTCGAGAGAATCTGCATCCAGCTCCAGCCGGTCGAACTTGGCGGTCAACTCGAACAATGCTGCGTCGCCTCGCTGACGGACATCAGCAATGATCGTTTTGACTGTGTCTTCAATCCCGGCAGGGACTTCTTCGGCGCGCTGTTCGATGCGGCGGAACTCGGCCTCGAAATCAGCATCGGAAAATTTAAGAATGCGCATCATCTATCTTCCTTCAGTGGTTGCTACTCGGAGATTTTTACCTCATCACCGATCAAAGGCTCCAGGCCATCGATGATCTCACTGATCCGCTTATGCTTGGTTTTCAAGCTGGCACGGTTGACGATCAGACGACTGGTGATTTCGGCGATAGTTTCCACCTCGACCATACCATTTGCTTTCAGCGTTCCGCCAGTGGAGACCAGATCGACAATCCG
The DNA here is from genome assembly GCA_945787295.1 of uncultured Desulfuromonadales bacterium. The sequence goes on from CALZHQ010000024.1 coordinate 67,550, forward strand.
TTCGGAGAGTCCGACCAGCGGCGCCAGCTCAATCGACCCGTAGAGTTTGATCAATTCGACCTGCACTCCCTTGGAAGCAAAATAGCGCTCGGTGACATTGGGATATTTGGTGGCGACCCGGATGTTCGACCAGTTGAGGGGATCGTCATCCTCCTGCAACTCCTTCGGCTCGGCGACCACCAGGCGGCAGTAACCGAACTTGAGGTCGAGCGGCTCATAAAGATCCTTGCCCTGCTCGAGCAGAGTATCCTTACCGACCACGCCGATGTCGGCGCAACCGTACTCGACATAGGTCGGCACGTCGGTGGCGCGCACCGCCATGAAGCGGTACTTCTGCTCTTTATTTTCGAAAACCAGCTTGCGGCTGCCTTTTTCGTCCATCTCCGGGCAGGTGATGCCGATTTTGCCGAACAGCTCCATCGAATCCTGCATGATCCTACCCTTAGGCAGGGCGAAGGTGATCCAATCACTCATAACCTTGTCCTTTTTCTTTCAGCTCTATATCCCAAAAGAAGGTTCTAGAAAAATCACCCGAAAAACTCTGCTGTTAGCCACCAAAGCACTAAGCACACCAAGAGAATCCAAATTCTCGAGGCCAGGTTTTTTGGTGCTCTTGGTGTCTTGGTGGCAAATAACCTTTGCTTTGGTTATAGGTCCGTTTTCTTTCCCCCAATTCCATGAGCTCGTGGCGCTCATGGAGAGGGAGTCTGACGCCCGGATGGCGACAGTCTAGCCCCACGGATGGGTTTATGCGTCCTTCGGAGTGGGCGTCACGAGTTCATTCCCCCCTACTCCTGTTCGCGCCAGATGCGGCCACCGAGCGCTGCCAGTTTCTTTTCAATTTTTTCGTAACCACGATCGAGGTGGTAGATCCGCGACACCTCGGTGGTGTTATCCGCTGCCAGTCCAGCCAGAATCAGCGAAGCACTGGCGCGCAGATCGGTCGCCATCACCGGCGCCCCGGTCATATCTTTGACTCCGCGGATGATGGCACTATGACCATCGATCTGAATCTCGGCACCCATCCGCTGCAGTTCACAAACATGCATGAAGCGGTTTTCGAAAACCGTCTCGGAGATCCGGCTGGTCCCTTCCGCCTTGGTCATCAGCGCCATGAACTGGGCCTGCATATCGGTCGGAAACCCAGGAAAAACACTGGTGCGGATATCGACCGCCTGTAACTTTTTCGGGCCAACAACGCGCAAGCCATCAGCTTCCTCTTCGATACTGACACCAGCTTCGACCAGTTTACCGATCAAGGCCTCCTGATGTTCACGCACCGCACCACGAACCAGCACATTACCACCCGTGACTCCTGCGGCAATCATGAAGGTTCCCGCTTCGATCCGGTCGGGAATGACGCTGCAGTTGAGTGGTTGCAGTTTATCAACCCCCTGAATGCGGATGATTGCAGTGCCGGCCCCTTCGATCCTGGCGCCCATGCTGTTGAGGGCCTCGGCTAGCTGAACAATCTCCGGCTCGCGGGCGGCGTTTTCCAACACCGTCTCCCCTTCAGCCAGACTCGCAGCCATCAGCAGGTTTTCGGTACCACCGACGGTCGGCATATCGAAATTGATTTTCGCCCCGACCAGCTTGTCGGCCTTCGCCTCGACGTAACCGTGGTCCAGTTCGATCTTAGCGCCGAGCGCTTCAAAACCCTTCAAGTGCTGATCGATCGGCCGGGCGCCGATCGCGCAACCACCAGGCAAACTGACCCGGGCATGACCGAAGCGAGCCAGCAACGGCCCCAAAACCAGCACCGAGGCGCGCATCGTTTTGACCAGGTCGTAGGAGGCTTCGATGCTCTCTAGCTGACTAGCATCGACCCGCACGCAATCAGCCTCGCGGGTTGCCTCGGCGCCCAGTTCACAAAGCAACTTGACCGCGGTATTGATATCGCGCAGCTCGGGGATATTGCAGATCTCACTCTGCCCCTCAGCCAATAGAGTGGCAAACAGCAGCGGCAGAGCCGAATTCTTGGCCCCGCTGACCTGCACTTCCCCTTTTAGCGGCACCCCGCCTTTGATAACAATCTTATCCAATTAATCCTGCTTTCTATTTATGGCAGCCGCCAACCACGCGCGGTTGACCGGCATAATCATCACGCACAAAAATGTCCCGCAGTCCGGCCGCAGCGAACAACTGCTGAACAGCGCCTGCCTGCCGGTAACCGATCTCGACTAACAACCAGCCTCCCGGCTTGAGACGACTCTGCGCCTGTGCCGTCAGCCTGCGATAACAATCGAGACCATTCTCTGCGGCCAGCAACGCCTGCTGCGGTTCAAAACAACGCACTTCCGGCATCAAATCATCCCATTCAGCCTGGGCTATATAGGGAGGATTGGAAACGATCAGATCATACTGCTGCGACGGCAATTCAGCAAGGTCGCCGTGCAGAAACCGAACCTGCCCGGCGACGCCATTATTTACAGCGTTACGGCTGGCAACCTCAAGCGCTGCGGTTGAGATATCGAGCCCAGTGAGCTGCCAATCTGCCAGTTCACGTGCCAGGCTGATGACAATCGCACCGCTGCCGGTCCCGACATCGAGCAGCTCGCCGGTTTCTTCTGCCCTGCCCAGTGCCTCTTCGACGATGATTTCCGTGTCCGCCCGGGGAATCAGCACCGCCGGTGTCACTTCAAACTGCAGCGACCAGAACTCGGTGTGGCCGATCAGGTATTGCAGCGGCTCCCGCTGTCCGCGCCGCTTGACCAGCGGGCGGATGCTATCCAGCTCGGCTGCCGTCATGGGGCGTTCAAAATTGAGGTAGAGGCCAACCCGATCGAGATGCAACACGTGCGCCAGCAGCAGCTCGGCATTAAGACGCGGATTATCGATCCCTTTTTCAGCAAAGTAATCGGTGGTCCAGCGTAACAGCTTGAGCAGCGTCCAAACGTCAGCTGACACTATCCCTCCTGCTGACTCATCTGGGCAGCCTGCTGATCGGTAATCAAGGCATCGATCACCTCATCGACATCCCCCTGCATAATGGCGTCGAGCTTGTAGAGAGTCAGACCGATGCGGTGATCCGTACAGCGTCCCTGTGGGTAGTTATAAGTCCGGATCCGCTCACTCCGATCACCACTACCAACCTGGTTTTTCCGGTCTGCAGCCATGGCCGCATTCTGTTCGGCCTGCATCTGATCGTAGATCCGTGACTTGAGCACCTTCAGCGCTTTGGCCTTGTTCTTGTGCTGTGAGGACTCATCCTGGCAGGCGACCACCACCCCGGTCGGGATATGGGTCAAGCGGACCGCAGATTCGGTCTTGTTGACGTGCTGACCACCCGCCCCGGAGGCACGGTAGAGGTCGATACGCAGATCGGCGTTGTTGATCTCAATATCGACATCCTCAGCTTCAGGGAGCACCGCGACAGTACAAGCGGAGGTGTGAATTCTCCCTTGCGTTTCAGTATCGGGCACCCGCTGGACCCGGTGAGTGCCGCTCTCGAACTTGAGACGTGAATAGACCCGCTCACCACTGACCATGGCGACCACTTCCTTGAAACCACCGCCATCGGTCTCCGAGGTGCTCATCATCTCGACCTTCCAACGGTTGCGGTCGGCGTATCGCGAGTACATACGGAACAGATCAGCGGCAAACAGGGCCGCCTCATCACCGCCGGTTCCGGCACGAATCTCGAGGATGATGTTCTTCTCGTCGTTGGGGTCCTTCGGCAACATCAGGAGTTTCAGCTGTTCTTCCAGTTCGGCCTGTAGCTCTTCCAGCTCTGGCAGCTCGGCTTTGGCCAGCTCCTTCATCTCCGGATCGCTATCCTGCAGCAGTTCGCGGTTCCCTTCGATATCACTGCAGACCTGTTTGTAGCTGCCATAGACCGTGACCACTTCACTCAGATCAGAGTGCTCCTTGGTCAGGCCACGGTAACGTTTCTGATCAGAGATGACCGAAGGGTCAGAGAGAAGCCCTTCGACTTCACGAAAACGATCAACGACATCTTCTAAGTTGTCAAACATAGTGATTATTATCCAAAGCTCGCGAATTCTTCACGCACCGCAACGATCTCACCACAGGTCATCTTGCCCTCCGGGCAGGGACCGGAGATACAACCGGGACCAGCTTTGGCGAACAGCGTCGGCGCAATCGGCTTGACCAGCTTGAGCATCCGTTTTGCCATCTCCTGGATTTCCCATTGAGCACGACGACAGCCGCGCAGGGCGAAGAAGTGGCGCAGTTCACGACCGTTCATGGTAATGACAATTTTCGTGGTTGCCGCGTTCGGCAGCAGAAAACGGGCATCCTCGGCCGGAATCCCGGCATCAAGCATCTCGCCGTAAAATTGGTGAATTTCGTCGAGCAGCTGTTGATAGCGCTGATTCAGTTCCGGCTTGGCGGCGATACTGTCGGGAGTGACGGCGGCGAAACGCTT
>CALZHQ010000025.1 GCA_945787295.1 uncultured Desulfuromonadales bacterium
GTGATGAAATCCTGATCTTCAAGAGCACTCAACAGGGCCCGGTTGGTTCGGGATTTTTCGAAACGCGGATGAGCAAAGAGAATCAGTACTTTTTTCATGCTGCAAGGTATAGACAATGAATTTAATGAAGTCAAGAAATCGGGCGAGTCGAACCCCGTCGGTCTTGTAGAAAGAAAAGGGGCAGGCTGCTGCCTGTCCCTGCCTCCTGACAACTCTGCTTGAACCGCCCTTAGTGAGTTGGAACGGCTTAATTATCGTAAGTTTTGTCTCGATAAAAGAGACTGTTCTGCCAAGGGTAAAGAAAAACTAGAGAATAGGCATATTCGACAATATATCAGCCGCTTAGCATTGCAACATCCATCTTGTTTGCTAGTATGATCAGCATAAGCAACGAATAAATCAAAAGCATTATGGAGTGACAAATGCCAATCCATTTTAATGACTTGGACGTGGCTGCCAAAATTGAAGGGCCAAGCTCAGTTTTGATTATTCCCTGCTATATGTGTCCAGCGGTGACAGTGGCCGTAAGAGAAGATAAGCCCTTCATTCAACTATTCAGCAGCTTTCTGACCTCCCCTCCCTTTGAGAAATACCTCAAAAAGCTACAATCCCGTTTAGGTGAAAAGGGTGTAACCTCAAAGGTGTTCAAAAGCAATTATGTTCATCAATGGTTTCTATGTATGTGGACTTCTGGGTGCCGTAAGAAGCTTAAACGGCAGCTTGAAAAATATGATTCTGTGATAGTGCTGGGTTGCGAGTCGGCGAATGAAACGGTACGTGACTTGAGCAAAGGAGATACCTGTAAAATAATTCAAGGCATGGAAGTGACAGGATTTATGAATGCAAAAATGAAATTTCAATGGCCTGGCAATATATCCTTTGAAGACTGTAAGATCATCCCCTTCTCTCAGCAAGAGAAAGAAGAAGGCACATCAGGCTGAAAAAAAATCGTGGCGGGGAAAGATTAGAGGGTCACTGCGAATTCTATCTCAATGATCAGAGTGAAGTTGCCTGTGACCATAAACAGGGCTGTGATTGACTAAATTCCACGTCCCTCACCGATTAAATTCTCCATGAAAGTTGTATCCTTTTATTGTCTCCCTTCGTCTATATAGACAGAAGGGAGGTGATCTTGATGACCACTTTAGAAATTACACAATTCTGGTGGCTACTACCTTTATTGTTCTTGATTTGTTGCATCTTCTACTGCAAAGGGTGTTGCTGCACACGCAAAGACAAAAATGAGGGGAAAGACAGTAACCTGAGACAAGGGTTTTGATTTTTTGGCAGACAGTGGATAGAAGTTTAGGTTTTAGAGAAAGGAAAAATTTCCATGGACGAGAAATTAAAAGAAATGATTGCAGTCGGAGCGTCTGTAACCGCTAATTGCATTCCCTGTATCCGGTACCACTTCACAAAGGCTCGTGAAATTGGCCTTACAGTCACGGAGATTAAAGCCGCTGTCCAGATTGGCAAGGCGGTTAGAAAAGGTGCTGCGCAAAAGTGGGATGAGGAAGTAAGCGTTCTCCTTTCTTCATCACCTGAGGAGCATAAATCCACTTGTGGGTGCGCATAGACGTTAATAGTTGGCAAGGAAACTACTGAATAAATCGGCGCTAGATCAACAGATATTATCGGATTACAAAATTTGCTGTAATACGGTGCCCTGGTTATGGCTGGGGCCTTTTATTTCGAAATCTCGAAAGTAGTGACATAAGAAGAAAGCCGTCGGGACAATTCCGGCGGCTTTCGTGTTCCATGACTTCTGAATTTTCTATTGTTACTACCTTTTACCACGTTGCGAAAAAACATAAGCAATGATCAGCAAAGGATATACGAAAAGGGCTTCACCGAACTTCCCCTGGAAAAGAGCGAATGTACTGAACAGCAAACCAACTATTATTAGGACTATAAGCAGTATCGCAATCGGGCGATTCATGATTTTTCTCGCTTAGATAATCTCGAATATGGAATCTGGGTAAAAACCTCCCAACCTTAGCGTAAGCTTCCCCGGTAGGTTGACATGTCAAAAGTAGTGACTTTCTTGATGGGGCACCACCTCCCTAATCGGGGCAACGGTTATGTTTCATGATAGGTGGTTTCACTTCATAATGGGTGGCTGCCTTCAGTCATGATATGCATCTAAACTACTGATGTTTCTTGCGCATCACGCAAGCGCTTGAATATTTCACGGAAGGCCCGCTTGTCAGCATGTTGGTGCACCGAACGTGCTAACCGCGAGATGGTCTTGCGATCGATCCGGGGATAGAGGGTCAGCATTTCGTTGAAAGCCTCCTCAAAGCTGGCTTCAGCACAAAGCCGGTCACGCAATTTCTCCAGATCGTGAAAAGCTTTTTTTTCACTGCGAGAAACCTGATCAAGCTCTTGCATCTGCGCCAGCAACTGTTGTAATTCCTCATCCTGCTTGCGCAGAAATCCGGCCAGATGCTTGATCTGCCGTTTATGCGACCCCCGCCCCTTGGTCGATCGGGCGAGGTCCACTTCCTCGCTAAGCTCAGCAGACATCGACAGCCGCTTGAACTGGTTTTCCGGCATATCCGACAGCTGCTCGGCCAGTTGTTCGATTTCTTTGGCCTGCTGCTTCTTTTTCGTGCGACTCAGCGGCAGAACCTCTTCCTGATTTTCTTCCATATTGCCTCCAGAGCTATTCATCCAGAGAAGCTACCGCGGATGCCGAGCCGGGTCAACCAAGAGTAAAACAAGACTTGACAACATCGCATTATCAATATATATTGCTCAAATTAATAACTAACCGGGAAAGCCTATTGCCGTGAAATTACTTAATTTAAAAAATTCTTCCCTGCCAACAACGGCCGCCCACCGTTGGCTGCTGGCAACTGTTATGCTGATTGTGCTGGGCCTTGGCTGGAAATACCCACTGCTCGGCTTCGTTGTTCCTGTCGCCATGCTGAGCGGCATGCTCGGCGGTATCTTTCGGGGCCGCTACGTCTGTGGCAACCTCTGCCCACGCGGCAGCTTCTTCGATACCTTTTTCGCCAAGCTTGGACCGACCCGGCCGATCCCGGAAAAGCTGCTTAACATGAAACTCCGCTTTGTCGTCTTGATCGGCCTGATGGGCTTCATGACCTACCGCCTGGCTCAGAATCCGGGCAATATCGAACATTGGGGTTTGGTTTTCTGGCAGATGTGCCTGATCACGACGCTTGCAGCCATGATCCTTGGCGTGATGTATCGCCCCCGCACCTGGTGCGCCGTCTGTCCGGTCGGCACCATCGGCAATGCCGCCGGAGGGGGCAGATATCAGCTGACCATCGCCGCCGCTTGTCGCAGCTGCGGCCGGTGCGAACAAAGCTGCCCGATGGGGCATCAGATCGCGGATTTTAAAGAACAGGGCTATTCACGTGAGCGGGACTGCCTGCAGTGCTCAAGCTGCGTCAACGTCTGTCCTGCGACAGCTTTGACGCTTGAGAAAATGAATCCGTATCAACCAACGCCTCAGACCGAATCTGGAGAGACATTCCGGAAAGCAGCTTAACCGGAAAAAGGCCCGTGACGTTTGCGCCACGGGCCTCAGTCTATTAGCGCCTCCCCCCTTCCCGTCTAATAACGACGGCGCCAATAGACCAATCCTGCCAACCCTGTACTCAGCAGCAACCAGGTCGAAGGCTCAGGTGTTGGGACCGGATCCGAAGTCGGCAAACTGACAGACAAGCCACAGATACGGAAGTTATCTTTTGAATCCCAGGTACCAAACTCAAATAAACGCCCCTCAATAGCGAAATCATAGCTGGACATCTTATCAATCAGCTCAATAGATGTGTCGCTCCAGATTCTAGTTTGCCCAAGTTCCTTAGAGCTATCAACGTTCAAAATGAAGTCATCATCTGCATCGACTAAACTGAAAACAACCTGTTCCAAACGTACTGTTCTTGAAAAAGCAAACTGCAAAAATTCATCCGGTCCACTGTTTTCAAGCTGGGGATCGTCTTCATTCTTACTGGAGACGCCAAGGCCGCTGCCGGTTTGGGTAATGGAAAAAGCATCAGACGATTCTGCAAAAGCGTTAACCTGCAGCAGGAGATCATCAACCTGATAACGATAATCATCACTAGCAACAGAAAAGTCGAAAACCACCGGTAGCGCCATAGCACCAGAAGAGATACTAAAAAGCACACAAAGACAGACGATAACAATTCTCATAAGAGCCCCCCTCCATTGAGTTTATTGCAAAATCCAACTTCCTCATTAAGTGCCCACAGAGAATAATCAGGCGCTCTGACAAAAATCTGAATGGCGCTTTGGTAGTGACAGCTTTTTTTGCTATGCTTAAGATTCTGCAGAATCAGGAGACAAAACCGGATGGACTATGGGATTAATCGCGACCGCGCGCTGCAACTCCTCAATCAACATTTAAACAACCCGAATCTGATCAAACACTGCCTGGCGAGTGAGGCGGTGATGCGTACCTTGGCACGCCACTTCGGGGAAGATGAGGAGCTCTGGGGGCTGACCGGGCTGCTGCACGATCTCGACGTCGAAATGACCCTTGAGGATCTGGCCAGCCACACCCATGAAACGGTGCGGATTCTGCGCGAAGAAGGGGCTGCCGAAAAAATCATCGACGCGATCCGCATGCATAACGAAGAGGCCCACGGAGACAAGCGAGACGAACGGTTTCACCATGCCCTGGCAGCTGGCGAAACCATTACCGGACTGATCATCGCCACAGCCCTGGTCTACCCGGACAAGAAACTGGCCAGCGTCAAACCGAAATCGGTGCGCAAGCGCTACAAGGAAAAACTGTTCGCCGCCGGGGCGAACCGCGAGATCATCGCCGAATGCGAACAGATCGGCATCCCGATCCCCGATTTTTGCGACCTCTGCCTCGAGGCGCTGCAGGGAATCGCCGACGACCTCGGCCTGTAAAGGACTAACAGAATTGAACAGTAAAGAACTGACCCGCCTGCTGCAGTCTTTGGCCGATGGCCAGATCAGCGTCGCTGATGGCGTTGAACAGCTGAAAAAACTTCCCTTCGAAGATCTCGGTGTCGCCCAGATCGACCACCACCGGGAACTGCGCCAGGGCGTTCCGGAAATTATCCTCGGCGAAAGCAAAAGCCTGGAACAGCTGAAAACGATTATCTCGGCGATGCAGCGCAAGGGCAGCAACATCCTGGTCACCCGCCTGAACGACAAAAAAGCCACCGCCCTCTGTGCTCAGTTCCCGGATGCCGAATATGACGTTGATGCCCGCACCTTCTGCCTGGTGCAGCAGAAGGTCGAAATCACCGGCCATGGCAAAATTCTGGTGGTCTGCGCCGGCACCTCCGATATCCCGGTGGCCCGTGAAGCGACGGTGACGGCAAAAATGCTCGGCAACCAGGTCGAAGAATTGATCGATGTCGGTGTCGCCGGCATCCATCGCCTGTTGGCCCGCAATGAGCAACTGCAGAAAGCCGCGGTCATCATCGTCGTCGCCGGCATGGAAGGGGCGCTGCCCTCGGTGATCGGCGGTCTGGTCGCCGTACCGGTCATCGCCGTACCGACCTCGGTCGGTTACGGCGCTGCCTTCGGCGGTGTCGCCGCCCTGCTCGGCATGCTCAACTCCTGCGCCAGCGGGGTGACAGTCGTGAATATCGACAATGGTTTTGGCGCCGCCTTTGCGGCGAATCGAATAAACCGGAAAGAACCCTGATGCGGACACTCTACCTCGACACCTTCTCCGGTATTTCCGGCGACATGTTTCTCGGTCTGCTGCTCGATCTGGGCCTGCCATTGCCGAAGCTGAAAAACGAGCTGGCCAAGCTACCGTTAAAAGGCTACGAACTTCTGGTCGATCGGGAACAAAGGCACGGCATTGAAGGCTCCCGGCTGCAAGTGAAGTGCATGGAAACCCATCATCACCGCAGCTGGAACAGTATCGACCAAATGCTCGCCGACAGTGACCTGGCCGCTGCCGCAAAGTCTCTCGCCCGCAATTTTTTCCGGCGCCTCGGTGAAGCAGAAGCCAAGGTTCACGGTATCGACATCGATCAAGTCCAGTTTCACGAAGTTGGTGCAGTAGATGCGATTGTCGATCTGACTGGGGCCGCCATCGGCTTGCAACTGCTCGGCATCGACAAACTGATTTCAGCCCCGTTACCACTGTCACGCGGCATGAGTAAATGCGCTCACGGAGCCCTGCCGTTACCAGCCCCGGCAACCCTGGAACTCCTGCAAGGGCTGCCGATTGTTGACAGCGGTTGCGATAAAGAACTGGTGACCCCGACCGGCGCCACCATCGTTGCCGAACTGGCCGAAATCAGCGCACTGCCGCAAATGACCATCGACCGCACCGGTTACGGCGTCGGCGGCTGGCAACTGGAAGATCGTCCCAACCTGCTGCGTGGTATTCTTGGCGAAACAAGCGATTCGGCGGCTGAGCAAAGCGACAAAGTCGAACTGCTCGAAACCCACATCGATGACAGCACTCCGGAACAGCTCGGATTTCTGCTCGAACAGCTGTTCGATGCCGGAGCCCTTGACGCTGGTTATTCACCACTGCAGATGAAAAAGAATCGCCCCGGAGTTCGTTTGACCGTGGTCTGCGAACCGGAACTGGCTTCACAGCTGGCGGGATTGATCATGCGTGAAAGCAGCGCTATCGGGGTTCGCACCTCACCCTGCGAACGCTATAAACTGATCCGGCGCAGCACAACGATCAAAACTGCGCTCGGCGATGCGCGGGTCAAGCTGTTATACAAAGGTGAGGAATTTCTGCGCCTGAGCGCCGAATATGAAGATTGCCGCATACTGGCCAAAGAGAGCAAGCAACCTCTCCGGCAGGTGTCTGCCCTGGTGGAACAGACCGCTTACCGACAATTGAACCTGGAAGAACCGAGGAGACAGAATGACTGAACAGACCCAGCCACAAGGGGCACTCCGCAAACTGATACTGCTGCTGGCCAGCAACGCCGGTCTTGGTTACGCACCGTTCGCATCTGGCACCTTCGGCAGTTTGCTTGGCATCCCCTTTTTCTACTACATTTCCAGTTTTGGCTGGTTTCTGCAGCTCGTCACCTTTCTGGCGGTTCTGTTCCTGAGCTTCTGGGCTGCGGATGAAGCGGGGAAAATCTACGGGGAAGCGGACGACGGCCGGATCGTCATCGATGAACTGGTCGGCTACCTGGCGACAATCCTGTTTCTGCCGTTCAGCTGGAGTACCGCGTTGCTCGGCTTTTTCTGGTTCCGCCTGTTCGACATTATCAAACCCCGTCCGGCCGACTGGTTCGACCGGGAAATGAAAAACGGCGTCGGGGTCACCCTCGATGATTTGGTGGCAGGTATTTATGCAGCAATCGCGCTGCGTCTCTGTTTGTGGATTTTTTAACTGATGCAGAAACTTCGGAACGACCCAACTTCGCCTTTCAATATTGCGGTCCTGACCACCGGCGATGAACTCCTGAACGGCGAACTGGCCGACACCAACACCGGCACCATCGCGACGGTCCTCTCACGTTACGGCTACCGGCTGCGTTGTTCGTTATCTGTTCCGGACCAGGAAAAAGAGATCGAAGCCGCCTTGCGTTACCTCAGCCAGCATGTCCAGGTGGTGATTGTCACCGGCGGGCTCGGCTCAACCGGTGATGATCTGACCGCCCGGGCCGCCGCCCGCGCAACCGGCCAGCAGCTGGCCATCAATGAGATGGCGCTGGAAATGGTTCGCGACTGGTTCCGCAAACGCAACCGGCAGATGGAACCGAACAACGAACTCCAAGCCCTGCTGCCGATCGCCGCCCGGCCGCTGCAGAACCCGCTCGGCACGGCTCCCGGATTCCGTATCAAACACGACAATTGCGAACTGTTTTTTCTGCCGGGAGTCCCGAGTGAAATGCGGGCGATTTTTGATCAGTCGGTTCTGCCGGCCCTGCAACAACTCCATCCGGCTTCTTCAGCCTTGCAGCAACGTACCTTCAAGCTGTTCGGCCTGCCGGAACCGAAAATCGAGGCCATGATTCCCTATCAACATCTGCCGGAGGGGCTTGAGGTGGCTTTTGCCCTCGACTACCCGCTGGTCCTGGTCAAACTCCGCAGCGAAGGCGATGATGCTGAGCAAAAACTGGATCAGGCCGAAGCCTTGCTGCAGCAACATCTGGGTGGCTACATCATGGCCCGCAACGGTGAGAATCCGGAAGGAAACGTCGGCAAGCTGTTGATCCAGGCCAACCTGTCATTGTCTCTTGCGGAATCCTGCACCGGCGGTCTGCTTGCCAGTATGCTGACCAGTCAACCAGGGGCCTCGGCTTTTCTTGAACGGGCCGCGGTCACCTACGCTGACTCTGCCAAGCTCGATTGGCTGCGGGTGCCGTTGCCGCTTCTGCAACAGCATGGTGCGGTCAGCGAGCAGTGTGCCCGCGCTATGGCGATCGGTCTTCGCCAGGCAACCGGCACCGACCTGACACTGGCGATTACCGGCATTGCCGGTCCGGACGGTGGGACCGAGGAGAAACCGGTCGGCACCGTCTATCTCGCTCTAGCCAGCCCTGATGGCGTCCATGTCAAAGGTTATCAATTCAATGGTGATCGCGCCAAAATCCAGCGAATGAGTGCCTTTATGGCTCTTGAATGGCTACGCCGCTTTGCCTTGCGACGACAGGAAACTTAATGGCAGAGGCTGACCGATGAACCATAAACCTGCAACAACGCAGCAACCGAGCAGCACCGCTGGCGTCGACCACCACCAGGAGATAGGCCGTCTGCATTTAATTCGCCAACTCGCCGGATTGACCGCAACAATCCGTGACCGCAGCATACTGCTCGACCGAACCTTGAATTTACTGCAGGAGTTCTTTCGTTTTTCTGGCGGCGGGATCTATCAGCTCCATGACCTTGAATCGCCGCTGAACCTGGTTGCGGATATCGGTATCAGCGCCGCTTTGAGACGCGAGTTGCAAAAAGTCCCGGCCGGGAAAGGCCTGATTACCCAAGTCGTAAAAACAGCAACGCCGCATCACTGGATCGAATTGCCCCAGGAGCCACAACTTTATTGTCGGGCCGTGCTTTCTGCCGGCTGGCACAGCTTACTTGCTCATCCTTTAGTTGCCCACGAACGCTTACTCGGGGTGCTGTTCTTCTATCAGGATCGCCAACGAGAATTTTCCAGTCATGAAATAGATCTGCTCAGCGAATGCTGTCAGCTGCTGGCGGCGGCGATCGATTCATCTGAACTGGTTGAAAAACTGGAATGGCAGCACCGCCTGACCCACGCCAGTCAACGAGAACTGGATCGCTCAAGAAAACAGCTGCGCGAGCACGTCATGCGCCTGGAAGAGAGTAATCGAACTCTGGAACAGGCCAACCAGATGAAGGATCGTTTTCTTGCCCTGGCCTCTCACGAGCTGCGGACACCCCTGACCTGGATCATGACTGCAACCGAACTGCTGGAAAGCAACCTCGATGAGTTGCCGGAAGAGAGCCAGACCCTGATTTCAACCATCTACAAAGGGGGCCAACGGCTTAGCAATCTGGTCGAGGACCTGCTCGAAATTGCCCGGATTGAAGCTCATGATGTCTACCTGGCAAAAGAGCATATCGATCTGCCGTTGATGCTGGGAGAGTTGGCCATCCAGTTCGGCGATGAAGCGTTGCGCCGGCAACTGACGCTGGAGGTCGGGCAGTGCCCGGATCATATTTCACCGGTTGGCGACCACCATCATCTGCGCCAGGCGTTGGAAAGAATCCTGAAGAATGCTCTCAAGTTCACTCCTCCTGGTGGCTTTGTCAAACTTGAGGCAGGCCATAAAACCACTGAAGAAATCATCGAGCAAAAGCCGATTATCGAACCTTTTTGCCCAGCATTCTTCGGAAAATCTCCGCTGCTCGATCATCTTGAAATCATTATTATCGACTCCGGTGTCGGGATCGCCAAAAAGGATCGGTTACAGATCTTCGATAAATTTCACGGTGCCGGTGACATCAGCCTGCACGGCAAACAACGTTACTCGGTACAAGGTCCCAGTGCCGGGCTCGGGCTGCCGTTGGCCAAAGGGATGATCGAAGCCCACGGCGGCATGATCTGGGTCGATCAATCGCGGGTCAGTGAAACCGGCAGCTGCTTCCACATTCTGCTACCGCTCTATCAAGCGAACCGGAACACTGATGACTGACACAGTATTGCTGCGCGCTTTCATTGCCATCCCCCTGCCAGCAGCGGTACAACAAAAGATCTCCACGCTGCAACAACAGCTTCGTGCATTGCTCCCGGAACTGAAATGTGTCAAAACAGAGAACCTGCACCTGACCCTGCATTTTCTTGGCGATCAGAGTGAGGAGCTGCTTGCGGAAATCGGTCAGAATATGCTATCGATAGGACAAAAGAAAAAGAATTTTAATGTCACTGTGGAAGGTCTCGGTTTTTTCCCGAATCGTCGCCGGCCAAGAATCCTCTGGCTGGGAATAGAACCTCAGGACAAACTGATCGATCTGCATCGACAACTGACAGAAACATTGCAAAGTCAGGGCCTGAATTGCGAGCAGCGAACCTATCGTCCACACTTGACAATCGGTCGCTTCAAAAATAATCCACGAACGACCGAACAGCTGTGTCCTTTTCTGTCACAGCAATGCGGTAACTTTATGATCGACAAAATGATTCTCTTCAGTAGCAGGCTGACACCACAAGGCGCGATCCACACACCGCTGACGGAAGCGTCACTGCTCGGTCACTGAAGACTGCAGTTTTGTTATTGAGCTTTATCACTTTAGGTTTAAGCAATGCCAAGGGAGGCAGACATGTCTGACGAAAATCGCAATCGCGCTCTAGAACTGGCGATGGGCCAGATTGAAAAACAGTTCGGCAAAGGCAGCATCATGCGCCTCGGCTCCGACTACCAGATGCCGGCCATCGAATATATCCCCACCGGCGCTCTGAGCCTCGATCTGGCTCTGGGACTGGGTGGTGTGCCGAAAGGACGGATCATCGAAATCTTCGGCCCGGAGTCCTCCGGTAAAACCACCCTCGCCCTGCACATCATCGCCGAAGTACAGAAACAGGGTGGTGTTGCTGCCTTTGTTGACGCTGAACATGCCCTCGATATCCAGTATGCTGGCCACCTGGGAGTCAAATCAGATGATCTGCTGGTCAGCCAGCCGGATACCGGCGAACAGGCGCTGGAGATTACCGAGATGCTGATCCGCAGCGGTGCTATCGACGTTCTGGTGGTCGACTCGGTGGCGGCACTGACGCCACGGGCTGAAATCGAAGGAGAAATGGGCGATTCGCACATGGGCTTGCAGGCGCGGCTGATGTCACAGGCACTGCGCAAACTGACCGGAGCCATCTCTAAATCAAACTGCTGCCTCATCTTCATCAACCAGATCCGCATGAAGATCGGTGTCATGTTCGGCAACCCGGAAACCACCACCGGCGGCAACGCCCTGAAATTCTACGCTTCGGTACGGATGGATATTCGTAAAATCGCCACCCTCAAATCAGGACAGGATCCTATTGGTGGCCGCACCCGGGTCAAGGTGGTAAAAAACAAGGTTGCCCCACCTTTCAAACAGGCTGAATTTGATATCATGTACGGGACCGGTATTTCCCGCGAGGGAGATATTCTCGACCTCGGTGTCGACAACGACATCGTCGAAAAAAGCGGTTCCTGGTTCTCTTACAACGGTGAGCGGGTCGGCCAGGGCCGGGAAAACGCCAAGCAGTATTTAAAAGAACATCCAGAAATGACCAACGAAATCGAAGCGCGGCTGCGTGAGCTGTACGGTTTGGGTGAAGAAACCGCTCCGGCAACCGAACAAGACCAGTAATCCAGAAGGTCAGTTAAGCCTCTGACAGGGAAAACACTATGACTCTGAACGACATTCTCGGCATGGCACTTAAAGCAAACACCTCCGACGTCCACCTGAAAGCCGGCCTACCTCCGGTATTCAGGATTGACGGCAGCCTGCGCCCCCTCCCGAAGGCGCCGCGCCTGACTGCCGAATCGGTGAGCGACATGTGTCATGCCATCATGAATGAGAAACAGCAGCAGACCTTCAAGGACCGCAGCGAAGTTGACCTGGCCTACGGGGTACCAGGCTTAGGCCGCTTCCGGGTCAACGTCTTTTCCCAGCGCAATTCGGTCTCGGCAGTGTTCCGGGCGATCCCCTATAAAATTGCGACACTTGATGAGCTGATCATGCCACCGGTGTTGAAAAAGATTGCCGTAGAACCTCGCGGACTGGTCTTGGTGACAGGGGCGACCGGCTCAGGTAAGTCGACCACTCTGGCAGCAATGATCGACCACCTGAACAGCACCCGAACCGCACATATCGTCACCATCGAGGACCCGATCGAATATCTACACCGTGACCGCAAGTGCATCATCAACCAACGCGAAGTCGGCTTCGACACGGCCGGCTTTGCCCCGGCGCTGAAAAGTTCTTTGCGCCAGGATCCGGATATCATTCTGGTCGGAGAGATGCGCGATGTAGAAACTGCCGAGACCGCGCTGGCGGCAGCAGAAACCGGCCACCTGGTCCTCTCGACCCTGCACACGATTGATGCCCCGGAAACCATCACCCGGATCGTCTCCATGTTTCCGCCGCATCAACAGCGGCACATCCGCCTGCAACTCTCCGGGGTTCTCAAAGGGGTCGTCTCCCAACGCCTGATCCCACGGGCCGAAGGCAAAGGCCGGGTGGCCGCCGTCGAAGTCATGGTCTCTACCGCGCGAGTGCGCGATTTGATTGACGACCAGGAAAAAACCATACAACTCAAAGATGCCATCGCCCAAGGCTATACCACCTATGGCATGCAGACTTTCGACCAGGCCTTGATGGGCCTGGTTAAACAGAATGTCATCACCTTTGAGGAAGCCTTGCGCCAGAGTTCCAACCCGGACGATTTCAAACTCAAGTTCTCCGGCATCGATTCCACCTCTGATGCCTCCTGGAGCGATTTTGAAGAGGGCAAAAATCAGGAAGAGAACATTATCGATGAAGGCGTCGACGATGATGGCAACGTCAAAATCGACCGGTTCTGATCCATTTGCCGCTGCCCTGCGGGTTTTGACCCGCTGCGACCGAAGCGAAGCCGAACTGCGCAGCAAGCTGGGGCAGTTCGGCTTTTCTGCCTCCGCCATCGACAGCGCGGTCGAAAAATGTTTTGAATATAATTACCTTGATGATCGTCGTTACGCCCTGGAGCGGGCCCGCGCCCTGCTGCGAAGCGGCCGGGGGGTCGGGCGTAAAGTGCTGCTCGAGCTGCGCCGCCGTGGTATCGACGAAGTAACCGCGAATCAGGCCCTGGAAGAAGCAAGCAGCGAATTTGAAACCACGCAACTCCTTCGCGACCAGTTGCAGCGCCGCTTTCCCGATTTCGATTACCAAAGTGCCGATGAGCGCCAACGCCGCCGGGTGATCAGCTTTTTTCAGCGGCGTGGATTTGCTCTCGGCGATATTTTTCAGATTCTAAAACAGCCCACCGATTAGTTGAATGCCTTAAACCCTTTCAATCCACACAACCTTGATTATATCCACTAATTTCAATCAAGCAGAATGCTTACAGTTTAGCCATTTTCGCTAGGCAACAGAGAAAGGCAATAGCAGATATTCACTGGAAATAGAGTTCTGTACCTATTTCTCTGAACATCCCCTGACAGCTTGTTTCAGAACCCCAAAAATAAGCATCCCCTCACGGTGTGGGGTAAGAGTATCTGCTGCAGCGCAAGAGAGAAAGCGGCCAGAACCTTTCTGCCTCACGGCGGTTGTTGAATTTGTAACTCGGCAATTATTTGTTTAAATATTGTAAGGAGGTTTTTTCATTAATTTTCTGCTGGGTCTGGAATAGCATTCGAGGGGTGGTAATGAACGATCTCAGCGAACGAGACTGGCGCCGACTGATTGAAGCCATACGCAGAAGAAAGTGCGTGCTGGTCACCGGCCCCGATGTCGCTTTCGATCCAGGCGATCCGCATCGCGTCTCACTTGCGACTCAACTGGCGGAGAGGTTAGCTGCGACGCTCCCCTCTTCCATACCACTGAGTAAAGATGAAGAGCTCCCGCGGGTAGCACAACTGGTTTATAACGATGCCGGCACCGATCGCTACGACCTCGAACTTGAAGTGCAAGATTTTTATCAACCGTTTGCCGAGAAAACGACCGCTTTTCATCAGGAACTTGCGGCAATGCCGTTTACCCTCTGCCTGACCACCACTCCCGACCCATTTTTATTCAATGCCGTTCAGGAGACTCCAGGCAAATCGCCAATCTGTGAATATTATCATTACCGCAAAGGCCGCCCGACCCAACTCTCTGCAGCCACAGAGAACAGGCCGATCATCTACTCTCTGTTCGGACATCTACAGGCGCTCGACTCACTGGTGTTGACGGAAACCGATCTGCTCGAATTTCTGGTTAATGTCGTTCGGGCGGCACCGCCATTACCAGCCTACATTACCAGCCAGCTGGCCGATCCCCAGACCTCGTTTCTATTTCTCGGTTTCGGTTTCCAGCGCTGGTACGCGCGAGTGCTGCTTCACGTGCTACATACTTATGGGCACCGCAACCGCTCATTGGCACTGGAGGGAGCGAGCTTTTTCGAGCACCCGGAGCGACAACAAACAGCGGTGTTTTTCGAGCAGGAATTAAAAATTGAATTCCGCCAGCATTCCTGGCTCGATTTCGCTGCAGAACTTCGTAAGAGCTTTGCAAAGCAGGCGCCCGAGCAGGCTGAAACAGAAATTGCAGCCGGCGCGGCCAAGGTCTTCCTCTGTCACGATAGCCGTGATCGGGCGCGGGTGGTGGAGGTTGAGCAGCAACTCCATCAACTCGGCGTCAACACCTGGCGCGACCGTCAGGACCTGCGCGGCGGCGAAGACTGGAACCGGCGCATCCCGCAGGTGATCCGCAAGCAGGTCGATTACGTGTTGGTGCTGCAGACGCCGCACATGCTCGAGCGGGCGGAAAGTTACCTGCACAAGGAGATCTATGAAGCGCTGGAGCGGCAGCAGCTGTTCGATCAGAGCGAGCTTTTTCTGATCCCGGCGCTGCTTGAACCCAACCCGGGCCTCGAGCGTCTTGCTCACCTGCACCAGCGCGAGCTATACGAGGCTGGGGGTGTGGAACAGCTGGCGACAGAGATTCGCGCCGATTTTCACCAGCGCAACAGTCGCACAGGGGGAAGATGAGCGTGGAAAATAATCTGCATTATCGTTATCCCGGACCCTTCTCCTTCAAGGACGATGATGTCGACCGCTACCTTTTCTATGGGCGGGAGCAGGAAATCGAGCAGCTCTTACACCGCATCTGCGCCCACCGGCTGCTGGTGCTGTTCGGCAAGTCGGGGCTGGGGAAGACCTCCCTGCTGCAGGCGGGGCTCTATCCCCAGCTGCGCGATCAACACCTGCTGCCGGTGCCGGTGCGGCTCAACCACCCCGATATCGATCCGCTCGAGGCGGTTTTCGAGGCGGTGCACGATGTCTGCCGGCAGCGGAACATCGACTATGAGCCGGCCAACCAGACGGGGCTCTGGGAATATTTCAAAACCACCGACTTCTGGAGCGGCGAAACCCTGCAGACCCCGGTCTTGATCTTCGATCAGTTCGAAGAAATCTTCACCCTGCAGACACCGACTGCGCGCGGCAGGTTGGCGGCGGCCCTCTGGGAGCTGACCTCGCGAGGCGTCCCGGCGCGGGTCAGGCAGCAGGGAGAAAAACGCTCCTACAGCGATGCGCTGCCGGCGGTGAAGGTGGTGTTGAGCCTGCGCGAAGAATACGTCGGCGCCCTCGAGGCGCTGACAGAAGAGATGCCGGTGATCCTCGAGCAGCGCTTTCGCCTTACCCCCCTCGACCGGCCACGCGCCGAACTGGCGATCACCATGCCCGCGCAACGCGAGCTGGCCGGGGTGTTCTCCCGCCCCTTCAAATACGAGGCAGGCACTCTCAAGGCGATGGTCGATTTTCTCGCCAACGAGCAAGGCGAGGTCGAACCCTTCCAGCTGCAGCTGATCTGTCAGCATGCCGAACGTCAGGTGATTGAGCGGCAAAAGAATTTAGAGCAGGTCATTGTCGACCCGTCGCTGCTGGGCAGTACCAAGGTGATGGGCAAGCTGCTGCGTAGTTTCTACCGCAACGCGCTGCGCAAGCTCCCTTTCGGCCGCCAGCGGACCCGCGCCCGGCGGCTTTGCGAGCGCGGCTTCCTGAGCCCGGACGGTCACCGGGTGAGCATGGAGCAGGGGCAGATCCGCAAGCAGTACAAGGTCAAGCAGCTCTGCCTGGAGGCTCTTACCGAAACCCGCCTGATCCGCAAGGAATCCCGCCCGGGGCTCAAGGGTTTTTACTACGAGCTCAGTCACGACAGCGTCGCCCGGGCGGTGCTGAAAAGCCGCCGCCTCTACCTGCCGAACTGGGCCAAGCTGGCACTGTTTATCCTGGTGGTGATGCTGCTTGCTGCGGTGAACTCTTACCAGAGTTACAAGAGCACGACTGAGCGGCAGATCGCCGCTCAGGAGCAGGAAATCGCCGCGAAGGAACAACAGGTGGTTGAGCAGCAGGTGCAGAAGGAGCAGCTGCGCGAAACCGCCACCCAGGCCCTGGAGTCGACTCGCGGAGTCTATGCCAAGGAGGGACTATTGGTGCCGGAGATGGTGGTGGTCCCGGCGGGCGATTTTCTGATGGGGGATTTTACCGCGAAGAGAAAAGTGGTCCAGAAAGTGCAAATCCGCAAACCCTTCGCTATCGGCAAATACGAGGTCACCTTCAAGGAGTACGACCAGTTCGCCCTGGCGACCGAGCGAAGCTTGCCTGACGACGAAGGCTGGGGCCGCGGCGACCGCCCGGTGATCAACGTCACCTGGGATGAAGCAAATGCCTACACGGACTGGATTTCCCAGCAGACCGGCCGGCGCTTCAGGTTGCCGAGCGAGGCGGAATGGGAGTACGCAGCGCGCGGCGGTGGCAAGGAAGAGCTATGGGCGGGAACCTCCAACCTGAGGCTGCTCCGGGACTTTGCCTGGTATCAGGCAAACAGTAAGGGGCAAACCCACAGCGTCGGCCAGAAAAAACCGAATGCCCTCGGGTTGAATGATTTGAGCGGCAATGTTGCTGAGTGGTTGCAGGACTGTTGGTCCAAAGCCTCTAGCGGCGCACCGGTCGATGGCTCTGCGAGGGAAGAGGGCGATTGCCAGAGACGCTTGATTCGCGGTGGTTCCTGGAACACGACAGATGACTTTTTACGGGTCTTCCTCCGCGGCGAGAGCACAATCCGCTACAAGGAAATTGGCTTTCGGGTCGCGCAGGAGTTGTAGCCCTTTGCAGTCATGAGCTGTTTAGGAAAGAACATGATAGCTTGGATCTTTCGTTTGCAATATACCAGCCTGCTGTTTACTACGCTGCTTTTGAGCTTGTTGCCCGCCTGTCGCCAGGAAGCTGTTGCACCGACAGAATCAGGACCGCAAGCCAACGTAACTGAGCGCTTGCAGACCTTTCAGGGTGCCTGGTTCGAGGTACGCTACCCGGCCGATTTCACCGTCAAGCCCTCGCTGCCGAGCCGCACCGCGGAGGGTTACGACAGCGCCGAATTCATTGCCCCGGACGGATCTGTTACCTTCTACGTTTTCTCTCCCCAGTGGAGCGGTGAGGCGGACGATATCGCCTTGAATCCTGAAGCTGAAACGCTGGTCGACAAGCGCACTGATCAGCAAGACGACCGCGAGCTGCGCTGGTTCACCATCGCCGCCAAGGATGGCAGCTACCGGCGCTCTTATCTGGAGACGCTCGCCCAGCAGGGGTCGGTGAAGACCATTTTCGGGATCTGGTACCGTGACGAGGCGGCGCGGCAGCGCTACCAGCCGCATTATCAGGAATTCCGCGATTCATTGGAGCAATTTGCCGATTGACTAAGCTGTAGGGCGGAACGTCCGCCTGCCTACGAAAAGGAGACTGTCATGAGAGCTGCTGCGGTTCGGATTGTTCAACAAACGTTAGTTGACGAAGGCTTCAACCCTGGAAAAATCGATGGGAAAACCGGCAGCAAAACCTATGCGGCGGTGAAAAAATATCTCCAGCGGCGCAGCGCCGATCTGCCGGACGGCTGGAAACGCTGGTCGAACTACCGTCAGGCGGTCGGCTGCCTGCAGCTGCTCTGCAGCGACCAGGGGCTCGACGCCGGGAAGATCGACGGCTACTGGGGGCCGCAGACCGAGTATGCCTTTGATGCTCTGGTCCACTTCAAGGAACATGGCGCGCTGCCAACCCCCTGGCGCGATGAAACCCCGCTCGATGTGAATCCCAACGGTTGGCCGGAGCAGGACCAGGCGGCGGTCAAACAGTTCTACGGCGAGATGGGTTCCAACCTGGTCCGCCTGGAACTGCCCTATCCCCATCGCCTGGCCTGGGATCTGCGCAAGAGCGTGAACTCATTCTCCTGCCACACCAAGGTCCATGATAGTGCCAAACGCGCGCTGCAACGGACTTTTGACCATTACGGCATGGAGCGGATCAAAGATTTGCGCCTCGACCGCTGGGGCGGTTGTTTCAATAAACGCAAGATGCGCGGCGGCAACCGCTGGTCGATGCATTCCTGGGGAATCGCCATCGACTACGATCCGGAGCGCAACCAGTTCAAATGGGGCCGCGACCGGGCCGCCTTCGCCCATGCCGATTATGACGCCTGGTGGCGCTTCTGGGAGGAGGAAGGCTGGCTGAGCCTCGGCCGGGCCAAAAACTTTGACTGGATGCACCTGCAGGCGGCAAAACGTTAAGAGCCGCCAGGCTCAATACCTTTGCCGCGCGAGCAAGACATGGAAGCTCGCGCGGCCAGCAGGGCCAGCTTACAGTTCAGGCTGCTGATGTCACTTTGGAAAAACCGGTTGTCGGTAGCGACATATCTCGCTTCGGCAGCCGACCTGGTAAATTTCGTTCTCCCTTCAATCTGAGCAAGCATCCGTTTACCGCGGTGCGATGAATAGTTAATCTTTTACTCCTGTATAGCCACAGATCATCCGGAAACTTCTTTTAAAACCCTTTTCAATCCGCGCAACTTCGATTATTATCCCTGATTCAATCACCTAGATTTCAATGCTTAGCCATTTACAATATGAAACCGAGAAAGGTTGTTGCAGATGATCACCGGAAATGAAATCCGCGCCCGTTTCCTCAAGTACTTCGAAGAGCGGGGACACCGCGTTGTTTCCTCCTCCTCACTGGTTCCGCACAACGACCCGACCCTGCTGTTTACCAACGCCGGGATGAACCAGTTCAAGGACTGCTTCCTGGGCGCGGAAAAACGTGACTATGTCCGGGCGACCACATCACAAAAGTGTGTTCGCGCCGGCGGCAAGCACAACGACCTGGAGAATGTCGGCCGCACCGCCCGTCATCACACCTTCTTCGAAATGCTCGGCAACTTCTCTTTCGGCGACTATTTCAAAAAAGAGGCGATCGCCTACGCCTGGGAATTCCTGACCAAGGATATGGGCCTCGACATCGAGCGGCTCTACGTCTCAGTCTACACCACTGACGATGAGGCGGCCGACATCTGGCACCATCAGGAAGGGGTGCCCCGCGAGCGGATTTTCCGTTTTGAAGAGGACAACTTCTGGTCGATGGGCGACACCGGTCCCTGCGGCCCCTGCTCGGAAATCTTCTACGACAACGGCGAGGAGATCGGCTGCGATTCGCCCGACTGCACCGTTGGCTGCGACTGCGACCGCTACATGGAGATCTGGAACAACGTCTTCATGCAGTTCGACCGCCAGGCGGATGGAGAACTGGTACCACTGCCGAAGCCGGCCGTCGATACCGGTATGGGCCTGGAGCGACTGGCCACGGTCATGCAGAAGGTCCAGTCGAACTACGACACCGACCTGTTGCGTGACATCATCGCCCACATCGAAACGCTCTCCGGCAAGACCTACGGCGACAATAACGAGAATGACGTCTCGATGCGGGTCATGGCCGATCACAGCCGCGCCACCGCTTACCTGATCGCCGACGGCGTTCTGCCTTCAAACGAGGGCCGCGGCTACGTGCTGCGGCGGATCATGCGCCGGGCGATGCGGCACGCCAAAATGCTCGGTTTTGAAGATCCAGTTTTGTTCAAGACCGCCAGTTTCGTACTCGATTTCATGGCTGGTGCCTACCCGGCCGAGGCCGAACGCAAAAGCTTCGTCGCCAAGGTGGTACAGAATGAAGAAGAGCGCTTCATCCAGACCCTCGGCAACGGCCTGCGCATCCTTCAGGACGAAATCGCCAACCTGAAAAAAGCCAAACAGACGGTTATTCCCGGCGAAACTGTGTTCAAGCTCTATGACACCTACGGCTTCCCGGTCGACCTGACCGCTGACATCGTCGAAAAAGACGGCTACCGCCTTGACGAGAAAGGCTTTGAAACCTGCATGGAAGCCCAGCGCGCCAAGGCTCGTGAGCACTGGAAAGGTTCGGGCGAAGAGGCGGTCTCGGCGATCTACAAACAGCTGGTCGAGCAAGGGGTCAAAGTAACTTTCAGCGGCTACGAAACGCGTGAAGATCAGGGTGAAGTCCTGGCGCTGATCAAAGCGGGCGAGCTGGTCGAGGAAGCGGTCTGCGGGGAAACAGTTGAAGTAATCACCAGCAAGACCCCCTGCTATGGCGAATCGGGTGGCCAGGTCGGTGATACCGGTGAAATCAGTACCGGTGAAGCAAACCTGCGGATTATCGACACCAAGAAACCGCTCGATGATCTTTTCGTGCACGTCTGTGAAGTGGTTACCGGCGCGGTTCAGAAGAACGCCAAAGCAACCATCAAAGTTGATGATCAGCGGCGGCAGAAGATCGTTCTCAATCACACCGCCACCCACCTGTTGCAGGCGGCGTTACAAAAGATCCTTGGCGACCACATCAAGCAGGCCGGCTCTCTGGTCGAGCCGGAGCGGTTGCGTTTTGACTTTACCCACTTCTCGCCGGTCACCAGCGAAGAACTCATCAAGATCGAGGAAGAGGTCAACGCGCAGATTCGCGTCAACGCTGAAGTCGGTTCCCAGGTGATGGCGGCCGATGACGCCCAGGCGGCGGGCGCCATGGCTCTGTTCGGTGAGAAATATGGCGATGAAGTTCGGGTGATTACCGTCGGTGATTACAGCATGGAGCTCTGTGGCGGCACTCACGCCAGCGCCGCCGGCGATATCGGCCTGTTCCGGATTCTTTCCGAAGGTGGCATTGCCGCCGGAGTACGTCGGATCGAAGCGGTCACCGGTGACGGCGCTCTGGCCCAGGTTCACCAACAACAGCAAACCCTGCAGCGGCTGGCCAGCCTGGTAAAAAGTGACCCGCAGCAGCTGGAAACCCGGCTGCAGAAACTTCTTGAGCAGCAGAAAGAGCTGGAAAAGGAACTGGAACAAATGCAGGCCAAAGCCAATGCCGATCGCAGTGGCGAACTGATCAATCAGGCCCAGGATGTCAGTGGTGTCAAACTGCTGGCCACCAAGGTTGACGGCATCGACGGCAAGGGGCTGCGCGAGTTCTCTGACCAACTGCGTGACAAGCTCGGTTCGGGAGTGCTGGTACTGGTTTCCACCGAAGGGGGCAAAGTCGCACTACTGGTCGCGGTCACCAAAGATCTGACCGGCAAAATCAAAGCGGGCGATCTGATCAAGCCACTGGCAGAGATCGTCGGCGGTCGTGGCGGCGGCCGTCCTGAAATGGCTCAGGCTGGCGGCCCGGACATCAGTAAAGTAGAGGCATTGCTGCAGGCCGCGCCGGAAAAGTTGCATCAGCTGCTTAATTGATAACGACCTAGGTGAATTGCAAACACTGGACATCGATGTGGGTTCGGCTATATTTGACTGATGGTTAAACATAGCTGAATTTTCTATCCCTGCTATCCCCTGCTGGACTGGAGCCCTATGCTGCAACAGGAACTGACCCATCAACAGGAACCGATCCAAGAACAGAAAAAAAAGAACCTGTTGGTCGTCGATGATGAACCGATCATCTGTCAGCTTTGCGCCCGGGCCCTGAGTAACTTTGAAGTCCTGCAGGCCCATGACGGCCGGCAAGCACTGAACATGCTGGAAAAACATGAGATCGACATCATCCTCAGTGATGTCATGATGCCAAACCTCAGTGGCCTCGACCTGCTTCGCACCGTAAAAGACCAACAACCGGATATGGCCATCATCCTGATGACCGGCTACACTGACAAAGATGTTATTCTACAGGCGCTAAAAGCCGGCGCCGACGATTTCATCAGTAAGCCGATTAACCTTCTGCAGTTACGCACGACCGTCGACAAGGTCCTCGACAAAGTCCTGATGCGCAAAGAGCTGGCCAACCTGAAGCAGCTCGACCGGTTGAAAAGCGACTTTCTCGGTCTCATCTCGCACAAACTGAAAACTCCGGCGACTGCCATTTCCCTCTTTATTCAAAATATTGCCGACGGAATCGGCGACCCAAGCGAAGAGGGTTTTCAAAAAATGCTGTCATTGGTACAGGCGGAAACCCTGCATCTGGAACACCTGATTCAAGATCTGCTCTATTTCAGCAACGTCATCCTTCAGGAAGGGCAACTGCAGCTGGAACCGGTCGAACTCGGCCGGGTTGCCCGCCAAGTCGCCACCAGTCTGGAGCCGGCAGTCGCCAGTCGCCAGATTGACTATCAGATTTTAATCGAGCCCCCGCTTCCTTCCAAACCACTGCCCCTTGATCGCGAGCGGATCGCCTTTGCCATCCGCGCACTCTTGGATAACGCCATCAAGTTCACCCCTGTAGAAGGGTCGGTCACCATCGAAGGCCGGGTCGAGGAAAAGCGGGTTCTGTTGCAGGTTCGCGACACCGGGTGCGGCATCCCCCCAGAAGAAATATCTAAAGTTTTCAATAAGTTCTACCAGGTTGACAAGGAAAACACTGGTCAGATTCGCGGTTTCGGGCTCGGTCTTTACTATGCGCGTGATTTTATCCGCAAGATGGGTGGCAAACTGTACCTTGACAGTCAACCAAGCCTGGGAACTGTGGCAACAATCGAATTTCCGCTTCCAGAATAGTCCAACCCTCCTAACAAATTAACTTTTCGCCGCCAAATCAGCACCGTAAAGCTTTTTTTCCGCTCCTTCTTTGTGTTATATTTCATCTTTTTCTTCAGCTGGCACGTTAATTTGTTCGGGAGGATGCATGTTCAAGGGAACAACGATCTGCTGTGTTCGTCGGGGAGATGAAGTCGCCTTGGCCGGTGACGGGCAGGTCAGTCTCGGTAATACCGTCATGAAGCATGGGGCCCGCAAGATCCGCCGCCTTTATCAAGACCAGGTTCTAGCAGGGTTTGCCGGCAGTACCGCCGATGCCTTTACCCTGTTCGAAAAGTTTGAGGCCAAGCTGCAGGAATTTCGCGGCAACCTGCCGCGGGCCGCGGTCGGCTTGGCCAAGGACTGGCGCACCGACCGAATCCTGCGCCGTCTCGAAGCGCTGCTGATCGTCGCCGACAAAGACACTTCGCTGGTGATTTCCGGTGCCGGCGACGTCATCGAACCGGACGACGGTGTCTCTGCCATCGGTTCCGGCGGCAGCTTTGCCCTGGCCGCAGCACGGGCCATGCTCAAACACTCAGAACTGCCGGCAGAGAAGATCGTCGAAGAAGCGCTAAAGATTGCTGCGGAAATCTGCATTTACACCAACGACAAGATCGCTGTTGAGGTTATTAAGTGACCAACTTTACTCCCAGAGAAATCGTTTCCGAACTGGATCGCTATATCATCGGTCAAAATCAGGCCAAGCGGGCCGTCGCCGTGGCCCTG
The DNA here is from genome assembly GCA_945787295.1 of uncultured Desulfuromonadales bacterium. Next base: position 23,720 of record CALZHQ010000025.1, read on the forward strand.
CGCAATCGCTGGCGCCGCCAGCAGGTGAAAAACTCCGACCTGCGTGACGAGATCGTGCCGAAGAATATCATCATGATCGGTCCAACCGGGGTCGGTAAAACCGAGATCGCCCGGCGGCTGGCTAAACTGGCTCAGGCTCCCTTTATCAAGGTCGAGGCGAGCAAGTTTACCGAAGTCGGCTACGTCGGCCGTGACGTCGAAAGCATGGTCCGCGACCTGCTTGAACTGGCGATCATCATGGTCAAGGAAGAGGAAGCGAAGAAACAGCATGTCAAGGCGGAGGCTAACGCCGAGGAAAAGCTGCTCGACCTGCTGTTGCCCGGCGAAGCCGACCGTTCTCCAGACAAACTGGAGCAGCAACAGCATACCCGCGATAAATTGCGCAAATTGCTGCGCATGGGCGAACTGGATGAGCGCTTTGTCGAGCTGGAATCGGAAGTCAGCAGCATGCCGACCATGAACATCCTCACCCCGCAAGGGGGCGAAGATATGGGGATAAATATGAAGGAAATGTTCGGCAACCTGTTCCCGAAACAGACCAAGCGCAAGCGGATCAAAGTCAGTGAAGCGCGGGAAATACTGAACCAACAGGAAGCGGAAAAGCTGGTCGACATGGAAAATGTCACTACCCTGGCCCGCGAGCGGACCGAGCAGAGCGGCATCATCTTTATCGATGAGATCGACAAGATCGCCAGTCGCGAAGGGGTGGGTGGACCGGAAGTCTCCCGCGAGGGGGTGCAGCGTGACATCCTGCCGATCGTTGAGGGCAGCACCATCAACACCAAGCATGGCCCGGTCAAAACCGACCATGTGCTGTTTATTGCTGCCGGCGCCTTCCACGTCAGCAAGCCATCCGACCTGATTCCGGAACTGCAGGGCCGTTTCCCGATCCGGGTCGAACTGGACAGCCTCGGCGAAGAGGAATTCTACCGCATCCTCACAGAGCCGCAAAACGCCCTGACCCGTCAATATACGGCCTTGTTACAGACCGAATCGATCGATCTCGAATTTAAGGAAGAGTCGATCCGCGAAATCGCCCTGATGGCAAAAACCGTCAATGAACGGACCGAGAATATCGGCGCCCGGCGGTTGCACACGATTATGGAAAAACTGCTTGAAGAACTCTCCTTCGATGCTCCTGAACTGACCGAGCGCAAGGTTGTAATCGATGCCGAAGAGGTGCGACGACGATTGTCCGATATCAGTCAAGATGAGGACCTGTCGCGTTACATTCTTTAACGCAGTTCAGGAGCATCAACGCTCCGGAGAATAGATATATGCAAGAGCTGATCAACAAAGCAAACGTTCTGATGGAAGCCTTGCCGTGGATCAAAAACTTTTACGGCAAAACCATTGTCATCAAATACGGCGGCAACGCCATGGTCGATGAGAAGCTGAAAGAAGGCTTCGCCCGTGACGTCATCCTGATGAAGTACATCGGCCTCAACCCGGTCGTGGTACACGGTGGCGGTCCGCAAATCGGCAAAGTCCTTGAAGCAATGAAGATTGAAAGCAATTTTGTGCAAGGGATGCGGGTCACTGACAGCGCCACTATGGACGTGGTCGAAATGGTTCTCGGCGGCAAGGTCAACAAAGAGATCGTCAACAACATCAACCGTCACGGCGGCAAGGCGGTCGGCCTGACCGGCAAGGACGGTGGTCTGATCCAGGCGCGCAAGCTGGAGATGACAGCGGTCAACCCCGACACCCTGACCCCGGAAATCATCGATATCGGCATGGTTGGTGAAGTAGAAATCGTCAACCCGAAGGTCATCAGCGCACTGGAAGAGAGCAACTTCATTCCAGTTATCGCGCCGATCGGCGTCGGACTGAACGGTGAAACCTACAACATCAACGCCGATCTGGTGGCAGGTAAAATCGCTGGCGCGCTCAAGGCGGAAAAGTTGATTCTGCTGACCGACATCGAAGGGGTCAAAAACAAGCAGGGCAAGCTGATCTCGACCATCGATGTGCAGCGAGTCCCCGACCTGATCAACGACGGAACCATCTCCGGCGGCATGATTCCCAAGGTCAACTGCTGCGTTGACGCGGTGGAAGAAGGGGTCAGCAAAACCCACATCATCGACGGCCGGATGGAACATGCCTGCCTGCTCGAGATCTTCACCGACAAAGGGATCGGCACCGCAGTGGCGAGGTTCGACAAATGAGCATATCACAGCAATGGATCGACCGGGGCCTGACCCATGTCGCGGCCACCTACGGCCGCTACCCGCTGGTCGCGGCCAGCGGTCAAGGCAGCTGGCTGACCGATGTCGACGGCAAACAATATCTCGATTTTCTCGCCGGAGTGGCGGTCAACAACCTGGGGCACTGCCACCCGAAGGTGGTGGCCGCGATTCAGCAACAGGCTGGCAAGCTCCTGCATTGCTCCAACTTCTACCATATCCCCCAGCAGATCGAATTGGCGGAACTGCTCTGTGAGCACTCCTTCGGCGACCGGGTGTTTTTCTGCAATTCCGGCGCCGAGGCGAACGAGGCGGCCATAAAGCTGGCGCGCAAGTACAGCAATGAAAACCACGCCACTGACCGCAATGAAGTCATTACCGCTGTCGCCTCCTTTCACGGCCGGACCCTGGCCGGGATCAGCGCCACCGGACAGGATAAGGTCAAGGCCGGTTTCGCGCCGATGCTGCCCGGCTTCAAGCATGTGCCGTTCGGTGATTTTGAAGCTTTGCGGGCTGCAGTCGGTCCGAACACCTGTGCCATCATGCTCGAACCGGTACAGGGTGAAGGTGGCGTCAACCTGCCGCCGGCCGGCTACCTGCAAGCGGTCCGGGAGCTGTGTGACAGCAACGAACTGCTGTTGATTTTTGATGAAGTCCAGGTCGGCTGCGGCCGGACCGGCAGCCTGTTCGCCTATCAGCAGGAAGGGGTTGAGCCGGACGTGATGACCCTGGCCAAAGCATTGGCTGGCGGACCGCCGATTGGCGCTATGCTCAGCCGGGAACAACATGCGGTAGCCCTTGGTCCAGGGACCCACGGTTCAACCTTCGGCGGCAACCCGTTGATGGCCGCCGCAGCACTGGCGACGATGAAGGTCTACCTCGATGATGGGGTCCTCGAGAACTGCATCGCCATGGGCAACTACCTGCGCCAGAAGCTGGAAGAACTGCAGGACAATTACGACTTTATCGTCGAGGTTCGTGGCCGTGGCCTGATCCTCGGCATGGAACTGAATATCGAAGGGGGCGAAATGGTCAAGACCGCCCTCGACCGCGGCCTGCTGATCAACTGCACGGTCGGCAAAGTGTTGCGCTTTGTACCGCCATTAACTGTCAGCCAGGATGAAATCGACCAGATGCTGAAAATCCTCAGCGGGATTTTTGCTGAATATCAGGAGAATATTGATGACTAAAGACTTCCTTTGCCTTTCCGACTGGTCGCTGGAGGATCTGGAAAAGATCTTCGCCCTGGCCAAAGAGCTGAAAGCGAAGCAGAAAGAAGGCACCCCGCACACACTGCTCGAAGGACAGACCCTCGGCATGCTGTTCGAAAAGAGCTCGACCCGGACCCGCGTTTCCTTTGAGGTCGGCATGTTCCAGCTCGGCGGCCATGCCCTGTTCCTGGCCTCCGGCAACACCCAGATGGGCCGCGGCGAACCGATCAAGGATACGGCCCGCTGCATGGCCCGTTACTGCGATGGCATCATGATTCGGACCTATTCGCAGACCGCCGTCGAGGAATTCGCCGAGAACTGCTACGTACCGGTGATCAACGGCCTGACCGACATGTACCACCCCTGCCAGGTGATGGCCGACCTGCTGACCGTCAGCGAGCACAAAGAAAATTACCGTAACCTCACGTACTGCTGGATCGGTGACGGCAACAACATGGCCAACAGCTGGATCAACGCCGCAGCGATTTTCGGCTTCGAACTGCGCGTCGCCACCCCCAAAGGCTACGAAGCAAACTCCGAGGTAATCGCCCGGGCGGAAAAGGCCGGTGCCAAGCTGGTCTTCACCAACGACCCGAAGGAAGCGGCCGCCGGTGCCGATGTGCTCAACACCGACGTCTGGGCGAGCATGGGCCAGGAAGAAGAGCAGGCCGAGCGGGAAAAGGCCTTTGATGGTTTCCAGATCAACGGCGAACTGGTCAAGCTGGCCGACCCGAACTGCGTGGTCATGCACTGCCTGCCGGCCCACCGCGATGAAGAGATCACCGACGAGGTGATCGAAGGCCCACACTCGATCATCTTCGATGAAGCGGAAAACCGGCTGCATGTGCAGAAGGCGATCATGGCTACTTTGATGGCACGGTAAGCAGATGCAGATCACCTGTCCCAACTGCAACTACAGCAAAGATATCGATCCGGCGCTGCTGCCGCCGGAGTTGACCAAGGCGACCTGCCCGAAGTGTGACACCAGCTTCGCACTGCCGGGCAGAGAGCAGGCGGTCACCGCGGCAACACCGCAGAGCAAACCGGAGTCAACGGCCAGCATCACGGCTGGGCCACAAATCACCTGCCAAGTCTGCGGTAACATTCAGGGTCCAGCAAGCCACTGCACAAACTGTGGGGTGGCATTTGTCGCCACCGCAACTGAGGTACCGACTCAACAGTATGCCGGCTTCTGGATTCGCGTGGTCGCCTCGCTGCTGGATGGTGCCATCCTCTTCGTCGTCCAGTTCGCGCTCGGCTTTCTGTTGGCCATGGCCGGCCTGGCCGCCGGAGCCGGGGCCGGCGAGGAAGTCAGCGGACTGGTGATGCTGTTCGGCTACCTTGTCAGCTTCGCCTACTACATCATCTTTACTGGTCACTGTGGTCAGACCCCGGGCAAGATGGCACTGCGGATCAAAGTGATCCGCACCGATGGCTCCGACATCAGTTACGGCAAGGCCGCGTTTCGCGAAGTGATCGGCAAATTTATTTCCGGAATTATTTTGTGTATCGGCTACCTGATGGTCGCCTTCGATGAAAAGAAGCAGGGCCTGCACGATCGGATGGCCGATACCTACGTGATTAAACTATAAAACCAGGCTTGCCTAACCAGAGCCTGTCTCAAGGAGAAAAGATATGAGTAAAAAAGGTCAAATCAAAAAAGCGGTACTCGCCTATTCCGGCGGTTTGGATACCTCGATCATCCTCAAATGGCTGGTCGAAGAATACGGCTGTGAAGTGGTCGCCTTCTCGGCCGACCTGGGCCAGGGTGAAGAACTGGATCACATTCCAGAGAAAGCTAAGGCAACAGGTGCCAGCGCCTGCTACATCGAAGACCTGCGCGAAGAGTTTGTCCGCGATTTCGTCTTCCCGATGTTCCGCGCCAACGCTATATACGAAGGCCGTTACTTCCTCGGCACCTCGATCGCCCGGCCGCTGATCGCCAAGAAGCAGATGGAGATCGCCGCTGCCGAAGGTGCTGATGCGGTCTCTCACGGCGCCACCGGTAAAGGCAACGACCAGGTCCGTTTCGAGCTCGGCTACTACCACTTCGATCCGGCAGTCAAGGTCATCGCCCCCTGGCGCGAGTGGGATCTGAACAGTCGTACCGCCCTGGAAGAATATGCCAAGAAGCACGGCATTCCGGTGCCGACCAGCAAGAAGAACCCTTGGAGTTCCGACCGCAACCTGCTGCACATTTCCTTCGAGGGTGACATTCTGGAGGACCCCTGGGCCGAAGCACCTGAGCACATGTACGTGCTCAGCGTTTCCCCGGAAGAGGCTCCCGACGCTCCGGAATTTGTCGAGATTGAGTTTAAAAATGGCGACCCGATTTCAGTAAACGGTGAAGAACTCTCCCCAGCTAGCCTGTTGGCCAAGCTAAATGAGTTGGGCGGCAAGCACGGTATCGGCCGCGTCGACCTGATGGAAAACCGCTACGTCGGCATGAAGAGCCGCGGCGTCTACGAGACCCCGGGCGGCACCATCC
>CALZHQ010000026.1 GCA_945787295.1 uncultured Desulfuromonadales bacterium
AGACCATCAATACCACCGAGGTCGATAAATGCACCGTAATCGGTCAGGTTCTTGACCACACCCTCGGTGACCTGATTTTCTTCCAGAGTCTTGAGGGTTTCGCCACGCTGTGATTCACGCTCGGTCTCGAGCAGCACACGGCGGGAGAGAACTATATTGCCACGACGCTTGTTCAGCTTGATGATTTTGAACTCGAAGGACTCACCAATCACCTTGTCCAGGTTACGGACTGGGCGCAGGTCAACTTGAGAACCAGGCAGGAAGGCATTAACGCCGATATCGACCGACAAACCACCTTTAATGCGGCTGATGATTTTACCTTCGACCACAGCGCCTTCTTCGAGAGAATTCCAGATCTTCTGACGATCTGCCTTCTCTTTGGATAGAACGATCAGACCACTGTCGCTCTCACCACCACCAAACAGGACGTCGTAAACGTCACCAACATTAACATTGATTTCGCCTTTTTCGTCGGCAAACTCACGAAGAGGAATCACCCCTTCCGATTTGTAACCGACATCGACAACGACCGAATCAGGATTCACCTGAACAATCGTCCCTTCGACGACATCATTGCGCTTTAGCTCGAAGCCACCCTGCTCATAATCCTTGAGCAGCTCCTCGAAGCTTTCTTCGAACTCGCCATCCATTTCTGCCAGCGCGTCCTTTTCGTCCTGCGCGTCCATTTCGTCCAGCGCAGCCATTTCGTCTTGCAGTTCTTTTTCTTCTACCATTGGAGATGTTACCCCCTTGCGAATTTCCCGACGCCTTACGGCGGCGGACTCTTTCGAGACTGCGGAAGTTAGCACAGCCTCTAAGAAAAAACAAACCAATATTTTTCAAGCAGTTATTCTTTTTAATCCGCGCGCGCAACCAATATCATCTTCCCCATCCGGGGTGATAAAATCTGTTATGTCACTCGCAGAAATACTTAATTACCAGCAGATATGTTATTCAGCCGCTGCAGCACCTCATCAATAATCCAAGCCGGTGTAGAAGCCCCGGCCGTAATTCCGACCCGCTGTTTATCGACAAACCACTCATCCTGAAGCTGGGCGGCGATTTCAATATGATGCGTACAGGGCTGTTGCTCCTGGCAGAGTCTTGCCAGCCGTGAGGTATTCGCACTGTTAAAACCACCGATTACCAGCATCAGATCGACCTCGGTGGCGATCTGTCTGGCCTCTCGCTGGCGCAAGGTCGTTGCATCACAGATAGTGTTATAAACCCGCAACTCTTTAGCCTTCGCCAAACAGGCGGAAACGATCTCCTGTAGATTTTCTAGCGGCTGAGTCGTTTGAGCAATAATCCCGATCCGACTGTTGTTCGGCAGCGTTTGCACTTCATCCGCCTTGGTAATGACCACAGCGTCGCCGGACGCGTAGGAATAGATCCCTTGAACTTCTGGGTGATCCGCCTCGCCGACCAAAACCAGCAGATAGCCCTCCTTGCTTAACTGCGCGGCATAATCCTGGGCTTTTTTAACAAATGGGCAGGTCGCATCAATAATTTCCAGCTGTTGGTCCTCTATTTCACCCATTTCATCCGCGGTCACGCCATGTGATCGAACCACCACTGCACCAGCCGGGATTTCTGCCACCTGTTTGCAGACCTTGACCCCCTGTCGTTCGAGTTGTTCAACCACCTGCGGTGAATGAATCAACGGTCCCAGAGAATGGATCTGTTCATGCTGTGAAGAAGCATCAAAAGCCATTTGCGTGGCCCGTTTAACGCCAAAACAGAATCCGGCACTTTTTGCCAACACAATTTCCATCAACTTGACTCCGTTAACTGTTGACGCTCAACAACGACCTGCAGCATTGCATCCAGGACGTCATCGATGGTCATCCCGGTAGAATCGATATCAACAGCATCGTCTGCCCTCAACAATGGCGCATGTTCTCGAGCACTGTCGGCAGCATCCCGCTCCTCGACTTCAGCAATGGTCTGCTGCAGCCCAACCTCCACCCCCTTGGCGCGCAACTCCTCGTAACGGCGCCGACCACGCTCTTCGGCAGTTGCGGAAAGAAAAAACTTCACCTCCGCCTGCGGGAAAACCACCGTGCCGATATCCCGGCCTTCGAGAACAACACCACCAGACGCCCCCATCTGCCGCTGCAAACGTACCAGTGTCTCGCGAACCACCGGACAGGCTGCAACCTTGGCAGTCAGCAGGCTGACTTCTGGAGTGCGAATTTGTCCTGAAACGTCCTCGCCATTGACAATCACCTGTTCCTGCTCTGCAGCGCGAACAAATTCGATCTGCAGGCCGGCACAAAGACGCCCCAGTGCTTGCTCATCGGCCATATCGATCTGCTGACGATTGGCCAACAAAGCGACCGACCGGTACATAGCCCCGGTATCGATATTGGTGTAGCCGATACGTTTAGCCAAGGCCTTGCTAAGAGTACTTTTGCCGGCACCGGATGGGCCATCAATGGCAATTATCAGTTCCTTCAATATCTCAATCCTAGAAGACAAGTCAAAACCGACAAAAGCTGGTCAGCTGATGCCGGTTCGTTTCGCGGACAAATTCAATATAACAGATGATGCTGTCCAAAAATCAAGCCTGAATACTGTTCAACAATTCCCAGAAGTTGGGAAAAGAGGTCGCCGTACAGCCGGTATCTTCAATAATCACTTCCGCATTCGCGCAGAGGGCGGCAACCGCCATACTCATGGCAATCCGATGATCGCCAAAAGAGTTGACCCTGCCACCATCCAATGGCTGCCCACCAGTGATGCGCATTCCATCTTCCAGCGGCTCGATCTGTGCCCCCAGTTTACCCAGCGTATCGCACATTGCAGCTATCCGGTCGGTCTCTTTAACCCGCAGCTCTTTGGCATCACGAATCGTCGTCACCCCTTCGGCAAAGGCCGCGGCAACACTGACCACCGGAAACTCATCAATGGCTCGCGGCACCAGCTCGCCACCGATCTCGATCCCCTTGAGTTGACTCGATTTGACCAGCAGGTCAGCTACCGGTTCACCTGAAAGCTCCCTTTGATTAAGCAGCTCGATCGAACCACCCATCTGTTGCAGGATATCGATAATGCCACTGCGGGTCGGGTTAACACCGACATTTTTCAGCAGCAATTCAGCTCCCGGCACGATCGAACCGGCAACCAGAAAAAAAGCCGCCGAAGAGATATCCCCCGGGACGACAACGTCCCGCCCCTCAAGGAAGACTGGACCGGTCACCCGTGCGCCACCGGTGAAAGATTCGATGTCGGCTCCGAAATAACGTAGCATCCGCTCACTGTGATCGCGTGACAGGTGCGGTTCATAGACCGTGGTGGTTCCTTCGATCTGCATCCCGGCCAGCAACAAAGCTGACTTAACCTGGGCGCTGGCGACCGGAGAGCGATATTCAGTCGGGTGCAGGCCACCGCCATCGATCGCCAAGGGCGCTTTGGTATTGGCATCACGACCCAAAAACTTGGCTCCCATCTGCGATAACGGATTGATCACCCGGCCCATCGGCCGCTGGCGCAGGTACTGGTCGCCAGTCAAAACGGAGAAGAAAGGTTGTGCGGCCAAAATTCCGCTCATCAATCGCATGGTGGTCCCAGAATTGCCACAGTCGATAACATCGACAGGTTCCTGCAGTCCATCAAGTCCACGGCCTTGAATAATCAGTTCATCATCCCCCTTTTCGACGACTTCTACACCCATCGCCTGAAACGCCTTAAGGGTCGACAAACAATCCTCGCCACGCAGCAGCCCACGAACCCGGCTCTCCCCTTTGGCCAGGGAGGCGAACATAATTGCCCGGTGTGAAATCGACTTATCGCCAGGGACGACAATTTCACCATGCAGCGATTTGAGCGGGGCAATGGTTCTGGTTTCATATTTATGCATCAGCCGGTCGCCTTTATTAGTAATATTGGGTGTGCATGCTGCACCTGAATTACAGGATCGCGTCGCGCAGCTCTTTTGAGCGAAGGAAAAACTCAAACAACTTTTCTCCACTTCCTTCAGCCACATCGGCCTTAAGCTCGGCAAAGAAAGTCTCAAACTGTTCCATCATTTCCAGCAAACCATCACGGTTGGTCTCGGCAATATCTCGCCACATGGTCGGATCCGAAGAGGCTATGCGGGTAAAATCTCGGAAGCCACCAGCCGAATATTCAAGAATATTCTCTTCATAGTGATCGTAGGAGCCGACCGCGTTGACCAGTGAATAAGCAACCATGTGCGGCAGATGGCTGATGGCGGCAAGCACCCGATCGTGCTTTTCCAACGACATCTGTACCACGTCACTGCCGGCCAGTTGCCACATCTTTGCTACCATCGCCAAGGCTTGCGGATCGGTATGCTCGGTCGGAGTCAGGATGCAACGCTTACCCTGGTAAAGGGTTGGAAAAGCAGCTTCAGCACCACTTTTTTCGGTGCCGGCAATCGGATGCCCAGGAACAAAATGGATGCCTTCCGGCATCAGCGGCTCAATCGACTCAGCCACCGCAGCCTTAACGCTGCCACCATCGGTGATGATCGCTCCCGGCTTCAGGCCGGGCAGCAGTTCCAGAGTGACTGTTGCCAGGGTTTTTACCGGCGTCGCCAAAAAAACGATATCTGCATCTTTGACGGCCTCGATCGGGTCACGCGAGTAACGATCGACCACTCCCAGTTCAAGCGCTTTTTCCAGATTCGGTTTACCGCGCCCACAACCAACAACCTCACCGACCGCCCCCGCGGCCTTCAGAGCCAACGACAGCGAACCGCCGATCAAACCGACACCGATGATCGCCAGACGGGGAATCAAAACCTCAGACATGCCTAACTCTCCCCTTTCGGTTTTTCCTGGCGGGCGATCGGGTAGGAACCGAGCACCTTGAGGAAATGACAATGATCGCGCAGCTCATCGATGGCATCAGAAATCGCCGTATCACTGATATGCCCGATCAGGTCGAGGAAGAAAATATACTCCCAGGCCTTCTGCTTCATCGGCCGACTCTCGATCTTCGACAGGTTGATTCCCCGTTTACTGAACGGCTCGAGCATCCGGGAGAGAATTCCCGGCGCGTCCTTAACACTGAACATGATCGAGGTCTTATCATTGCCGCTCCTCTCTGGAGTCTTTTTGCCAATCACCAGAAAGCGCGTGAAATTGTTGGGATTGTCCTCGATCTTCGCTTTGACCACCTTCAACCCATACTGGACGATAGCAGCCTCACTGGCAATCGCCGCCGCAGTTTCGTCCTCGGCAGCCAATTGAGCTGCGGCTGCAGTACTGGCAACATCAACTAAAGGCGTATCTGCCAGATTCGCTTCAAACCAATGTCGGCATTGGGCCAAGGCCTGTGGATGAGAAACGATTTTACTGATTTGTTCGATATTGCCGGTCTTCGACAACAGGTTATGGGAAATCTCCAGCATGATTTCGGCTATCACCTGCAGCTCGGAGCCGATGAACATATCGAGAGTATGATTGACCACCCCTTCTGTCGAATTTTCAACCGGGACCACACCGTAATGAGCACGGTCCCGCTCAACCTCTTCAAACACCGAGGGAATACTTTTCAGCGGAACCAGCTGCGCCGACAGTCCGAACTGCTGCATCGCCGCCAAATGCGTAAAGGTCGACTGCGGACCGAGGAAGGCGACCTGCATCGGCAGTTCCATGTTCAGCGATGCCGAGATAATCTCCCGGAAGACCTTGACCACCGCCTGATTCGGAAATGGGCCGGCATTAGCTGCAGTCAGCCGTTCGTAAATCGCTTTCTCACGACTCGGCACATAATAAGTCCCACCGCTCCCCTCTTTCGCCTTGCCGACACCGAGCACCACCTGGGCACGCTGATTGAGCAGTTCAAGAATCTGGTTATCGATCGCATCGATCTGCCCACGTAATTTTTTCAAATCATCTTTTGCCATTAGTCGATATCTCTTATGAAGAGGATAGATTGAATGCAGGAATGTAGCTTAAAGTGTCGCGAAAATCAACGATTCCGCGGCTTTTCATAACAATAAATCTTTGGTTCAGCTGGCCGAAACCCCGGCCAGTTGCACGGCAACCGAAATCAGCTCATCACGGCCATGCGGTCCATTTTCCAGCTGTTCAAACCAGCGCTGAGGAAACCAATGTTCCCCGTGTAGCGCGCCAACCAGGGCACCGGTCATTGCAGCAACGGTATCAGTATCTCCCCCGAGGTTAACCGCCTGGATGATTGCCTCTTCCGGATCATCGATATAGCGCAGCGCGGCCCAAAGTGCCGGCGGCCAGGATTCTCTGCTGCGGACACCGCAACCGAACGTTTCAGCAACCTGAGCGGCGCCTGCCTGCTGGGCCAGCAATGTGGCCAACAGCTCCAGTTTGCCATTAAATATCGATTCGGGAGCGTACCAGAGTAACTGTTCGAGAAATTTTTCTCTGTCAGGGATTTTTTCTGCTGCCAGCAACAAACCGATTGCGCGCGCCTGCAGTAAAGCGGCATCGATCCCTTCGGCGTGAGTATGCGTCATCCAGACGGCAGCTTTGACCTTTGCGTAGAGCAACAGGTAATCCTGCTGTCCATACAGCAAGCCGATCGGCGCAATCCTCATCGCTCCACCGTTGCCGAAAGAGCCCTCGGCAAACAGCATGGTCCCGGTCTGCCGCCAGTCGGCGCCCTGTTGCAAGGCTGTCAGCACCTGAACTGCGCTGCGACCATAGCCTCGTTGTGGTGAGAAAGACTCCGCATAAGCGGCCGCACAATCGACACCATCGACTCCACTGCTGCGGATCAGTGAGCGAGCTAAAGCCAGAGTCATTTCCGTGTCATCGGTATAACAGCCAAATCCAAGCCCCCTTTCGGAAGAGATAAAATCACGCAAAAGGCCTGGATGCTGTTGTAGAATTTCTGCCCGCGACTGCATTTCGACTGGCGCTCCGAGGACATCGCCGAAGGCACAGCCGAGCAGAGAACCGACAAAACGGGATTTTCGCTTAATTGACATAACAGAGAACTGAACCTCCTTGACCCACTGTAGACGTGCAGTTAAACTGCGGCAGATTATTTTTGGGGTCACCCCTGACAGGACCTGAAAGGACAGATTGAATGACTATAGCGACAAAAGTCAATGAATGTATCGAACGCGCCTCCTGGATTCGCAAAATGTTCGAAGAGGGCGCCGCGTTGCGCGAACAATACGGGGCAGACCAGATTTTCGACTTTACTCTCGGCAACCCGACCATCGAACCACCGGCCGAACTGCACGCAGAGTTGAAAAAGATTGCCACATCACCGCTACCGGGGATGCACCGCTATATGAATAATGCGGGCTATGATGAGACCCGTTCAGCCGTTGCCGAAGTGATTGCAGAGCAGTGTAAGCAACCGGTCGCCAAAGAACACGTGGTGATGACCTGCGGTGCCGGTGCTGCCCTCAACGTGGTGCTGAAAACCCTGCTCAACCCGGGCGATGAAGTGATCATCCTGACCCCGTTTTTTGTCGAGTATAAATTCTACATTGACAACCACCAGGGGATTCCGGTTACGGTCAGCACCCTGGACGACTTCCAACCGGACCTTCTCGCTTTGGAGAGTGCCATCAATGACCGTACCAAGGCGATCATCATCAACTCGCCGAACAATCCGACCGGGGTCATCTATCCGGAAGCAACTCTCAAAGAACTGGCACAGTTGCTGAAAAAGAAAGAACAGGAGTTGGGGACGACCATTACCGTCATTTCCGATGAGCCTTACGCCAAAATCAGCTATGGAGAAGACGTCCCCTGCATCTTTAACTCCGTTGACAATGCCGTGATTGTCACCTCGCACTCGAAAGATCTGGCCCTGCCGGGTGAGCGGATCGGCTACCTGGCCGCCAACCCGGCGATGGACGAGGTCGAATTGTTCATGCAGGGGGCTATCTTCTGCAACCGGGTGCTCGGTTTTGTCAACGCCCCGGCCCTGATGCAGCGGCTGGTCACCAAGCTGCAGCACTGCAGTGTCGACAGTGAAATATATCGTCATAAACGCGATCTGCTCTACAACAAACTGACTGAGCTTGGCTTCGAGATGGTCAAACCGGGCGGTGGTTTCTACCTGTTCCCGAAATCACCGTTAGCCGACGAGATGGAGTTCATCCGCATGGCGCAAAAATATCGCATCCTGCTGGTGCCCGGCTCCGGTTTCGGTGCGCCGGGATTCTTCCGCATTGCCTATTGCGTGGAGGATGAGATGATCGAGCGCAGCCTGCCGCGCTGGGAAGAGTTAGCCAAAGAGGCTGGCCTGTGAAAGAGTAAGAAATATTGCATTGGCAAAGGCCGTCCGTGATTCGGGCGGCCTTTCGTTTATCCTGAAACGGGGCCGGCTTTCAGGTGCGAAGGTATCACTTCCCCCTGTGGGCTGACATAGCGAACCTCACAGTTCAGTTCAAAGCCGATACGTTGATATACCGTCTTGCGGACATGACTAATCAGGCTCAGCACATCGGCCGAACTCGCCCCGCCCAAGTTGACGATAAAATTCGCATGCTGACGTGAGACTTCCGCCTGACCGATGCGGGTTCCCTTGAGGCCGGCATCTTCGATGATTTTCCCAGGAGGTCCGACGCTGGCATGCATTTCGGCGCTGCTTAAAAACACCGAGCCGCAATTCGCTTGCTTGCGGGGAAACTTCTGCCGCCGGGTGCGTAGATCGGAGATCATGTCCTGCCGCACTGTGCTGCGCTCACCTGCCGGGCATTCAAGTTCGGCCTCAACGATCACGCAACCGGTTCCCTGCAAAGCACTGTGTCGATAGCTAAAAGCACAATCCGTCTGAGTTAAATTCTGAATTTTCCCCTCAGCATCAACAATCGTCACCCGCACGACATTCTCGCCGATCCCTTTGCGCTGACTGCCACCGTTCATCATCACCAGTCCACCGACGGTACCGGGGATACCGATGGTGTGTTCCAGTCCAGTCAAACCGGCCCGCATCGACAAGCGGGCCAGTTGCGGCACCCAGGCACCCCCGCCGGCAACAATCCGCTGACCATTGATGCGAATATCGGCCATCTGCTCGCCGATTTTCAAAACAACCCCGCGCACGCCAAGATCATCAAACAACAGGTTGGTCCCCTGGCCGATGACAACCAGCGGCACAGCATGGACTCGGACAAACTGGAACAGGGCAACAACCTGGTCTGCGGTTGCCGGTTCTACCAGCAGATCCGCCGGACCGCCAATTTGCCAACTGTTGTGGTTTGCAAGCTGCTGATCGATCTGGACCCGACCGACATCGCTTTGAACAAGCTGCTCTGCTAAATATGAGTAACTGCCGGTGGTCTGTTGTATCATTTCTGTTGTTTCTCTCGTCGGTAAACAATCTGCTAACGAAGACTGCACAATAGCACTTAAGTGATCAAGAAAAAAGATCCGCACTATCCTCATTAAAAGCTTGAAGCTTTCTTTCCCCTGTAGTAGATGGTGGGGTGAAAGTTATCAACCAAATGAAAAGGAAATCAACATGCGCTATCAACCTTCTCTGCAAACACCACGCTTACGGCTTCGCCCCTTTGTTGCCGATGATGCAGCAACCGTTTCGAAGCTGGCGGGAACCGAAGCGATGGCCTCGGTCACGACCAGCATCCCCCACCCCTACTCCCTGACTGCAGCAAAAACCTGGATCGCCAGCCTGCCACACCTTTACCGTTCGGACTCGGCAGTCCATTTTGCGCTCTGCGTAATCGAAACGAAAGAACTGATCGGTTGCATCGCCGTGAAGAACATTGACAAGCAGAACGGCCACGCAGAACTCGAACTCTGGATTGGTGAACCGTGGCAACGACAGGGCTTTGCCACCGAGGCGGCCAGTGAGGTGATAGCTTTCGGCTTCCAACAACTCAAACTGAACCGTATTTATAGCTACCACTTGGCTGAAGAACCGAAGTCTGCTGGATTGCTGAACAAACTCAATATGAGACAAGAAGGCATACTGCGCCAGTCTATCTATAAATGTTCAAAATACCAGGACCTCGCACTCTCGGCCATCCTGAGAGACGATTGATCAGCCTCTTTTATCGGCGGCGACCAGCCAGACAGCATGAACCATTCCGGGAATTCCACCGAGCAGAGTCAGGATGATATTGATGACAAAATGCTTGGTCAGGCCGACTTGCAGGAATGCACCGACCGGAGGAAGAAAGATGGCGAAAACCAAATTCAAAATACTCATATATGACCCCTTTGTTTGTCTCAGTCATTAGAGCAGATAATCCTGATTTGGCAAGTTCAGCCGGCAGAATGAAAATCGAGGATTTGCAGCTGCACAGAATCTTGTCCGCGCCAACTGTTGATCCCCGGTCGAAACAGCACGTCGACTTCACCGGCCAGTTCCTCAAATCGCTCAGCCATGCCAAAAGCGATGCAACCTAAACGGTTGCCGTTTTGTTCAACCTCAAACTTGAGGTGTTTCTCACTTAATATCCGCGGCGAAACAATCCGGCACCGCGTGCTGAAAAAAGCCGGCTGGGGATTACCAGCGCCGAAAGGATTGAGACTTTCCAGCTCCTGAATCTGTGACATGCTCAGATCAGACAGATGGCACTCTCCGTCGTGAGAGATTGAAGGGGCCAGATCTGCCTCCGTCAAATTCTGGCGGGCGGTCTGTTCAAAAAGGGCTTTGAACTCGTCCAGTTTTTCAACCGTGATCGATAGCCCGGCCGCCATCGCATGGCCACCAAAAGCCGATAAAGGTTCGGCACATTGCTGCAGGGCCTGATAGAGGTGAAAATTGCTGATTGAACGGCAGGAGCCCTTCCCCTGTCCATTTTCTAGAGCGATCATAACCGTCGGCCGGTGGTAGCGCTCGACAAGTCGACTGGCAACGATGCCAATGACCCCTGAATGCCACCGTTCATCCGCCAGGACGATACTGTAGTTATCTGTGACGCCCTGTTCATCAAGCGTGGCAACAGCCTGCTCCAAGGTCTTTTGCTCGATCTGCTGGCGGTCCCGATTAAAACCATCGAGCAGTTCCGCCAACGCCTTTAACTCCTGCAGATCATCACTGAGCAGCAGCTTCACCCCGAGGGCCGCATCTTCGAGACGACCAGCTGCATTCAACCGCGGGGCCAGGCGAAATCCGACGACGCCGCAACTAACCTGCTTAACCTCTGCCACCTTCTTTAGCGCGGCGATGCCAGGTCGTGCGCCCTGCTCAATCATTTGCAACCCGGCACGCACCAGGATCCGATTGACACCACCCAGCGGAACGATATCGGCAATGGTTCCAAGTGCAACCAGATCAAGACCCTGGCGCAGATCCGGCTCAGGATGGTGTGAGAAATATCCATTCTCCCGCAAGCGACGCCGCAAGCCGGCGAGAAGAAAAAAAGCCACTCCGACTCCGGACAGTTCTCGCCAGGGGAATCTGTTGCCGGGAAGATGCGGGTTGACCAGTGCCAGGCAGACCGGTAATTCCTCGGGTGGTTGATGGTGGTCGGTAATAATCAGATCGAGTCCCAATTCGGAGACCAGATCAGCTTCGGCATGTGCGGAAACCCCGCAATCGACCGAAATTATCAGGTCGCAGCCGTTGTCTCGCGCGTGACGGATGGCGTCAGCAGATAAGCCGTAGCCATCTTTTAAGCGCAATGGGATGTGGTATTCAACCAGTCCTCCCAGGTTGCGCAACGTCTCGACCAACAGGGTACAACCGGTGATACCATCGACATCGTAATCACCGTGCACAGCAATTTTTTCACCGCGGGTTAAGGCCTGCTCGATGCGGCTGCAAGCGATCGCCATATCCGGCAACAGGTCGGGATCAGGCAAGGCAGCGAGACGGGCATGAAGAAAATCCTGCCCCTGTTCGGCCGTCCCGATTCCCCTCAGCAATAACGCACGCGCAGTCAACGGCTGGGCACCAAGCTCACGAGCCAGATGGGCAATTTCCGCAGCACTCGGTTCTGCAGCTCTCAGTTTCCAGGTGCGAATTGTTACCGGTTCCATCGAATCCCCGCATCCGGATCTGGGGCATCACGCATCGGCAGAAAGTCTACGATGCCCAGCCATTCATCTATCCGCCCGTCATACAACCGGGAAGACAAGGTATCTGCTGTCTCTTCTCCCCAATAATTGTTCCGTAATACAACAGTATCTGGAACCGCTTCCCCCAAACTGACCTGGTAAGGTGAATTGTTGAGAAAACTGTTGTTCTCGATAGTGTAGTCGCGGGGATCGGAGGTAATAAACAACCCCTTGCCGTTATTGCGAATTTCATTTTTGCAGATCACCGGCGAACCGAAATGAAAACGGATGGCCGCACCATTATCATGCAGCAGGTTTTTTTCAATCAGAATATTGGTCGTATTGAAGCGAATTCCGACAAGGTTTTCAGCAAATAGAGAGTTCTCGACGACCACCCAGGACTCCCGCGCATGGATGGCACTGTCAGCCTGGCGGAAAATACAGTGATCGAAAATCGCCCGTTTCGACTGTTCGATATTCACCCCGCCCCAGCTGCCCGGTTCCCCAGCAGGATCGACATACTGAAATTGGATCGGCGCGTCAGGACTCCCCTTGGCAAGGATCTGACCACGGACGATTAATTCACTGCCAGGAAAATAGGGATGTTCGGAAAGGATATCCTGACTCGGGTCGAGCGGCAGGAAAACAACCTTGGTTCCCGGCGCGATGGTCAAGACAACATCCTCCGCAAGGATGACATTCCCCTGCAGATGCACCTCTCCCTGCCAAGTTAATTGTCCGTGCAACTCCCCCTGCAATACGGGTTGCGGAAGGCACGCAGACAGCAATGCAAGGAAAAGTAAAACGAGAAAACGAACCAACAACAATAATAACTTAGACATAGAATAAAAACAGGCCGGAGCGGACCCCGGCCTGTTCGGAGAATATTATTGTGGCTGTGGTGCGGAGGAATTCTGTTTGAGAAATTCCAGCTCGGAACGGACCTGAGCGGCTCCGGCTCCACCTGGATTGATCGACAGAAACTTTTCCCAGGTTTCTATCGCCTTGGGGAAATCCTGCAAATCATAACGATAGACGATCCCCAGGTTATAAAGGCTTTGCTGATGATTCGGGTTTATCCGGTACGCTTCTTCAAAGTTATTGATCGCCTTATCAAACCAACCCAGCCGACGATACATGACGCCTTGATCCGTCAGCACGTTGGAATCGTTACGATTCAGCTCCAAAGCCTTGTCATAGGCCTCAATCGCCTTCATCAACTGATCAGAATCGAAGTAATTATGTCCCAGCTGCACCCAGGCGTTACGGTTCGCCGGCTCCTTGGCGACAATTCCCTCCAGCATGCTGATCTGCTGCTGATAATTGACCGCCGGTGCAGACGCAGGTGCGCTACCACCAGCCGTTTGCGTAGACTTTTTTTGCATGTTGGTGAAGATGACGGCAATCAGGCCGCCGACAATCAAGGAAATTACGACGAGTAATATCGTCTCTTTTTTCATTTTGAATCCTCCACGCTCTGCATTTATTATTTAGCGGAAGCCTTTTTGCGCTCTTCCCAGAAGATCAGTACCGGGCTGGCGACAAAAATTGACGAGTAGGTACCGATCAACACACCTACCAGCATAGCAAATGCAAAGTTATGAATCACCCCACCACCGAGAATAAACAGGGCCAACACCACCAGCAGTGTGGTTCCGGAAGTCAACAAGGTTCGTGACAGAGTCTCGTTAACACTGCGATTGACGATAAAGGAGAACGATTCCTTGTTATGTTTACCGAGGTTCTCACGAATCCGGTCATAAACAATGATCGTATCGTTCAAGGAGTAACCGATAATCGCCAAAAAGGCGGCGATAATCGGCAGATCGATCTCCCTGCCGAAGACGCTGAAAACCCCCAGAGTGATCAACACATCGTGACACAGGGCGATAATCGCCCCGACCGCGAAGCGGAATTCGAAACGCCAGGAGATATAGACCAGAATGCCGAGCATGGCATAAAGAATAGCCTGCAGACCTTTACTGCGCAGGTCTTTACCAACCTGCGGGCCAACCATCTCGACCCGGCGGATATCGACCGAACCTTCTTGATAAGTAGCTTCCAGGGCGGCCCGAATCTGACCCGATAGACCCTGCAGTTCCCCTGATGTATTCTCCACCCGAATCAGGAACTCATTCTGGTTATCTCCGAACGACTGAACGACCAGGCTGCCGAGTTCCAGACCGGACAAAGCCTGCTTAATCGCCACGGGTTCAGTATCATCGTTGAATTGAACCTGGACTAAAGTCCCACCGGCGAAGTCGATCCCGTAATCGGGTCCTCCTTTGACTGCCAGTGAGGCAAGACCGACAAGGATCAGAACCGCTGATATAATCAGCGCCAGTTTACGCTTGCCAACAAAATCGATATTGGTATCCGGCTTGATCAGCTGCATGCCGTTCAGCCTCCTTATATACTCAGCCGCTTAACGTCGCGGCCCTGCAGGAAAAAGTCGAAAACAACCCGCGAGACAAAGATCGCGGTAAACAGCGAGGCGATGATACCGATCGACAGGGTCACGGCAAAACCGCGCACCGGTCCGGTTCCGAACTGGAACAACACCAGTGCCGCCAGCAGGGTGGTCAGGTTTGCATCGATAATGGTCAAAAAGGCCTTGCCATAGCCCGATTCCAGAGCCAGCTTCGGCGCTTTACCGAGCCGCAGCTCTTCACGGATCCGTTCAAAGATCAACACGTTGGCATCGACCGCCATACCGACGGTCAGCACGATACCGGCCAGGCCCGGAAGGGTCAGGGTGGCACCGAACATCGACAGCATCGCTGAAATAAAGAACAGGTTAAGCACCAGCGCGGTCACTGCGACGACTCCGGAAAGTTGGTAGTAGACAGCCATAGCAATGACCACCAGAATACCACCCACCAGAATCGACTTGATCCCCTTGTCGATCGAGTCCTGACCAAGGGACGGTCCAACGGTCCGGTTTTCGAGGATTTTAACCGGCGCTGGTAGAGAACCGGCGCGCAGCACGATCGCCAGATCGGTTGCTTCCTGCGAAGAAAAGGACCCGGAAATCTGGGCGCTGCCGCCCGCGATCCGTTCACGAATCACCGGAGCCGAATAAATGGTGTCATCAAGCACGATCGCCATCCGCTTACCGACATTGGCAGCGGTAATCTGATCGAAACGTTTCGCACCGACCGCATTGAAATCGATCGCCACATAAGGTTCGTTAAAACGGGTATCGATCCGCACGTTGGCATCGGAGAGCAGGTCACCGGTCAAAACTGTTTTATCGATGACCACCAGTGGGGTTTCAGTGACCGCACCGGTCGAGCGATTAGTGTTACGCTCATACAGTAACTGGGTTCCTTCCTTCAGATTGCCGGCAATGGCATCCTGCACGTTGGCATCCTCAGCCACCATTTTAAATTCGAGGCGCGCGGTCTTACCGAGCAGGGAGATAGCCCGGTCAGGATCCTTGACCCCCGGCAACTGAATGAGAATACGGTTACCGCTCTGACGCTGCAGGGTCGGCTCACTCACGCCGAACTGGTCAACCCGGTTGCGCATCGTTTCGAGAGCCTGACGAACTGCGTAATCCTTGATGCTGGCAATCTCGTTATCACCCAAGCGGAAGTGCTTCTCGATGTAGCCGCCGACACCGCTGAAAGTCTCTGCTTCCAGGGAGGGGAAATTTTCGGTCATCAGGGTATCGACCTTGGTGCCTTCTTCTTCATCATAAACAAGAATCACCAGACGATCACCCTGCCGTCGCTCAATCCGCTTAAAGATAATATCTTTTTCACGCAGTTGAGTTTCGGTCTGATCGATAACGGTATCGATCCGGCTTTCTACCGCCTTATCGACATCAACCCCAAGCACCAGATGCATACCACCCTGCAGGTCGAGGCCGAGATGAATCGGGTCAAAAGTATCGAGCCACCACTGCGGAAGGCTATCCCGCATCAGGGTCGGAGCCATGGCGAAGAGTGACAGGAGCAAGCAGAACAGAACCACTGCACCCCTGTATTTTAGACTATTGGACATCTGAGTCGTATCTCCCTTTAGATATCACCAGACAAGTGGTTGGTCAAAAGACCATCGGTTTGTCGTCCGATCGGGCAAAAGGCTATTGCTTGATCTCGGTAATGGACGAACGGTTCATTTTCATTTTAACGCCGGTCGCAACTTCAACAACGACAGCTGTGTCCTCGACAGAGGCAATTTTACCGTGGATGCCGCCGGCAGTAACAACCTGGTCACCAGCTTTAAGATTGTTTACCAATTCCTTGTGTTGCTTGGCCCGCTTCTGCTGCGGACGGATCAGCAGGAAGTAAAAAATTGCGAACATCGCCACCAGCATAATAATTCCTTCGTAGCCCTGCTGGCCTCCACCGGCTGCTGCGTTTCCCGCCATTGCAAATGCTTCTGTTGCCATAAACTGAGTTCCTCCCTTTGCGTGTTCAGTGCCAATAAAGGCGACTGGCAAAATTAAAATGACTACTGATTTCTTTGTTGATAAAAAGCTGACCGAAATTCGGCAAAGCTCTCATTTTCCAGAGCCGCCCTGATCTCAGCCATGAGCTGCTGATAATAGTAAAGATTGTGGTGTGTGTTAAGTACTGATGACAGAATCTCTCCGCTCATATAAAGATGTCGCAGATATGCCCGGCTGTAGTTGCGACAGACATAGCAATCGCAAGCGGGATCGATCGGTTGATTATCGTCTCGATACTGAGCCTGCTTGATGCTGATCTTGCCGAAACTGGTAAACAGATTGCCATTACGCGCATTGCGGGTCGGCATAACGCAGTCAAACATATCACAACCACGCGCCACACCCTCGACTAAATTTTCCGGCGTGCCGACCCCCATGACGTAGCGCGGCCGGTCTTGCGGCAACAGCGGCAAACTGTACTCCATCATGTCGTACATCAGTGAAATCTCTTCACCGACCGACAGTCCACCAAGGGCGTACCCTTCAAAACCGATGTCCTGCAACTGCTCGGCGCTCTGTTTGCGCAGTTCGGTATGCATGCCACCCTGTACAATCCCGAACAGAGCAGAATCGGAAGAGCCGGCCGGCATCACCTCGCGACAGCGTTTCGCCCATCGTGCCGACAGGTTGGTCGAGTCAACGACATACTTTCGTTCCGCCGGATGGGGGATGCACTCGTCAAACACCATGATGATGTCGGACCCGAGAGCCTGCTGTATTTCTATCGACAATTCCGGGGTCAGCAGATGCTTGCTGCCGTCAAGATGCGATTGAAAGACCGCTCCCTCTTCGGTAATTTTCCGCAAATCGCCAAGGCTGAAGACCTGAAAGCCACCACTGTCGGTCAGAATCGGGCGATCCCAGTGCATAAACTGGTGTAGTCCGCCAAGTTGCTCTATCAGCTTATGGCCCGGACGCAGATAAAGGTGATAGGTGTTGGCAAGTATGATCTGCGCACCGATCTGTTGCAGCGCTTCCGGCAATAGCCCCTTAACCGTCCCCTGTGTTCCAACCGGCATAAAAACCGGCGTTTCGATAACACCCCGCGAGGTTGTTATGCGACCGCGACGCGCCTGCGAAGCCTTATCCTGCTGTAAAAGAGCGTATCTGAATCCGGACAATATTCTTCCCAGTCCTAATAAATCAACATACAATCACCGTAGCTGAAAAAGCGGAACCGCTCCTCAACCGCCTGCCGGTATGCCGACAAGATAAAATCGCGGCCGGCAAAGGCTGACACCAGCATCAACAGAGTCGATTTAGGCAGGTGAAAATTTGTAATCAATCCATCGATCAGCTTAAATCGATAGCCTGGGTAGATGAAGATATCACTTTCACCAGACCCCGCCCTCAGCCGACCGTCGTCTGTTGCCGCCGTTTCCAAAGTCCGGGCGCTGGTCGTTCCCAGGGCAAAGACCCGTCGACCTTCCTGGCGCGCCCGATTGACAGCATCCGCTGTGAGTTGCGGCACATTGTACAATTCGGTGTGCATTTTATGCTGTCGAACATCATCGACCCGAACCGGGAGAAAAGTGCCCAAACCGACATGCAAGGTTAACGAACAAATCTCTACGCCCAGTTCACGCAAACGGTCTAACATTTGCTCGGTAAAATGCAAACCGGCGGTCGGTGCTGCCACGGCACCTTTTTCTCGAGCAAAAACCGTCTGATACCGCGATCGATCGTCCTGACTGTCCTCACGCTTGATATAGGGCGGCAACGGCAGATGCCCAATGTCTTCAACCCGTTGCATGAAATCCCCACGAAACCGAAACCGCACCCGCCGGTATGGTGCGTCGACCTGTTCGAGAATTTCTGCGCTGAAATCTTCGTCCAGGACAACTTCGGTGCCGGGTCGCGGTGACTTGGAGCTTTTCGTCAGGCAGAACCATTCTTCAGTCTCGACACACTGCATATCGCGCCGCACGAGAAAGATTTCAATTTTGCCACCGGTCTGCTTATGTCCGAGTAACCGGGCGGGAATAACCTGGGTATCATTTAGCACCAGGACATCACCGGCTCGAAAGTACTCGGGAAGATCATTAAACTGTCGACTGACAATTTGCTCTGTCGCCCGGTCCAGGCACATCAAACGCGACGCATCGCGCAGCGTGGCCGGTTGTTGAGCAATCAACTCTTCCGGAAGTGAAAAATCAAAGTTTTTTAGCTGCATCAAAGCTGTCCAAATGATTAAAACCAGCGACCTAGAAAATCATATACAAATTGCAAAGTCAATCGCTTTTGCCCTTTGCTGTCCGTGGAACGGCTCCACATTAAAACTGGTGATTTTCTTCACAAAAATAACGTATCATTCAAGACCGTATGGCCCACAGCTTGCAAATCAATTTCGATAACAAAAACAGATATCTTCAAATGATAAATGGAAAACCCCCGAGAATATACGCTAATGGGATCCTAAAACCTTTCTCCGGCAACATGCTGTGCTTAACCGTTTTATATCCGAGCTTAGCTGACGCTATTTAACATCATCGATCCGCGATTAGGCACTAACAAACGGACTGATAGAGGTTCAATGAATTCCCTTAAAATCAAAATTCTCAGCATTACCATTCTGATTACGATCACTGCAGTGACCGTCGCCACCTGGCATAACATGCAGACCCAGAACCGGATGGTTGAGCAGATGGTCACTCAGAACAGTAGAGTTCTGGCTCGCACCATTCACAATAGTATTACGACAGCGATGCAAACCGGTCGTAATTATGAGGTCAGTAATGCCCTGAAAAAAATAGCGAATGAAGCTGCAATTATCTCGCCGCGAATATTTGACGAAAGCGGTCGTATCCTGATGTCTGCGGATAAAAATGAGATCGGCCAGATCGTCCCAGCAATCGATCTGATGACCTACCGTAACAATCCTGATGACTTTGCCCTGATGTCCGAAGATGGCACTCTTTACACCTCAACCCTGCCGATCAAAAACTCAGAAAAATGTCATGGCTGTCACAACCCGCAGGAAGAACTGCTTGGGATCTTCAGTGTCCACCTTTCCCTCGACTCTCTCCTAGCTCTTCAGCAACAAGGGAAACAGGCCAACATCTTCTCCTCAATTTCAATCCTGATCATATTGACCATCAGCCTGGTTGTCTTCATTCTTTATTATGTCGATACTCCGATCCGAAAACTTACTTTTGCCATGACGCAGCTCGAGAATGGCAACTTTTCCGCCGCCAGCACCCAAATTTCAAGTTCCCAGGAAATGTCACTGTTGGCCGACAAGTTTAATCGCATGGTCGATCGCCTCAAGCATCTACTCGACTCAACCGTTCACTTTGAACGCGAGCAAGCGGCCGACCGCGAAAAAATGCGCCAGCAAGATAAAATCGACAGTATGAATATGACTCTTGAGGATCGCCTCAATGAGATCGAACAGCTCAATACCTCCCTTGAAATCCGGGTCAATGAAGTCGAAGATGCCAACTTTCGCATTTCTGATCTTGCCGCAGACCTGGAAGACCGTAATACCACTCTGGCAAATGCCGTCAATCGCCTCTCAACCCTGTATGAGATGGGCCTGGTTATCAATTCGACCATGGAGCTGAAAAACCTGTTCAACCTCCTGCTGCACAAGGCTCTGGAATCGTTACACGCTGACGTCGGTTATATTCTGCTCTACGAGAAATCCAGCAACAGCCTGAAGATTGGCGATGTCATTGGAGTTCCGGGGAGTTTCTACGATCCCGAGATGGAAATTCAACTCGCCCCTGGCGGTGTTTCTCATTGGGTTATTGAAAATCGCGAACCGTTACTGATAAAAAAGATAGAAGAGGCTCGTGAATTTACCCGTATGAGTCGGCTCGGCTTTGCCCGTGATTCGGTCATCTGCGCACCACTGTTTATCCATGACGAGGTTATCGGCACCATCACGATTGCTAACCGCCAGGACGGTAGCCGCTTCTACGAGGAAGACCTGGAAATTATTGCCACCATTGCTGCGCAGGCGAGTGTTGCGATCAAGAATGCCAGCCTTTATGAAGAGCAGCAGACCACTTATTTAAGCACCGTTCAGGCATTGGTTTCCGCTATCGAGGCGAGTGACCCCTATACTCGTGGTCACTCCGAGCGCGTCACCCGCTACGCAACGGCTCTGGCAAATAAATTGAACCTGACGGAAAACGCTGTTAAGGATTTG
Organism: uncultured Desulfuromonadales bacterium; assembly: GCA_945787295.1. The sequence goes on from CALZHQ010000026.1 coordinate 20,555, forward strand.
GAACAAGCCGCTATCCTGCACGATATTGGCAAAATCGGCATCGATATTTCACTGTTACACAAAGTCGAGACCCTCTCCATGGGAGATGTCGACCGTTTACGCCAGCATCCAACAATCGGCATGCGTATTCTCGAACCGATCCACTTCATGACCCGCGTCCGGGAGATTATCGGTCAGCACCACGAACGGATCGATGGTTCTGGCTATCCTCTTGGAATAAGCGGTGATAAGCTGCTGCTTGAAGCTCGAATCCTTTCAGTCGCAGACAGTTATGATGCCATGACGTCTGACCGGCCCTATCGCAACGCAATGCCGGCCGAGATCGCATTGAGCGAAATCAAGATACATGCCGGCAGTCAGTTCGACCCGGTCGTGACCAAAGCCTTTATCGAACTGATCAAAGCCCAAGAGATCTGATCACGAAAGTCGCTGATGCCTGCCAATCACCGCTACGCAAACCTGCCATTACTCAACAAGGTTCTCCTGCCCTACGTCCTGCTGCTGTTGGCCTTGGCGATAGCAACTTCGGTCGGTTCCAGCTACCTCTTGCAGACGTGGCTGCATGAATCGACGCAAAGCAGCCTGAATCATATTCAGAAGCAGATCTATTCAGAGTTTAAAGATCTCGAGCAACAACTCAACGACCATGCCGAGAAGATAGGGAACGAGTGGCCTGTCACACTGGAAGACATACAAAAAGACCTCTCTGCTCACAATCAGCGATTTACGGCAGTTCTCTACAGCGGAGACAATCCAAACCTGCCGCCTCAATTCGTACCACTGATCAAGCAGGCCCGACTCTTGACACCAACAAAAGTCACGGTTATGGAAGAGCAGAACAAAGGTCATATTTTAGCCACCTGCCTCTGGCTAGACACCAACCGTTACCTTTTTATTCTGCACCCCATAGACAGTTCATACCTCGACAAAATGGCCGCCCGCTACGATAGCAACTTTTATTTTTTCAATCAGCGGGGCACGTTGATCGCCAAGAACCAACAGGCAAAAGGCTCCCTTTCCCTGCTGGAAGAATCGCAGCTGTCCGAGCTTCGCTCTGGCGTCTCGTTTTCAGATATGACCAATACCGATAATTCCCAGCTCATTTCTTACTCAGCTTTACCGTTGGGGCAGAAAGGCATATTCCTGCTCGGATCAGCCAAACCTTTGAACCTGATCGATAAATTGGTTCTGAACCACCGACTCTACCTTCTGGCGATTACCGGATTGAGTTTACTGATCTGCATCACCCTGTTCCGTTCATTGTTAATGCGTCTGTTCAGACCGCTGAATGGATTACTGGAAACCTTCCAAAAAGTCAGCGCCGGAGATCGCTCTGCCAGAGCTCGCATCGAAGAGAAAGATCGGTCACAGTTGGTGGAACTCTGCACTGCTAGCAACCAATATCTTGATCTGCTAGATGAAAAAGACGAAAAACTGGTAAAGTTGGAAGCGCAACTGCAGAATCTTGAAGATCTGAAATCACACAATCAGCATTTGCGGAAGACCAACCTGGAGTTGGAAACCCGCGCCGTCTCCTTAAAAGAACAAAACCAGGAATTTTCAGCGCTGTTCCAAGTAACACAGAGCATGGTCTCTTCACTTGACCAACGACTGCTCAATGAACGGATCATGCAGGCCCTCAAGGAGTCACTGAACTGCACGATCTGTGTGCTCTATATTTTCCAGCCCGGTTCCGACAAACTAACTGCCGTAAAAGTTCAAGGCCTCTACGGTATCGACCTTAAGTCGATCACAGTCGAGCTTGGCTGTGGGCTGGCTGGCAATGCCGCCTTGAATCAACAACTGGACTATGCTCCAGACCTTTTGCAGCGAGAAGAAAAACCCTGTTACGGGAACGAAGTAGTTTCGGTGGGATCTTTACTTTCGGTGCCGATGACGATTCAGAACCGGCTGATCGGCGTCATCAATCTGCACCAGAATACGGTCGATGCCTTCAGTAAAACCTCGCAAAAAATAGCCCAGGCGCTGGCCAATCAGGCCGCCATCGCCATCGAAAATGCCCGGCTATATGAAAAGACCAAAACCCTCTCGGCCACTGATGAATTGACCGGATTATCGAACCGGCGTCAGTTTCAAGAGTATTTGCTGCGTGAACTGGCTCAATCGCGGCGTCACAACAATTCCTTCAGCATTCTGATGATCGATATCGATCATTTCAAACTTTACAACGATTTCCACGGTCACTTAAAGGGAGACATCGTTCTCAAGAGAGTCGCGTCTCTGTTAGTACAAAACACCCGTGGTGTTGACCTGGTGGCCCGATTTGGCGGAGAAGAATTTGTTCTATTGCTGCCCAAAAGTGGTAAGCGGAGCAGCCTGGCGGTTGCCGACAAACTGCGTATCGGTATCGAAAAGGAATATTTTTCCGGAGCAGAAAACAGTCAGCCGGGACAACGGCTGACCATCTCGGTCGGTGTTGCCCATTTCCCGACTGACAGCAGCGATATTTACGACCTGATGAATCTGGCAGACACCGCTCTCTACGAAGCCAAGAGACAGGGTCGGAACAAATGCATTACCTGGAACCCCACGCTGCTCCCTGCCGATGAGAAGAAGAGTTGAAGAAAAGAACACAAAGAAAGCCGAAACAGTGAGGTTTCGGCTTTTCCGTAGCACTCGTTAGCCGCAGCGCTGTTTTAGATCTTCGAGATGGTCCGTTCACCGACAATAACCAACTCCCCCCGCTCCAGCCCCAAGGTCAGTACCTTCATCACCTGATCGGTATAGTTGTTGGCTTGATAACCTTGGCGAAACATCACTTCCGCTCGGCTACCTTCCTCTGAGACAACCTTAATATCCGAAATCGTGACATTAATCGTTTTCGGCTTTGTAACTCGAACCTGACGCTGCTTAACCCAAGCTTCGCGGGAAAGTCCACCTTCCGGCCTGAATTCCTGACCGTAACAGGCAAGATAGCCATCAACATCCTGTTGAGACCAGGCCGTCCGCCACTTGTTCAGGAGTGGCAAATAAACAGCTTCTGCCGTTTCGATCATACAGCGTGCCTGGAAATTGAAATCGTTCCGATTGAACATATATTCTTTGCCATCAGCGAAACTGAGTCCCCAGACCTGATCGGGCTTTTGCTCTTCGCGACTGAGCGACCAATAGACTTCCGCCTCTACCTCTGGAAAGGCTTTGGTTTCGAGCTTTTCTCCCGAGCCGATTGTACCAAGCAAGCTTTTCAACTCATCCTTAAACGGCAACCGCCAGCCACGCGAACTGGCCAGGTCGAGTTGATTACAATAACGAACCGCCTCCAACCAGGGCATTCGGCCGGATTCACCCTGCTGCCAGATCAGACCGGTGGTCTGATCAAGGACGGTTCCGTCATTGCGAACCTTTAGCGTCGAAGCAGCGCCATCACCTGCTGGAAGAGCAAGCAGCAGGGCACAAAACATCAGCAAAAAACGAGTCATTACAGTACAATCCTCCTTAAAATCAGCGCTTACTGGCGCCCCTCATACAGAACTTTCCAACGTCCCTGTTCCTTAACCATATACAATCGTTTACTCATATCACCGTTATAATTATTTGACCGGTAACGCTGCCTGAAATTGGCGACAACCATCTGCTTGTCATCTGTCTGCGGATAACGGAGCAAAGAGATATCACTCAGGTCGATTTTCTGAAAAGTTTTACCGGAAAAAACCCTTTTCTTGTGCCGTTGCCAGCTTTTGTAATCGTGTCCTTTGGCCCAGAAAGCTTGGGCATACATCGTCAGGTAAGAATCGATATCTGCCTGCTCCCAGCTTTGCCGCCAGCGCTCAAGGGTTGCCTGTACTTCGATATTCAGATCGAGCCAATCACGACTGGAACACCACTCGACTTTTTCACTGATGATCACCGGTGTCCGCCCGATCTCGACATATTGTCCGATCCGGGTAAACTCCTCATTGGTCAATACGACACACCCCTCACTATCTAGAGGTGGCCGGCTGTACAACGACTTGTCGGTCCCGTGCAGCCAGATGCCATCACCGGTTTTGCGCAAGCGCCGATCCAACTCGTTAGGATAATTGACCGGGAACGCCCCGCTACCGTAGAGCGGTGGCAGCTTTTCATCCGGCAGGTAGCTGGTGACAAAATAGACCCCGTTCGGGGTGCGCAAATCACCCTCGCGAAATTTATCTCCCGTCTGCTTGCCGAGCACAATGTAAAAATCATCGATCAACTCAGGGGGCAGCCCTGGCCCTAAATTTCGATAAACATAGAGCCGATTCTTACCCTTGTCGACGACTAAGGCATATTCTGTAGTGCTGCTGAGGGAAAGCAGCGCTTTAGGCACATCAACACCTTCGACCAGAGAAAGATACCCCTGCAAACGCGCACGGGCCTCACGGCGCAATTGTTCGATCCGGCTCTCTTGGGCTTGACCGATCTGCTCCAACAAAGAGCTTGAACCGATTGACCCAACCTGATCAACTCTGGCCAACAACAGATCACCGAGAATCAAGTGGGCAAGCTGAAACTTGGGGGCTTTATTAGTCAACAGCTGTAATTGCGAGACGGCAGAATCGAGACGACCGGTTTGGAACAGCAGTAAAGCTTTCAGCAGGATGGCTTCATAATCACCTTCATTACGTTCCAGGCGACTATCAAGCCGCCCCAGCATAGCCCGCTGCTGGGCATCGAGTGAAGCCAACCAGCCGGTCTCGTCAGTTCCAGCTAACGACATGGCTGCTTGTGTATCGGTAACTTTTTCTTTGCTGGACCAGAGCGCACTGACCTGGGCGACAGTAAAACCGAGCAGTAGCAGAATCAGTATAGATACGATAATACGTTTTGCCATTAACGCACTCTCCCGAGAGAACGTTCACGTACGATCTGCCAATCATCGCCATCATGTGTCAGATCAAAAAGTTTACGGGTGCGATCTGCATAACGATCACTTTTATAGCTCTGCGTAACCTCTATCTGCATCCGCTCATCGGCCTGACGAACCATGGAAAAGTCATCGAGTGTTACGTCGATGCTCTTCGGTCTGGTCAAGCGGCTTCTCCGCTGATTTGCCCATTCGTCCCGGCTGTTCCCGGAAGAAGGCTCAAATTCCCGCGCATAAAACTCTAAATAACTGTCCACATCCTGGGCCGACCAGGCCGTTGCCCAGCGCCGCAAAAAATCTACTGCCGATTGCGGCTCTGGCGTTAATACAATTTCGGTCACCGGCTCAGTAGTTTCAGTTGCCGTTTCATGGGCAGCAGTCTCCTGCGCAGATGATTTTTTGATAGTTTCTGTTTTTTCAACCTTCTCACTACCGCCGACCCCATCAACACTGGCGACCACAACAGTATGCTGTTCAGCCTCAGTTTTCACTGCGTCAACGGTAACAACTTTTGCAGGTTGCGGCGGTTCTGTCACATTGGAATCAACAGCCAACAATTGCTCGCCGCCAAAAACCTGCAGGGTTAAGGCTTGTTGCCCCTTCTTCAATTGCAGAGCACGACCGTAGGAATCACGGGCCATCTCCGAATAGACTGTGCCCAGGTTGCGATAGACCGTCACATATGATTCATCTGTTGCCATAGCTCGTTCAAGATAAGAGCGCGCGCCTTCCAAATCACCCCGCTGGGCTGAGATTGCCGCAAGATTGTTGTAGGGTTGCGGATAGAGGGTAAACTCATCTACCAACCCCTGGAAGGTTTTTTCTGCGTCAGCAATATTCCCCTGTTCTAGCTGCCGACTCCCCAATTCCAGGCCGGCTAACAAGCGTTCAGGAAAACCGGGATCTTTCTGCTGAGATGGGGTCTGCAAACCAAAAAGTACCAAATATAAGACTGCCCCAATGGCTATCCCCAAAGCGATCAGCAGGGCGAACCGGCCAGAACCGCTTTTCGGTTGAATTCGAGTATGATTCATGTCTTCTGTCTTCCGATAATTTTGCTTACCGATTGCTGTCATTCGGGCAGTACTAGCCCTTTTGGTGTCTATGGATAATTCGCTGCTGGCCTGCAGAATTTCAGCGCGGTCCTTCAACCGCTCTTCAATCCGTGCGGCCATTTCAGATTTATTCATCAGTTTTTCGGCAAATGAAGGCTCTGACGATTCGACCACCAACTCCTCAGAAGCCTTTGCCTCATCCTCAGTGACCGATTTCAGACTGTCAATCTCCGGGATCTTGAGATAAAAATCTATCTTTTCGACAACCTGTTCGGCACTGAAACGCTCATCCGGGTCGCTGTGGAGTAAGCCGTCCATCAGTGGCTGCAGCAAACTTAAGGCTTCACTTAAGGGCGCAGCCTTTTCCTGTACATGCTGCATGGCTGTGGCGAACGGATCATCTTGACGGAAAGGGACCGTGCCAGTCAGCAGGCGGTAAAGAACAATCCCTAAGCTGTAAAGATCAGCAGCCGTTCCGAGCGGTTCACCACGCACCAATTCCGGACTACTATAACAAGGGTCAACTCCAGAATGGAAATCGAGTCGCAGCAGGCAGCCAAGCGCGAATTGATCGAGGACAACCGCACCAGCATCCAGGAAAATAACATCGGGTGAGATGGCGCCATGCCAAAGGCCTGAGGCATGCGGCATACCCAGACAACTCGCAAGCTCCCTGACAATCTCCAATGATCGCCGGGTGGAAAAGCCTTCCTCCAGCTGGTCAGCTAACGACCTTCCCTGTGGAAACGGGTAGAGACAATAATTATGTTCTTCTCCGACTTCTGCCACCAACAGAGTACAAAGGCCGGGGAAAGACTGCCCTAATAGAATTTTCGACTGTTCAACAAAGGCCTGACGGACTTTTTTGTCACTTAACTGTCCCTGAGCAATCAGCAATAGTCTTGCCGATTCGACTTTGGGTCCGGTGACCTGATAGACTTCAAAGAGCTTATTTTCTGTGAGCGGCTTGACAATCTGGTAGTCAGCTATGGTTTGGCCGCTTTTCAGCATAAAGTCTCCTTTGTTCTTTCGCTAACGAATAAGAATAATTTAACTGATTATATTACGATTATTCGCTCCTAAAGACTAGGGGAAAAGTGGCACGATTCCCAACCCAAGCTGCTCCTTGAAACCGCAGAGTAAATTCATATTCTGCAGCGCTTGTCCTGCCGCGCCTTTGACCAGGTTATCAATCGCAGAAACGACGATGACCCGACCAGTCCGCTCATCACTGACCAGGCCCAGATCACAGAAATTGGTTCCCCGGACATAAGCGACATTCGGCAACTCGCCTCCCGGCATCACCCGGACAAAGGGTTCCTCGGAATAAAACTGCAGATACAGATCGAGCAACTCTGCAGTTGATTTCTCTCCGCGCAGATTTGCGTAAATCGTCGAGAGTATCCCCCGATTGATCGGCAGCAGGTGCGGGGTGAAATTGACCGTGACCGGATTCCCCAGTAAAACTGACAGAGTCTGTTCTATTTCCGGTGTATGGCGATGACTGGCAACGCCATAGGCCTTAAAGCCTTCATTCACTTCACAATACAAGCTCCCCTGTTTGGCACCACGACCTGCACCGCTGGTGCCTGACTTGCTGTCGATGACCAGGGTCGCCGGATCGATCAGATCACTTTTCAGCAATGGCGCCAAACCGAGCGCGACACTGGTCGGATAACAACCCGGATTAGCGATCAACCTCGCAGAGCCAATCTCAGCACGGAACAGCTCCGGCAGACCATAAACAGCTTCAGCCAGCAACTCCGGGCTGCTGTGCTCCTGATACCACTGCTCGTAAACGGCCTGATCTTTCAGCCGGTAATCAGCAGAAAGGTCGACAACCTTGCAGCCCGCCTCAAGAAAACCGGGAATCACTTCCATCGCCGACTTATGTGGCAAGGCGGTGAAAATCAATTCGGCCTTGCCTGCAATCTCGGCCACATCGAGCGGCTCGCAGATCAATTCGCAAAAACCGGACAGCGATGGAAACGCCTGGCTGATCGGCAAACCTTCGTGCTGCCGGGATGTCACACAACTGATCTCGATTTCAGGATGACCGACCAGCAAACGGATCAATTCAACGCCGGTATAACCGCTGGCGCCAACCACAGCAACCTTGAGCATAACTGACCTCTATCTCTCTATTTCTTAAGAAATAGTTCCTAAACCATGATGATTGTTACGCATATTAACCGTTTGTGACCTCAGCTGTCGACCATTGAAAAAAAAAGAGGAAAACCCAACCGGGCTTCCCTCTTTTGATCGTACAGATTGACTGTCAAAAACAGTCTGTCGCGCTTAACGCTTGGAGAACTGGAAGCTCCGACGGGCGCCACGGCGACCGTATTTTTTCCGTTCCTTGACGCGGCTGTCACGGGTGACAAAACCGGCCTTCTTCAGCACTGCACGCAATTCAGGGTCCATTTCCAGCAGAGCACGGGTAATACCATGCTTGATGGCACCGGCCTGACCGGAAGCACCGCCACCGCAGACGTTGACTGAGATGTCAAACTTGCCTGCGTTTTCAGTCAACTCGAGCGGCTGACGAACCACCATTTTGGAGGTTTCGCGGCCGAAGAACTCGTCCATGGTGCGCTTGTTGATTGTAATCTCACCGCTACCCGGTTTCATCCAGACACGAGCGATCGAGGTTTTTCTTTTACCAGTTGCGTAATACTTCTGCTCAGCCATCTAGCTATCTCCTAAATCTTCAGTTCTTTAGGCTGCTGGGCGGCATGAGGATGTTCGCCACCGGCGTAGACCTTGAGTTTCTTAAACATCTTGCGACCCAAGGTATTCTTGGGCAGCATGACCCAAGGTATTCTTGGGCAGCATCCCCTTAACAGCTGCCTGCAAAACCATTTCAGGCTTCTTGGCGAGCAGTTTTTCAGCATTGATCTCACGGATACCACCTGGGTAGCCTGTGTGGTGATAGTATTTCTTGTCGGCCAGCTTGTTGCCGGTCAACTTGACCTTGTCGGCATTCAGCACGACGACGAAATCACCGGTATCAACGCTTGGGGTGTAAATCGGCTTATGCTTGCCGCGCAGGACACGGGCAATTTCAGTTGCAGCACGACCGAGGACTACGTCCTCCAGATCGACGACAAACCATTCTCTGTTGATATCTTGCTCTTTAGCGATCTGAGTACTCATCGCGTTCCTCTCCAGAATCTACTTACTTAAAAGGGTTGTGGGGCTCACAAAGCGGTAAATCTATCCGACTCCCCCCCGGCTGTCAAGGGAATTCGTCAGCAAATCAATAGAATATTACAGCACTATTTCAGCTGCCTAATACCAGACTTCCATCAGGCATAACCCCTGGGCTGGAGCGGTCAAAGCCGGGCCTACTTCTGAGCCGGGAGTGAGCAAATGCGCCACATCTTCAACAGGCCTTTTCCCGCGCCCTATTTCAACCAATGTTCCGACCATCATGCGAACCATGTTTTTCAGAAAACCGGAGCCGGACACATCGATATGCAGCAAACAGCCGTCCTCGATCAGCTCTACTGAATAGATCTCTCGCTGAGTTGTTTCCGCAGCGCAGCCGCTGGTGCGGAACGCGGCAAACTCGTGTTCACCAACAAACAGCTCGGCGGCCGCTTTCATTGCCTGCACATCGAGCTTTTGACGGATTTGCCAGCTGGTTCTCCTCCGGAGCGGAGAACGGACTTCAGCACACAACAAGCTATAACGGTAGCGCTTGCCTTTGGCAGAAAAGCGGGCGTGAAAATCATCATCAACCACGACTGCCGAGCGGACAGCGATACTCTCCGGCAGATAACGATTCAACCCTTCCCGCCAGGCGGACAGAGGCAAGTCCCGCTCGGTCGTCAGATGACAAACCATCCCATATGCGTGGACACCGGCATCAGTCCTTCCGGAAGAATGAACGCGCACTGGCTGCTCAAGCAATTGCTCAAGAGCCAGCTCAACGCGTTGTTGCACCGAGACCCCATTCGGCTGCACCTGCCAGCCAACATAATCAGTTCCATCATATTCAATTGTTAACTTGATTTTTGCCATTCTACACCAACCAGAGCAGCAGCAGCAGCCCCAGGCCACTGCTAAAAAATATCCAGTCAAAACGACTCAATCTTCGATCGACAGCGACCTGCGCGACCGAATAGGATTCTTTTCCAGTCGCGATTGCACTAGCCAGCTGGTCGGCACGATCAACCAGCCGCATCAACAAGGGTCCAACCAGTGCCGCCTTAGCCTTAACTCCAGCCAGACCTCGCTGAGGACCGCCCCCGTCGACCTGCAGCTGAGTGACTTCATCACGAATCATCGGAAAAAATTGCAGTACCAGTAACAACAGCCCTCCCGATTCGCGAACCGGCAACCTGAAGCGCTGTAAAGGGGACAATAAAGAGGTTAATCCCCACGCCAGATGTTCCGGCTTCGTCGTCCAGGCCAACAACATCGAAAAGAGCACTGCCAGCAACAACTGGCCATCGATCAACAAGCCACGCAACAATCCGTCAAACGACAACCAGCTGGTTCCGAACAGGGTTCGTCCGGGCGTAAAGAACAGATGCAGCAACAAGGTGAACAGCAGCAACCAGCGCATCATCCCGGCAACCTTCAGACCGTCACGCAAGCCGTTGGCGCAAAAGCGGGCGCACGCCAGCCAAAGCAGCAACAGCAACAGCAAACGCCAGCCGGATGTCGCAGAGAACAAACAGACGATCAGGCTACAGAGCAGCAACAATTTCAAACGGGGATCAAACAGATGAAGATAACTGCCACCTTCACGGTATGCGCCCGGATATGTCTTTTCTGTAGTCTGCATGACGGACAACAGGGGGCGATATCGCCCCCTGCCCAGAGTAAATCAATCTGTTACAGCAAAAAAGCTGTCAGCTATTAAAGACGAGCGATAATCGCGTCGCCGATTTCAACGGTATTGACTTTCTTCTCACCCGCATTGCCCTGATATATGTCGCCGGTACGGTAACCGTCGTTGAGGGTTTTTTCGACTGCGGCATCAATGGCATCGGCCGCCTCAACCATACCGAAGGAGTAACGCAGCATCATCGAGGCCGAAAGGATCTGGGCGATCGGATTGGCGATCCCCTGCCCGGCGATGTCAGGCGCGCTGCCCCCGGACGGCTCATACATGCCGAAGGAACCTTCGGCCAACGAAGCGGACGGGAGCATGCCGAGGGAACCGGTCAGCATCGCCGCTTCGTCGGAGATGATATCACCGAACATGTTGCCACAGAGCATCACGTCGAACTGCTTCGGCCACTTGACCAGCTGCATGGCAGCGTTATCGACATACATGTGCGACAGCTCGATATCGGGGTACTGCTTGGCGACCCGCTCAACTGTTTCACGCCAGACGATCGAAGTCGACAACACGTTGGCCTTGTCGATGGAGCAGACCTTCTTGCCCCGCTTACGGGCGGCCTCGAAAGCAACATGGCTGATCCGCTCAACCTCGGCATCGGAATATTTCATGGTATCGAACCCGGTCCGCTCGGCGCCCTCGCCTTCGATCCCCTTCGGCTCGGCAAAATAAATGCCACCGGTCAGTTCACGAACCACCAGGATATCAAAACCACCTTCGATCACTTCCTCTTTCAGGCTGGAGGCACCGGTCAAAGCCGGGAAGATGATCGCCGGACGCAGATTACAGAACAGACCGAAGATCTTCCGCAGCGGCAACAGCGCACCCCGCTCCGGCTGCTCGTCGGGGGGCAGGCTTTCCCATTTAGGCCCACCAACACTGCCGAACAGGATCGCATCGGATGACTTGCAGATTTCAACGGTGCTATCAGGCAGCGCCTTGCCTTCGTTATCGATGCCAGCGCCACCAACGTTGGCGGTGGTGCGCTCGAACTTCACAGCATATTTTGTTTCGACAGCATCGAGCACTTTGAGTGCTTCCGCCATCACCTCAGGCCCGATTCCATCGCCGGGCAGAACTGCAACTTTAAATGTCGATGCCATTTCAATCTCTCCTGAATGAAATTTAAAAAAACCCCGCTAAAATCGGGGGCTGAAAAGCGGCTAAAACTATAGGAAGCAGGCGTTTTTTTGTCAAACCATTTCTTCTTAATCGATCAGATACAAATTTCACGGAAAAAGGTTATCGCGCAAGGAGAAAAACGACGGCAGGATTTCAGTCACTTTTGAGCAAGCGGTTCAACATCTCCAGTCGACTTTTTTGAAAGCCGATGAACCGTTCATCAATGTCCCCAAGATACTCACCGGTCGCATAAACACGCAGTAATTGTCGATAAAGTTCCCGAGCCCGCTGCCGATCGACCGGCAAATCATAACGTCCTTTTTCGTAAGCCAGAGCCAGGGTCGAGAGAGCACGCAGGTGACCGGCCTCACCGGCCTCGCTCAGCAGCCTCACCCCACGCTGCGGATCATTGCGGATGAGACTGTCTCGGGTCTGATAATAAGTCACCAGCCGATACTGGGCCTCGGGAAGACCAGCTTCGGCGGCTTTTTCCAACCAGCTTAATCCTTCCTGCAAAGTCGGCTGATGACCGGAAAGCAATTGCTGCCTGGCGAGTTGGTACTGGGCATCCAAATCACCGGCTTGCGCTTTGGTTCGCAGCTCCGCCGGAGATAAATAACCGCCGGATAATCCGGCGATCCGTTGAAAGTGCTTTTCCTCATCCTGCCATTGACGTAATTTATTCGCGTCTGGCTCAACCCCATACAAACCATCGCGGTATGTGGATACCAGCTTTTCGGTAAACTGATTCGCCTTCAGCAAATCAACGGGATAACCGAACTGACCACTCTGGTAAGCCTTGGCCAAATATTGCATCGTTTGAACATGATTCTGTCTGGCCGCCTTATCCCACCAGCCTCGCCCCTCCGCCAGATCCGGGGTAACGCCATTGCGACCATTGAGCAGAATGAAGCCGAGCTGATACTGAACCTCAGCATCTCCCTGTCCTGCCGCCCGACGAAGTAGCGACAGTGCCTGCTGCCGATTTTCTGCGGTTGCATCACGTGACTTTAGCTGCTGCAGACCAAACTCAGCGAGGGTGGCCGGATCACCTTCATCCAGTCGCTGCTGCAAAGCTCTGTATTCATCTGCTTTTTGCTGGGCGAATCCGGCTTTATCCAGATCCTTCCGCAATCCAAACGCCCCATCGGCATAGCCTTCAGAGAGCTGCTGATAATAGTCAGCAGCCCGGTTCAGATCAAGCGGGAAGCCGTTTTCCGCCTGAGCGTAGCGCCAGGCCAATTCCCGCATCGCGTCACCGCTACCAGCCTGCGCGGCCAGTTCCAACAATTTACGCGCCTGGATGACATCTTTGCCGACAGCAAACCGGTTCCGCCCGTCGAAAGCGTAACGGCCTAGCTCATATTGTGCCTGTGGATAGCCTGATTCTGCCGACCGGCGGAGCCAGCGAGCAGCTTCAACCCGTTCGACAGCGCTGGCTTTGGCATTGCCAAGTATTTGGTAAAGCCGATACTGCGCTTCCTCATGACCGCTCTCCGCCGCCACTCGTAACCAGCGCAACCGTTCTTTGCCTGAGGTCTCTATCCTGCTCAACTGCATCGCGGAGTCGACATGTCCCTGAGCCGCAGCACGCGTTAACCATTCGCGCATCGACTCAGCACCCGGGCTATCGCGCATCGACATGGCTAAATAGTATTGAGCTGCAGCAATATCCATAAGAGCCAGCGGCCGGATGAAGATTGCCAGCCGGTGCGTATAGCCGATACCGATCAGCAACGAAACCAGCAAAGCGAAGATAATTTGCCGGCGACGGCGGCGAGGAATCGACCAGGTTGGGTAAATTGCCGGAGTGTGTTGACCGACAAACAGACTGAGGCCTACCACCGATAAACCACAGAGATAGCCCGGAACCAACCAGGTTGGCAGGTGGCTGGCAAATTCATCGATCAATTGCAGCAGCGTGTAATGATAGCTGCTACTGTGTCCGTAACTGACATAAATCGGCTGACTGGCTAACACAACCAGCGCACCCAAGACAAGCATCAGAATAGTGCTACGCAGGTACGGCTTTGTCATCCGCCAAAGAAGGCGACAGAAGAGATAAGCGATTCCCCAGAAAATGGCGCCATAGAGCAACGCCGGAACGAGAGCAACCAGCGCCATGACCCCGCTACCGGAATCTGTATTGAACAAACCGGCCAAACCGAAGCCGAACAGCAGGGCCGTCGGCGCGAGGCCGGCGGCAACAAACATAAACCAGATGACGGGACAAAAATGTATCAACCCCAGCCACAGCAACCAGCAAGCAGCTTTTCGGCCGGCGGAGGGAGGTGAATCAGTCATATACGTCCTAGCAATCCGACATGGATATTTTTACGTTTCTATCGCCAAGAAAAAAGTTCTGATAAAAAGCCATCATGTAGCCTTTGTTTTGCTTATAAATCCGTATTTTAAGCACAAGTCGGTACAAGGTTCAGGCTCCGGCGAATGCTTGCTTGATTGCCAATGCCGCCTGATTGCGCAAGGTTTTCAATGAATTGAGTTGCTCCCGGTCTAGATGTTCTCCAGCTTCATCGTGACCACCATAAATAAGTCCGATCTCTTTTTGATTAATGACAATCGGATAGATTGCAAAACTCGCCGAGAAGATTAAGCCACCGAACCAGTCAGGTCTGTAATCCCTAACCTCGACATCAGCGACATTGCCGATATATAAATCTTTGTTCTCATGCATGGCCATATTGAACAAGTCCTTTGCGCCTTTCTCCAGGGCAAAACTGAAATCCTTGATAATCGCCGTCGAGTTGGGGCCCAAACCGTATCGCGCCTGCATCTTGTCAGAACGGGGATCTTTGAAAAAAATGACCACCCGGTCAAAACCGATCCCCCGGTAAATGGTTTCCACAATCATGCTGAGAATCTCGTCCAAAGAGAACTCGTCCAGCATAACATTGGTAATTTCCTGGACACCGCTCTGCAAGTGCTGCTTACGTTGTTCAGCAGTGGTTAAGAGCTGCGGCTGCTGATTCTGATCGGAAATTTCAAATTTATGCAGGGAGATAGCAGCTTGTTGTTCCGTTATTTCCGGGGCCGCTGCCTGGTCCGCTTGGGTGACATTAAAGCTACGGCGATCGAGGCGTTGCAGTTCATTCCGATCAAGCTTCAAGACTTCGGTAAATTTTTGCATTTCCTTGATGGCGTCATCCATCATCGTGACGATTTCACTCAATCGCACTGGATAAATCTTACGGTACTTTGCCAGAACCCTGATCAGCCGTTGGCGCCGCTCTGCAGGAGGCACATTCATCGTGATATCGCAAAGCTCATTGGCAAAGCGGGGCAGTATCTGCTGATGATCTATCTTTTTCCCGTCATCTTTCAGCGCCCCTTCTTGCGGGTGCTTCATGCTGACGATGATCTGGTCCGGCAGGCTCCAGGACTTGGCAACGCCAATTCCCAACTCGGAAAACGAAACGCCAAGCGCCCGGCGTGCAGCAGTCTCCTCATCCAGTCCAGCATTCAACTGCAGCTGTTGATAGATTTCAAATTCAGTCGAGAAATAATTCATTGTCAGCAAGCGGCCAAAGTTATGGAACATTGCGCCGATATAAAAAGTCTCCCAGCCAGCCATACCGATATTTTTTGCCAGGTCACGCGCCAGAATGCCGCTTAAAAAAGCTGACAGCACCGCCTCTTTGACATAATGGGATTTCGACTTGTTCTGCAAATGCTCAAAAAAGATCAAACTGGCGGCGGTCAATTGCACCTGCTCAAAACCGAGGACCACGACCGCCCGCGAGATTGTTGAAATAGTCCCCGAAAACTGACCGTACATGGCGGAATTGGCTACTTTGAGCAAGCGGCTGGTTAATGAATAATCCCGCAGTATCAGGGCTGCCAGCTCGTTGGCAGAAGAATCGCTGGTCGGTGCCGCCCTGGAATTGAGTTCGGTAATATGTTGTGAAATTGCCGGAAAATTCTCTTCATTCTGCATCTGAGAAATCAGATCCTTGACCGTTACATAGCCTTGACTCATGAGGTCCTCAACAGGAAGAAATATTAAAAAACACAGTTACAAAATCAAATCGGTAGCTACAGTCTATCTGAAAGGATCAGATAAGCCTAGCGATCATTAGCGTTTCCTTAAATATGTCCATATCATACTGGCAACCAGCAAACCAGACAATTCCAATCATCGAAAAAACAAAAGGCACCTTTCGCCAGAAAAGTGCCTTTTGTCCGTCCGTATATTTTTCCGCAAATTTACGCCAGCTTGTCAGTTGCCACACGATAGCGCGGGTCTTCCAGGTTAACCTCAATCATACTGCCAGCATTATCGAGCAACGTTCGACATTCTTCACTCAAACCCTTTAAACGCAATTTTTTCCCCTGATTCAGATAACGTTCGGTCAGACTGCTGACGGCCTCTAGACCAGAATGATCACAAACACGAGAACGGCTGAAATCGATAACGACATTATCGGGATCTTCGTGGGGGGTAAACTGATCGTAAAAGCTCTGAATTGACCCAAAAAACAACTGTCCGCTGAGCGTGTAGATCTTGGCTCCCTCCACATCAAGTTCATTGCGGGAATCTATCCGCTTGGCGCTTTCCCAGGCAAATACCAGCGCTGAGACGACCACCCCAACCGCGACTGCGATTGCCAGGTCCGAGACAACAGTAACAGCTGAAACCAGCACCAGCACCAGGGCGTCGCTGCGCGGAATTTTATGCAGGATACGGAGGCTCGACCAAGCGAAAGTGCCAATGACAACCATAAACATCACGCCGACCAGAGCCGCCAGAGGAATCATCTCTATCAACCCGGACGCCAGCACGATAAAAGCCAACAGGCTCAACGCAGCAGTGATCCCAGAGAGACGACCACGCCCGCCGGAACTGATATTGATCATACTCTGACCGATCATCGCGCAGCCACCCATACCACCGAAAAACCCGGTGACGACATTGGCGACCCCCTGGCCGATACACTCCTTGTTGCCGCGGCCACGAGTTTCGGTCAGTTCATCGACCAGAGTCATGGTCATCAAGGATTCAATCAGGCCGATGGCGGCCAGAATCACCGAATACGGAAGAATAATCAGGATATTTTCCAGGCTGATCGGCACCATTGGGATATGAAACTGCGGCAGCCCACCGGCCACCGAGGCCAGATCACCGACCATCCGGGTGTCAAGGTTCAGGCCGTGCGCCAAGCCAGTGACAACAACAATTGCTACCAGCGATGATGGAATTGCCCGGGTCAGCTTCGGCAAAAAATGGATAATCGCCATGGTCAGCAGCACCAGTCCGAGCATTAGTAGCATTTGCGAACCCTGCAACCACTGCTGAACACCGGCACCATCGATAAACTTGAACTGACCGAGTTGCGCCAGGAAGATCACGATCGCCAGACCATTAACAAAACCGAGCATCACCGGGTGCGGAATCAGGCGAACAAACTTCCCCAACCGCAACACCCCAGCACTGATCTGGATGAGGCCCATCAACACCACGGCCGCGAACAGATATTCGACCCCATGCTCGGCTACCAGATCGACCATGACAACCGCCAGGGCTCCGGTGGCACCGGAAATCATTCCCGGCCGGCCGCCGACAACGGCAGTGATTATGCCGACCATAAACGCTGCATACAGACCGACCAATGGATCGACCCCGGCCACAAAAGCAAAAGCAACCGCTTCCGGCACCAGGGCCAGGGCAACGGTTAAACCTGAGAGTAGATCATCTTTAAAACTGGCCGATTTCTGGGCAATAAACTCGAACATGGACTTCCTTTACAACTATCTGGGATTTGGCGCAAAAGACGCCGACTATAGTCGTAAAGGGTGGTGCTGGCAAGCGGAATAAATAGAACAGCAGTTGTTAAGTATTGCGCGCGGACACCTCGTCAATCGACAAGGCGACTGACGATATTCACCTCAGAGTGTAGAGTTTTATGGACCGGGCAGCGGTCAGCGATTTCCAGCAAGCGCTGACGTTGTTCGCCACTTAAATCTCCGACAAGCGAAATTTCACGCTCTATCCGATCAATTTTACCCGACTCGCTTTCGCATTCGTCACAATCGGTCGCGTGAATCTTTTTATGCGACAAAGTGACGGTGACCGAATCGAGTGAAAGTTTTTTATGATCAGCGTACATGCGTAGCGTCATCGCCGTACAAGCGCCTACGCCTGCTACCAGCAGGTCGTAGGGTGACGGTCCACTGTTGGTTCCGCCAACTGCGATCGGCTCATCCGCTGTTAAAGGATGACCATTCGCGATGATTTCAGTACGATAACCTTTCTCAATTTTGGCGATGACCTTATTCTCCGGATGCTGCGTGTCCGGGTCTTCATGCTGCATATTAAGAAAACGGCAAGCCCAACTCGCCGCCATTTTACCAACATACTCTGCATCCCGCTCATCAGACAGCAGATGATCGGCCGTATCGAGTGAGATAAAACTTTTCGGATGCTTCGCCGCCTTGAAAATCCGCGCGGCATGATCGATCGACACTGTCTCATCGATCGGTGAATGCATCACCAGCAAGGCTTTTTTCAATCGGCCCAGCCGTTCCTCTACCCTACTCGCCTGCAGATCCTCAAGGAACTGCTTCTTCACCTTGAATGGTCGTCCGCCAAGGAAGACTTCCGCCTCACCACTACGCTCTATCTCTGTTTTTTGTGCTTCGAAATGGTGCAATATATGGGCAGGATCGGCCGGGGCGGCAATCGCAATCACTGCCCGGACCGAATCAATATCATCCGCAGCCTGCAAAACCGCTGCGCCCCCTAATGAATGACCAATGAGCAATGCAGGCGCCTGGTATTCGAGACCCAGAAACTCCGCCGCACTTATAAGATCCTCAACATTGGAGGAAAAATTACTGTCAGAAAATTCTCCTTCACTAGCCCCCAGACCGGTAAAATCGAATCGCAGGACAGCTATTCCTTCTTGTGCAAGAGTACGACTGATTCTTACCGCCGCCTTGATGTTTTTAGTACAGGTAAAACAGTGGGCAAAAATTGCGTAGGTCAACGGTTTTTGATCAACCGGGAAATCGATAATTGCGGCAAGCTGTTCATTGTTGGCATTGGCAAACCATATTTTCTTCGTAGACATAGCTGACTCCTGTCGTTAGAGAACAACTATACCAGCTCCAACAGCTACAGGTACTTGGCCAAGCCGAACGAAAAAAAATCCCCGCTCGGAAGCGGGGACTTGGTCAGCAGTCTGAAGCAGACATCATAAGCAAATGCCTGCTCTTATTATCATGGTCGCTTTTGTCAATTAGACAATAGCTTCCATTCCTTCCATAACCTCACGCAGCTCCTGGCCGACTTCTTCGACCAGAGTGTTGCGAATTTCGGCATTGACGGCGACCAGCGTTTGATTATCGACGCCGTTATCCTTCAACTCCAGACCCTTGCCGATGACGCTGGTATCAACTTTGGCCATGAAGTCCTTCAGCAGCGGCACACAGCTATGAGCGAACAGGTAGCAACCATACTCGGCAGTATCGGAGATAACCTTGTTCATCTCGTAGAGCTTCTTTTTAGCGATAACATTGGCGATCAGCGGAGTCTCGTGCAGTGACTCGTAGTAGGCCGACTCTTCTTTGATGCCAGCTTCCACCATGGTATCGAATGCCAGCTCAACACCTGCTTTGACCAGGGCGACCATCAGGATGCCGTTGTCGAAGTATTCCTGCTCAGGGATGTCGGCTGCTTGAGCTTCGGCTTTTTCGAACGGCTCGTTGTTGGTCTCTTCGCGCCAGCGCAGCAGGTCGGCATCATTGTTTGCCCAGTCCTTCATCATGGTTTCAGAGAAATCTCCGGAAAGGACGTCATCCATGTGCTTCTGGAACAACGGAGTCATGATCTCTTTTAATTCCTCAGCAAGGTCGAAAGCAACCAGTTTGGCCGGGTTGGAAAGACGGTCCATCATGTTGGTGATACCACCATGCTTGAGAGCTTCGGTAACCGTCTCCCAGCCGTATTGGATCAGCTTAGCGGCATAGCCGGACTCGATGCCAGACTCGACCATCTTGTTGTAGAAGAGGATGGAACCGGTCTGCAGAACGCCACAAAGGATGGTCTGCTCGCCCATCAGGTCGGACTTGACTTCAGCGGTGAAGGAGGAGAACAGGACGCCGGCGCGGTCACCACCGGTTCCGCAGCAGTAAGCCTTGGCAATCTCCAGGCCGTCGCCGTTCGGATCATTTTCGGTGTGGACAGCAATCAGGGTCGGGACACCGAAGCCACGCAGGTACTCGGCGCGCACCTCGGAACCCGGGGACTTGGGGGCAACCATAATGACGGTCAGGTCTTTGCGGATCTGCATCCCTTCCTCAACGATGTTGAAACCGTGCGAGTAGGAGAGGCAGGCGTCTTTTTTCATCAGCGGCATAACATGGTTAACGATCGGGGTGTGGTACTTGTCAGGAGTCAGGTTCAGAACCAGATCGCCTTTAGGGACCATGTTTTCGATAGTGTCGAAGTCAAAGTTATTGTTAGTCGCGTTTTCCCAGGAGATGTGTTTCTCATCAATCTCGATTTTACGCAAGGCGTAGGACACGTCGAGGCCGCTGTCGCGCATGTTCAAGCCCTGGTTCAGGCCCTGGGCGCCACAACCGACGATAACGATTTTTTTCCCTTTGAGGTAATCAACGCCGTTGAACTCGCTGCTGTCCATGAAGCGACAGTTTCCCAGTTCCTGCAATTTGCGACTGAACGACAGCGAATTGAAATAGTTCTGACCCATGATGTTTCTCCTTTTATTTGGATGTTATTGAAAAATAGGCTTTTTTAGATTTGAGCAAGATACCTGATAATCATTATTGCGTATATTGATTTGTTGTGTATATTGTGTTGCGCGATACGCAACACCAGTCAACGAGAGGAAAAGGCAGAAAATGGATATTCGCGAACTGAAAATATTTCTTACCGTTGCTGAGCTCCTCCACTTTGGCAAGGCCAGTCAGGCTTGCAATCTGAGCCCTTCGGCCCTGACTCGAACCATCCAACGGCTCGAAGAGCAGGTTGAACAGCCGCTGTTCCTGCGTGATAACCGCACCGTCCGCCTGTCACCGGCGGGCGAACAGTTTCGCAGTTATGCCCGGCAGTCGGTTCAGGAATGGAAGAATTTTCAGACGACGCTGAAAAACGAACAGGCAATTGCCGGAACCCTGTCGATCTACGCATCGATCACTGCCGTCTACAGTCTGCTGCCACATCTGCTGGAAGCCTATCGCAGCGCTTACCCTGAAGTGCAGCTGGAGCTGCGGACCGGGGTTGCCGAACAGGCGGTAGAACGATTGCAGAGCGGGGAGATCGATCTGGCCGTTGCCGCCCTGCCCGACCGGCACCGCTCGCGGATCGAATTTTTGCCAATCACCACAACTCCATTGGTGTTCATCGCCTCAAAGAGCGATGTCGCTGAGATCCCGACCAGCAACGGGCAACTCGATTTTTCCCGAGTACCACTGGTCCTTCCGCAGACCGGTCTGTCCCGGCGCCGTTTGAACCAGTGGCTGAAGGAACAGCGCATTACACCTAATATCACTTCCGAGGTTACCGGCAACGAAGCGATCATCCCGATGGTCCGTTTGGGCTGTGGCATCGGCATTGTTCCGCAGCTGGTTGTGGATCGCAGCCCGTTCCGCGATGATGTCGTTATTGTCGATCAGGCACCGCAGCTGGGATCGTACCAGGTCGGTCTTTGCACCAGCAAACGCAACTTACAACGGCCTGGTGTTTACGCCTTTTGGCAGCTGGCCCGTGAACGCTCCGAGCCTGTCGGCTGATTTATTGGGAGATAGATCGAGAGTATTCTGTCCAGCTGCACTTTGTCCGGATCGTATTTGCTACCTTGTCATCAAACAGAAAGGCCAGCCTAAAACCGGCTAGCCTGGCTGGCCTTTTTCCATATTTTCTCTTATTTTTAATAACGTGAATCAGCAAACTCAACCCAGCCACCAGCTTCAACCAGCGCCTTGTCAAACTGACTGATTTCAAAACTGAAGTTTTTCTCTTCACCACCTGCCTTGGCGGTCAAAGACTGGGCGTCCAGATCGACTGCAACTTCAACATCACCCTGCTGCTGCAGAGCGATCAGCTGATCGATATCGGCCTTCGGCAGTTCAATCGCCAGCATGCCGCAATTGAACATGTTCTGACGGAAGATCCGCGCGTAGCTTTCAGCGATAATGGTATGCACATCGTTCACCTCGAACACCCAGGGAGCGTGCTCGCGGGAGGAACCGCAGCCGAAGTTTTCGCGCGAGATAACGACAGTGGCGTTCTTTAGCTTTTCACCCTTAGGCTCAAAACCTTCCAGTTTGAGATCCTCAAGGATATATGGTGTGAGGGCCTCTTTAGTCACCTCGGTGAGGTACTTGGCCGGGATAATTTCGTCGGTATTGATATCGGACCGGTCGAGGAAGATTGCCGATCCGCCAAATTTCTTCTGCATCTTATTTCTCCTTCGATCCGATTAAAGGCTTCTGGCGTCGGTGATGACACCGGTGATGGCCGTTGCCGCTGCGGTCGACGGACTCATCAGGTGCACCATGCCCCCCTTGCCCATCCGGCCGTTGAAGTTCCGGTTGCTGGTTGCGGCACAGACTTCTTCTTCAGCCAGGACACCGTTACTCATCCCGAGACAGGCGCCGCAGGTCGGGTTGGTCACGCAAAATCCGGCATCCATGAAAATCTTGATAATGCCCTCGTCGAGCGCCTGGCTGAAAATCTTCGGCGTCGCCGGCGACACGATACCGCGCACCGTATCAGCGACTCGCTTGCCCTTGAGGACTTCAGCAGCCTGACGCAGATCTTCGATTCGGCCATTGGTACAGGTACCGATATAGATTTGATCGACCCTGGTACCAGCCATCTCGCTGACCGGCTTGACGCAATCCGGTTTGTAATCAAAGGTCACTTGCGGCTCAAGGCTGGTTACATCGATATCCAGAACCTTATCGTAGCTGGTGTCTTCATCGGATACCCACTTGCTGTACTCGGCCAGCGCTGCTTCCTTGCTGGCGAATTCGTCCTGTATGAACGGCCAGAGGTAGTCAACAGTGGTCATGTCCGGCATGCAGACGCCGCAGGTGCCGCCCGCTTCGATCGCCATGTTGCAAAGAGTCATCCGCGCGTCCATGCTCATCTGCTCGACGATCGGACCACGGAACTCAATGACCCGGTCGGTGGCACCGTTCACTCCCAGTTGGGCGATGACGTAGAGAATCACGTCCTTGGCATAAACGCCCGGCGGCAATTCACCGTTCAGGTTGACCCGGATAGAGGTCGGCTCACGGAAAGCACAGACGCCCTTGAGGATGCCGACTTCCAGATCGGTGGTGCCGACACCGGCGGCAAAAGCGCCGAAAGCACCATGGGTACAGGTATGGCTGTCGCCCATGATGGCGGTGTAACCGGGGCGGATATAACCCTTCTCCGGAAAAATTGCATGACAGACACCGTTGTGCCCGACATCGAAGAAATCGGGGATTTCATGCCGCCGTGCCCATTCACGCAGCATCTTTGCCTGAGTGGCGGTCTTGGAGTCCTTGGACGGGGTGACATGATCGATAACCGCCTTGATCTTATTCCGATCGAAAACCCGGTCCTTGCCACGCCACACTAAATCAGCAATCGCCACCGGAGTGGTAATTTCATGACAGAGCACCCGGTCGAGGCTGAGCACCTTGGTACCCTCGAACGGCTCGTCCTGAAGGTGGGCGTCAAATATTTTTTCAGCTAACGTCTTACCCATGAGTTCTCCTATTGATTCACGAAATGCAGACTTTCAAACATCGCCGCGCGTGCGGTTGGAGATGCTGACAATTTTGTTCAATGCGTTGATGTAAGCCTTGGCGCTGGCGACAATAATATCAGGGTGTGCGCCCTGGCCAAGCACCTCACGACCTTCCTCGGTTTTCAAGCGCACAGAGCACTCTCCTTGCGCATCGGTTCCGCCGGTGATAGCGCCGACAGAAAAGTTGAGCAATGGATAAGCGGTACCAGTGAGCTCTTTGATCGCCTTAAAGCTGGCATCGACCGGGCCATCCCCCATCACCGCCGTCTTTTTCACTTCCCCTTCCACTTCCATTTCAACAGTCGCGGTCGGTGCAGCAAAAGAACCGGAGCTGACATTCATCTGCAGCAACTTGTAGGTTTCAGAAACCCGCAAAACCTCATCAGCAACGATCGCATCCAGGTCTTCGTCAAAGATTTCCTTCTTCATATCCGCCAATGATTTGAACCGGACAAAGGCTTTTTGAATCTCTTCCTTGTTCAGATCGTAGCCGAGTTCTTTGAGGCGATCGATAAAAGCATGGCGACCGGAGTGCTTGCCGAGAACCAGCTTGCTCTGGTTCAAACCGACCGACTCCGGAGTCATAATTTCGTAGGTTTCCGCATTCATCAACATACCGTGCTGATGAATACCCGCTTCGTGAGCAAAAGCGTTAGCACCGACAATCGCCTTATTCTGCTGAACCTGAATACCGGTAATGGTGGTCAGCAACTTGCTCGACGGGGTAATCTGCTCGGTCGCCACGTTGCAGCTAAAGGGCAGAATGTCGTGACGGGTCCGCAGAGCCATGACCACTTCCTCGAGGGAACAGTTACCAGCCCGCTCACCGATGCCGTTGATGGTACATTCAACCTGACGGGCCCCAGCCTGAACCGCAGCCAGGGAGTTGGCCACCGAGAGGCCAAGATCGTTGTGACAGTGGACCGAAATAATCGCTTTGTCGATGTTGCCGACATTCGCCTTCAGGTAACTGATGATGTCGTAGTATTCCGAAGGAATCGTGTAACCAACCGTATCCGGGATATTTACCGTCGTCGCTCCGACCTCGATGACCGCTTCGATCACCTTGGCAAGAAATGGCAGACGGGTCCGGGCAGCATCCTCCGCCGAGAACTCAACATTCGGTGTGTAACCGACAGCACGCTTGACCGCCGCGATGGCAGTATCAAGCACCTGCTGCTCGCTCATTTTCAGTTTGTGCTCCATGTGGATATCGCTGGTGGCGATAAAGGTATGGATACGGCCACGCTCACGGCGATCTGCGGTCCCTTTATGGTTTGGGCAATCTTTTTGACTGCCTCAAAGTCACCGTCTGAGGCGATCGGGAAACCGGCCTCCATAACATCGACATTGAGTCGTTCCAGCTGATGAGCAATGCGGAGTTTCTCCTCGATGTTCATACTTGCACCGGGAGATTGTTCACCATCACGCAAAGTGGTATCAAAAATAACGATTCTTTCTTTTTGACTCATGGCTATACCCTTTTCGTTTATTGAGCCCAACGGTCAAAACCGGGGCAGTTCATCATCGTGATAATCTTTAGCTGTTTCGTGTTCAGTTGCAGATCACTTAGGTCAGATTCCACTCAGAACCACCCCCTTTCGCCATTCCTTCAATTTTGATATGGGAGCAAAACAGAAAAAGCTCCCGCCCTGTAACAGGGGCGAGAGCTTGTATGCTTCGCGGTACCACCCTGGTTCGACTTCGCCATACTTCAGCAAAATCCTTCATTGTCCCTTCACGCAGGCTCACGGCAGAAACTAGCCAACGGCTTCATCCCTGCAGCTCCAAGGCGAGTTCAGCGTATTTCGTTACTGGCTTGCAGCGACCGCCAGCTCTCTAAAACGAAATGAAACGCTTACTACTCCTCTTCAACGCTATTCATTTGAAAGGTGATTCAACCGGAAAAGAACAGTCAAGTCAAGCTGATTTTATGACCTTTTCTCTCCCAGATGCTTTTTTTGATCTTTTGAAACAGGAATACCATCTAACAAAAGCTATTCTTCGGGAGGTGGTGACTCCTCTAGCAACTGTTCCTGCTTGCGCTTAAAAAGATAACCCAAGGGACCAGAAGCGAGATAAATCATACCGATGACAAACAAGACCACTTCCGGCTTGGCAACGATCAGAATCATGATCATGATCGCTCCGACCAGCATCATAAACGGCTGCCGCTTAAACAGATCTGGATCCTTGAGCGAAAAGTACTTGATGTTGCTGACCATCAGAAATGCCAGCAAAAACACCAGCATCAACACCGATACCTTCTTGATGGTTCCGGTTCCACCCAGCTCAAAAAACAGCAGCACGCAGGTCGCAACAATACTCGCTGCCGCCGGGATCGGCAGACCGATAAAACGCTTCGACTCAACCGTGTCAACCTGCACATTGAATCGTGCCAGGCGCAAGGCACCACAGACAACATAGAGGAACGCTGCCAACCAACCGAGCTTTCCGTACGGCTTGAGTGCCCAGGTGTACATCAGAACCCCGGGAGCAACCCCAAAGGCCACCACATCGGCCAGAGAGTCCATCTCGACACCGAACTTACTGGATAAACCAGGCAGCGCGAACAAAGTTACCGTCGGTCGAGGCGATAATCACGTAAAAACCAGCAAACAGACTGCCTGCGGTAATCAGGTTTGGCAGTACGTAAACACCCTTTCGCAGGTTTTCCCGCTTATCTGATTTGGTCGGCTGCGTGCTCAAGGCAATGTCCCCAGAATAGTTTCGCCAGCAACTGTCGTTTCACCAAGGGTCACATCAACATCGCTGCCCTTCGGAAAGTAAATATCCACCCGGGAGCCGAAGCGGATCAGGCCATAGCGCATGCCACGTTCGAGCAGATCACCGATAACCGGGTAAGTGACGATGCGCCGGGCCACAAGGCCGGCGATCTGAACGAATAGAATCCGGTTACCGCTCGCCGATTCCAGTAGAATACCAGCTTGTTCGTTACAGTCTGCGGCCTTATCGAGGGAGGCGTTCAAAAACTCCCCTTTCTGATAATACATCTCAACCACTTTACCGTCACAGGGAGCCCGGTTGACGTGGACATTAAAAACATTCATGAAGATGCTGACTTTGGTCACCCGCTCCTGAAAGTAGCGGGGCTCATCGACATCACCTACAAAAATGACTTTGCCGTCTGCCGGAGCGACAACCAGGTTCTCGCCATCCGGGATAATCCGCTCGGGATTGCGAAAAAAGTAGACGGTGAACAGGGTCAGCGCCAACAGCAGCAAAGTCAAGAAACCCCAATCGAGCAGGGCAAAAACCAGGGTCACAAAGGCAAACAGACCTATAAAGGGATAACCTTCCTGTGCAATCGGCTTATTCTGGTTACGCATCGTTTATTAACTCTCCAAACAGGTAAAAGGGCAGTGATAACGACTGCCCTTTTACCATAATCAAACAAAATTGTTTAGCCTCAATCAGCTTTTCTCTTTAGCGACGACTTTCTGAATCCAAGGCATCATGCTGCGCAGACCTTCACCGACCTGCTCAATCGGGTGGGCAGCGCAGAAGCGACAACAAAGTTTTAACCGGCGACACCTTTCGAACCGCGACCAATCACCACCGGGCCGGAGCGAACGATTTCTTTGATACCCATCGGCCGCAGCAGCTCCAGCAAAGCATCTATTTTGCCCGGTGCTCCGGTGATCTCGATGGTGTAGGACTTGGGAGTAACATCAACAACCTTAGCGCGGAAGATGTCGACAATTCGCAGCGCTTCGGCGCGCGACTCGGCTTCGGCGGTGACTTTGATCAGCGCCAGTTCCCGCTCGACATATTCTTCACCGGTGAAATCAACGACTTTAATCGTCGAAATCAACTTATTGAGCTGTTTGTTGATCTGTTCAAGAATCCGGTCATCACCGCGGGTCACAATCGTCATCCGGGAAATACCCGGCTCCAGGGTCGGCGCCACCGAAAGACTTTCGATATTAAAACCGCGACCGGAAAAAAGCCCGGAAATTCGCGACAGCACGCCGAATTCGTTCTCCACCAACACAGAAATTGTATGTTTCATCTGTTCAAATCCTCCCGGCCATATTGCTGGCCAAATCTAAAACTAACTGGCGTTTCGATTAAGACGCCAGAACCATTTCGTTAATCCCTTTGCCGGCCGGAACCATCGGCAGAACGTTTTCTTCGCGCGCAACCTTGAATTCCATCAACACCGGGCCTGGAGTCTCCAAGGCCTTTTTGATAGTTTTCTCGACGTCGGCAACTTTTGTCGCCTGCAGACCGGTGGCACCATAAGCTTCAGCCAACTTGACAAAGTCGATCGGCAGCTCCATGCAGGTCTGACTGTAGCGCTTTTCGAAGAACATCTGCTGCCACTGACGGACCATGCCGAGGAAGTTGTTATTGAGGATGGCAATCTTGACCGGCAAGCGGTACTGCACCAGGGTCGCCAGTTCCTGAGAGTTCATCTGAAAAGAACCATCACCGGAGATATCGATCACTTGACGTTCGGGAAACGCGACTTGAGCTCCAAGGGCCGCCGGCAGACCGAACCCCATGGTGCCGAGACCGCCGGAGGTCAAAAATGTGCGTGGCTGACTGAACTGAAAGAACTGCGCGGTCCACATCTGATGCTGGCCGACCTCGGTGGTGATGATGGCATCATCGGCAGTCAACTCACGGATTTTTTCGATTACGAACTGCGGCTTGATGACCGAATCTGAGGCGGTGTAAGCCATCGGATGGGTCTGCTTCCATTCGTCTACAGTACTTCGCCAATCTGCGGTATTTGCAACCAGTGCCTGCAGTTCCTCCGGTTTGTCAGCCAGGGCACTGCCCAACTTCGATAAAACATCTTTGAGATCACCGACGATCGGCAGATCAACCGCGACATTCTTCTTGATCGAGGTTGGATCGATATCGATATGAATGACCTTGGCCTTCTTGGCAAAGGCATCGATCCGACCGGTGACGCGATCATCAAAGCGAGCGCCAACGGCGATTAGCAGGTCACACTCGGTGACTGCCATGTTGGCATAAAATGTCCCATGCATGCCGAGCATGCCCAAGGCAAGATCGTGACGTTGCGGAAAACCGGACATCGCCATCAGCGTGGTAGTGACCGGGGTCTGGGTCATTTCAGCCAACTTGACCAGTTCTTCATTGGCTGCCGACAGATTAATACCGCCGCCGACATACAGTACCGGCCGTTTCGCTTCGAGGAACATCTTCGCGGCCTTGCCGATCTGACGATTGTTCCCGGCGTAGGTCGGCTTGTAACCACGCAGACTGACATTTTCCGGGTACTTGAACTTGTGCTTGGCTACCTGGATATCCTTCGGCAGGTCGATCAGCACCGGCCCGGGACGACCGGTCCGGGCGATATAGAAGGCTTCCTTAATGGTTCGGGCCAGGTCACGAATGTCCTGAATCAGGAAATTATGTTTGGTGCAGGGGCGGGTGATACCGCACATATCGGCTTCCTGAAAAGCATCATTTCCGATCAGCGGCGTTGGAACCTGGCCGGTGATAACCACAAGCGGGATCGAATCCATGTAAGCGGTGGCGATACCGGTGACCGTATTGGTGGCACCCGGGCCGCTGGTTGCGATAACAACTCCGACCTTGCCGGTACAGCGTGCGTAGCCGTCGGCAGCATGAACCGCGGCCTGTTCGTGACGGGTCAGAACATGCTCTATCGGTGAATCGAACAGGTCATCATAAATATTGATGACGGCACCGCCGGGGTAACCAAAAACCGTGTCGACGCCCTCTTGTTGCAAGCTCTCAAGTAAAATCTGCGATCCGGTCAGTTCCACCTGATCCTCCTGTTGCAGTTGTCTCTCAAATATCCGAATAGAAAAACACTGGCAGTGAGAACCACTGCCAGCGGTAAATCAGGGAGTTTAACGCCCTGAAGATAGAAAAATCAATATACTTTCTGAAACTATGTATGTTTTTTAAAACACTGTTAATCGGCTTTGCAGATCGCCCCGGTCCCGGCATGGGTGACAACCTTGGCATAGCGCGCCAGCCAACCGCTCTTGATCTTCGGC
>CALZHQ010000027.1 GCA_945787295.1 uncultured Desulfuromonadales bacterium
CAGGCTTCCCAGCCTGAAGGGCTCACCCCGTCGACAAAACATTTCCGCCCCGGGCCGCAAGGGGATTTACAGGCCATACCGGTCACTTACCAACAGCAGGTAGTATTCCTGCCCAAAGGGATCGAACGGCGGGCCGTGGTTGAAGAGCTGGCAAGACTGGCAGCCATGCCCGAAGTTTATCGGCTGGTGCACGATATCCGGCCGGACCTGTTTTTATGGCAATACACCGCCCTGGATAAAGGAATCCACACCAGCTATCCGGGCAAAGGGGGCTACCCCGCGGAATACGATCCTCGCCAGCGAGAGTGGTACCTGGCGGCAAAATCTGCGGCTGCGCCGATTTCACGCGTGATTACCGACCTGTCGACCCGCACCCTGATCCTGACCATGGCCATGCCGGTTCGCTATCCTGACGGTCGCTTTGCCGGGGTCACGGCAATCGATGTTATCTACCGCTGGCTGTTTAGCGACTGGACAATCCCCGATTCCTGGAAGGATGTGACAGATGCGATGATCATGTTTTTCCATGAAGACGAATTGGAGATCAGGAAAAAACTGGAAATCATCTACCGGAATGAGCGACAGGCTCAGTATGGCAACTGGCAGATGCCGGTTCAGCGGCAGTTTCTGCAGGCGGATGATTCAAAACAGTTGGCGGCGGTTTACGCGGATCTGCAAAAGGGGCTCGCCGGAGTCCGAAAGGTTCGTTATCTGGGCGCTGATTATTTATGGGCCTACGGCAGCAGAGAGCAGGATCGCCCATTCCCTCTGCTCAGCCTGCCGTACCAGCATGTGATCGCCCAGGCCAGCAGGGCAGAAGCCTATGCCCGGGAGCAGGTCTTGACGACTTTAAAGCTCAGTGGGCTGATGCTGCTGGCCGTGACGATTGTCGTTTCCGTCCTGGCGATTTTCCGTTCCCGGACGGTGAGCAGGCCGGTTCTGCAACTTGCCGAAGCGGCCAAGGATCTGAGCGCGGGGAATTTTGACGTGCGCGTCGAGATCAATAGCGGAGATGAGCTGGAATATCTCGGCAAGACGTTCAACAGCATGGGGGCCAGCCTGCTAGAGCGTGAGCAGATGAAACAGTCGCTGCTACTGGCCCGCGAGGTCCAGCAGCATTTACTGCCGTCAGAGCAGCCGCAACTTCCAGGCTTCGATATCTGCGGCAAAAGCCTCTACTGCGATGAGACCGGCGGGGATTATTACGATTTTATCGAACTGGGTCCGGATAAGCTTGGACTTGCCATCGGTGATGTGTCGGGCCATGGGATCAGCGCCGCGATGCTGATGACCGCTGCCCGAGGGATTCTTCGTTCCCAGGCCAGTCACCAGGGGACGGAATTGAGCGCTCTGCTGAGAACCTTGAATCAACATCTGGTCAGGGATACCCGGGATGATTATTTCGTTACCTTCTTCTATGCCCTGCTCGACAGCCAGACCCGACGCTGTCATTGGGCCTCTGCCGGGCACGGACCGACTTTCTACTATTCTGACAAAGCGAAAACCGTGACTGAACTGCCCTGTTCAGGCATCCCCCTGGGCATTCTCGAAGAGGCCGACTTCGATGTGATGCCGCCGCTGACCATGACTGCTGGAGATATTCTGCTGATCGGTACAGACGGGATCTGGGAGACAGGAAGCCCGGGTGGTGAATTGTTCGGTACTGACCGGCTCTGCGCGCTATTGGAAAAATATTCCGGGTCGAGCTCAACTGAAATCTGCAGCACTATCATGGAGGAAGTTATCGCCTTTCGTGAGGCATCACCACAATATGATGACATCACGATGGTCGCAATAAAGTCTGTTTAAGCTCTTCCGCCGCAAGCCTGCTAGCATAACGCAAGAACGGTCACTCGGAAGAGCCCTCATTATTGGCCCGGCTGTGCTGTGTTAAGCAGGTCTGGAGTGCTGCGTTTTCCTGTTTTACGGCGCTGCGCCTGGAGCAAGGCGCGGCGCCTTTACTCTTGGCAAATAGGTCCTTTTCCGGTTGCAAAGATCGATATTCATGCCACACTCAATGGCAAAGGAAACAGTTGTAAACAGCTTGCCCGGTAATAACCTCAGGTTCCCTGCGACGGTCTGACATGGATATCCAGATGATTAACCTCCCGCTCCCTCCGAATCCTCATTCCATTGCCGTGCTTGCCCTTGCAGTTGGTGCGCTGTGGTTGTTTACCCGGAAGAATCTTGCGCTTGAGACCTCAAGCTTTATTATCCTGATTTCTCTGGCAGTTGGCTTCGAGCTTTATCCTTTTCAGGTGGATGGCGAGGTACTGCACGCCGTGGATTTTTTTCATGGCTTCGGTCATGAAGCACTGGTTGCGGTTTGCGCCCTGATGATTGCCGGTCAGGGGATTGTACGCACCGGCGGACTCGAGCCGGTTGGCAGAGGGCTTGCCCGGTTATGGAAAATCAGTCCGAGCGTTTCTCTGCTGTTTACTCTGCTCATCGCTGCCTTCATCAGCGCCTTTATCAATAACGTCCCGGTGGTTGTGCTACTGCTCCCCATCCTGATCAGTGTCTCAATCCGGACAAAAATCAAGGCCTCCGGAGTCCTCATGCCGATGGGGTTTGCAACCCTGCTGGGCGGAACCTGCACAACCATAGGCACCTCGACAAATCTATTGGTGGTCTCCGTTGCCGCAGACATGGGGGTCAGACGGCTGGAGATGTTTGATTTTCTGATTCCGGCAGCAATCGCCGGCGGGATTGGGATGGTCTACCTCTGGCTGATCGTTCCACGGATCATGCCGGAACGGAAGCTGGCGCTGGCAGACTCCTCTCCGCGAATTTTTACCGCGCATCTGGCGATCCTGGAAGAGAGCGCAAGCGTCGGCAAAACCCTTGCGGAGTTGATAAAAAAGGTTGACGGTGGGATGAAGATCAAAGGCATCATGCGTGGCACTGACAGCTTCACGATGCCTCTTCCCAGCGTGGTACTGAAGGGAGGAGATCAACTGATCATTCGCGACACCCCGGAACGACTGAAAGAGATTGAAAGCCTGCTGGATGGAACACTTTACCAGGATGAAGCGTTGGGGAAGCCGGTGGATGACGATCACCCGCTCAAGGCAGAGGATCAGCAGGTCGCGGAGATTGCGGTTATTCAGGGCTCACATCTCCAGGGGAGAACGTTAGCTGGAATTCGATTTGCGGAACGCTACGGCATTATTACCCTGGCGATCCACAGAGCAGGGCGGCAGCTGAAGAAGGACTTTGACACCATAAGTGAGATCCGTCTTCAGGTCGGGGACATCCTGCTGGTCCAAGGCCCACGTGAACAGATTGCCAACCTGAAAAAAGAGAAAGATATTCTGGTACTCGATGCCACCATGGATCTGCCCTTCACGAAAAAAGCACCCCTGGCCCTGATCATCATGCTGGCAATTATTTTCGTCACGGCCTTCGGTTTTTTACCGATTGCCATCAGCGCGGCATGTGGCGCCCTGCTCATGATTATGGGCGGCTGCCTGGGGTGGCGCGATGCAACCAAGGCGTTAAGCACCCAAGTGGTCCTGATTGTTGCCGCCAGTTTGGCTCTCGGTTCGGCTCTGCTGAAAACGGGAGGCGCTGATTATCTGGCGCAACTGTTCCTGAGCCTGGGAGGAGACGCGGCACCGGCTTCCATGCTCAGCGGCCTGATGCTGCTGATGGCCGTGTTGACCAACGTCGTGTCAAATAATGCCACGGCCGTCATGGGAACCCCCATCGCCATTTCGATCGCTACCCAGATGGGGCAGCCGGCTGAGCCATTTGTCCTGGCGGTGCTGTTCGGGGCCAATATGAGCTTTGCCACGCCGATGGCCTACAAAACAAATCTCCTCGTCATGAATGCCGGTGAATACACCTTTAACGATTTTCTACGCATCGGCATTCCGCTGGTTCTGATCCTTTGGGGAACACTATCCTGGCTTCTACCAATCCTTTACGGATTATAACCTCTGCCCTGAAACAGCGGCAAAACAGCATACAGTTCGCGATCTCTCTGGCGCATGGCATTCTCGATTGATGAAGGTTATCTTTAATTTGAGCGAGTGTCCCGTGCGGTGAATTCTTTTGCTTATTCCGGCCCTTTTGCCGCTGCCGGCGTTGCGTCAGTTCGGCTTAGCTTTGGCTAGGCCTGGTTTTCTATCTTGGTGCCGCGATGGCTTTCGTTTCATTATTGCTTTCGGTCTTGATTCCCCGCACTCCAGAGCCCGGTCGGGAAAACTGTCTGGGCAAAATTTCCGCGCAGCCCAAGCCCCCTTTTCGTCACAATGACTTTGTAACCTTTCGTGCAATTGAGCAACACTCGAACAGTTATAATCGCCCCCCGATCTGCTATTATTGATACTGATCTATGATTCGTTGCGAGGACGGGCATGGAGAAACACTATTACCTGGTCACCTATTCCGAAGCCGAAGAACTGGCCAATCGACTTTCCCACGGATTGGCAGCACTTCTGAGCCTGGCGGGCCTGGTGCTCCTGATCATCGTCAGCGCCCGCACCGGCGACCCGTATCGCATTACCAGCTGCGCCATCTACGGCAGCATCCTCTTCCTGTTCTATCTGATTTCCACCATCTACCATTCGCTGCGCAATCAAAAAGCCCGATATGTTTTCCGGGTCCTTGATCACGCCGGTATCTACCTGGTCATTGCCGGCACCTATACCCCTTTTACTCTGGTGTCCTTGCGCGACGGGCATGGTTGGACCTTATTCGGTGTGGTCTGGGGGCTGGCGACCGCCGGGGTCATTTTCAAATCGTTCATGACCCACAAACTGGCCTTTGTCGCACCCATCTTCTATATCGCCTTGGGCTGGCTGATTGTGATCGATCTCGAAGAGTTGTTAGCCATGGTTCCGCCGCGGGGCGTGGCCTGGCTGGTTGCCGGGGGATTGAGCTACACCTTCGGCATCCTTTTCTATGCCCTCGACCGGATCCCTTTTAATCATGCCATCTGGCACCTGTTCGTCATCGCCGGCAGTCTCTGCCATTATCTGGCAATTCTCTGGTATGTGGTGCCACTGGCTTGATTTATTCGAACTCTTCCTCAGCATTCAGCCAGAGCTCGAAACGCTCCCTGGCACTGCGGGAAATAATCCGCTGAAAAGATATGGGATCATGCAGATACAGGCAATGGCGGATTGCCGTGTAGGGGCTGAAGTTGCGTTCCGGATCGGCGGCCAGAAACTCAGCGCGGTACTCCCGGACTGTTTTCAGATTCTCGACCAGACTCTGGTGCAGATCGGCTTTTTCGAAACTGTTGTTCAATTTGAGGATATCCTGCACGAAACCATCAACCTTGTAGTCCTGAAAATCAAAATCACGGAAAAAGTGTCCGGCGACCCGCAAAAAATTGAAGGCGTTGATGACCTTGTCACTGCTCGATATTGTCTCTGAAGTCGCATCCTCCGCGTCATCAACCGGGGCCACGGTCGCCTTCTCCAGCAGTTCCGCCGTCGCATTGCGGATTTCCTTGAATTCACGGTCGGCCAGTTCAAAAAGTGCGGAAAGGACATTGATCCGGCGGCGTAGCTCGTTGGGGATCGACTTCTTGTATTTGATCTTGTGATCAAGCACGCTCCAGGCATCCTGAATCAACGAGCGGATCTGCAACTCGATAGGTAACTGAGCAAACGGCTGGTATTTTGACTGCCCTGCCAACTCATCGCTCAGGGCCAGATCCATATGCAGCCCCTTGTAGCCGAAGGAGTCCTCGGTACTCTCCACCGCAGAAATCTTGTCGGTGACATCAATAATCCGAAAGTGTCGCTGTAAAACAGCATAAACCTCGGCAATCTGGTCCTCGTAAAGACAGATGATACGGATGCCGATCAGGTCAGAGATATAGTCCTGAATCCGGTAGGGCTGCTCTTCTGCTTCAAGTTTGCCCTGATACTTGCGGTGAAACTTTTTGATGCATTCGTCCTTGTCCTTGATCCGGCCTTCGATTTTGGTCACTTCCCCGATCTTCGACTGTTTGAGCAACGACGTGATGATGCTGATACAAGCATTTTTCGCCTCTTCAAACAGCTGACGGTTGCTGTCGTAATAGAGCAGAAAATTTCGACGCTCCAGTTCAAAATCGAGTGAGGGCACGGTCAGCTCCTTAACAGATGAGATTTCACTGGAAAGTATAACACCACAATTGCTGATTGAACTCCTATCCTGCTGAGTCGCTTTGTGCCAGAATGTACCAACAGCAAACACGCAAGATGCAATAATGGACATGGCACAGGTAAAATATTTTAAACCGGACGGAATCAGTGGCCTGGAGCTGCTCAGCTGCCCCAACGTCAACTACCTGTTCCCGCCCCACTTCCATCAAATCAGTGCAATCAGGCAGAAAATCCCTGGGGGGAATGGGGCGCTTGTGGCAATTATTACAGCGGTACATTCTGTCAGAATACAGCGGCAGCAGCTATTGTCGATGGATGAACGGTTGCGCAAATATCTGGCCATCCGCCGAATCGATGCTGAGCGTCTTGCCGGCCGTTACCGAACAGCAGAAAACGACTCATCGAAAAGAGGAGCTAAAAGATGGAAGAAATAAGCTGGCAGCAGTTTGACGTTGTGGAGCTCCGTACTGGGACCATTATCGAGGTCGAGGACTTTCCCGAAGCCCGGGTGCCGGCCTACAAGGTCAAAGCCGATTTCGGCCCGGAGATCGGCATCAAAAAATCGAGCGCCCAGGTCACTGCCCTCTACAGCAAGGAAGACTTGCTCGGCAGACAGATCATCGGCGTGGTTAATTTTCCGGCCAAACAGATCGGTCCGATGCGCTCGGAATTTCTCCTGACCGGTTTTTATCAGGAAGATCGTTCGGTGGTGCTGGCGGTGCCGGAAAGACAGGTGCTGAATGGAGCCAAGCTGGGTTGATTTAGCACTCAGCCCCGATTCACAGTCCCATCAACAATGGCGGCACCAACAACCGGTGGCGCCATTGTTGGATTTATCAGCCAAGCACTTTATTTCACCGGCCCGATAAACAGCCAGTCGTTGGCCTGCACAGCAGAATGACATCCGATGCAGCCAGCCACCTTGCCCTCTTTTTCGATTTTGCCGTCCGGGGCATATTTCAACCAGAACCAGTCGCCGCCGTCCGGGTTGTAGCCTGACTGCTTGTACATGACGGTAATAGCGGCCAGTTCCTTCTCCGGGCTGTAGTTTTCTTTGACAATAAACTCACCATCCGGAATCCCACCGGCCTTCGCTTCAATGGCCTGGTAGGCCCCGGCACTGACATAGGTGGTCAGAAAAGCGCCATGCGGGTGGCTGCCTTTGTAGAGTTCGCTCTTACCTGGCCACAGCTGCCAGCTGTCCTGATACTTCTGCTGGTTAAGGTACTCAATGACCGCTTTCCCCTCGGCGGCCGGAGCATTTTCTCCTGCCATATGATGAGCGGCAAATGCCGTGCTGGCAACAACGAGGAACAGAAAAACAAAGGTCAATTTCACACGCATAATGCTCTCCTTGGGACAAGTCTTTAATGAAAAGACCATTCAATCAAAGATTTCACTCCTGTCAAGGAGGTCGGCGCAGATTGTTCACTGTTGTCAACACCATCTCAGCAATAGCATCTCGAGGGGAAAAGCATATCGGAAACGTTGCATAATGAGGAACAGAGCAAAGGGTGCTATGCTTGTAACAGCTGGTAAGTTCAGGCCAACTGGAGAGCGCCCATGCTGACCAACCCCTGGCACAGATTTCTGCTGGTGATGGTGCTGTTTGTTGTCATAAATGGCGTTTACCTCTCCTACTTCCCTCCGCTGTCGCAGACACCAAACGCCCAGATTAGCTACAGCCGCTTCAAGGCGGAACTGCGGCAAGGCCAGATAGCCGAAGTGACCTTCCAGGGAGAGACGCTGAGCGGACAGTTCCTCATAGCACGCCCTTTTAACGCCGACGAACTGATCAGTGGACAGTTTCAAGGCACGCGCACATTTGAGGGTTTCCGCACCACCCTGCCGCCTTTCGAGGATCCGGAGCTGCTACCGCTGCTCGACCAGCAGCAGGTCGTAGTCACGGCCAAACCGGCCGCCGCCCAACCGCTCTGGACCGGGCTGCTGATCGGCCTGCTCCCCTGGATACTGATTATCGGCTTCTGGATCTACTTTTTCCGGCGCATGAATCGCCAGGGCGGCTTCGGCGGGAACATCCTCAACCAGGTCGGCAAATCGGGTGCCCGCCTCTACTCACCGAAAACCTCACCGGTCACCTTTGACGATGTCGCCGGTCTGGCGGAGGCCAAGCAGGAGTTGCAGGAGATCATCGCCTTTTTGCGCAATCCGGACAAATTCAGCCGCCTGGGCGGCAAGGTCCCGCGCGGGGTGCTGCTGGTCGGTCCGCCGGGCACCGGCAAAACCCTGATGGCCCGGGCGGTGGCCGGCGAGTCCCAAGTGCCCTTCTTCAACATCTCCGCCTCCCAGTTCATCGAGATGTTCGTCGGCGTCGGCGCCAGCCGGGTGCGCGACCTGTTCAACAACGCCAAGAAGAACGCCCCGAGCATTATTTTTGTCGACGAGCTGGATGCCGTTGGCCGGGCGCGCGGCACCGGTTTGGGCGGCGGGCATGACGAGCGGGAACAGACTCTCAACCAGCTGCTCTCCGAATTGGACGGCTTCGATCCGCATGACGAGGTGATCGTGATGGCGGCGACCAACCGGCCCGATGTGCTCGACAGCGCTCTGCTACGGCCCGGACGCTTTGACCGGCAAGTGGTCATCGAGCGCCCCGACTGGCGTGACCGGGCCCAGATCCTGCGGGTACACACCCGCCAAATGCCGCTGGCTGATGATGTCGACCTGGAACTGATCGCCAAAGGGACTCCGGGGATGGTCGGTGCGGATCTGCAGAGCCTGGTCAACGAAGCGGCGCTGATCGCCGCCCGTGAGGATGCCAACCAGGTCAGCAATCAACACCTGGAGCAGGCCAAGGACCGGCAGCTGATGGGAATGGAGCGCAAGCTGTTCCTGACCGAGCAGGAGAAACGGATCACCGCCTTCCACGAAGCCGGGCATACCCTGGTGGCCAGATGCCTGCCGCACAGCGATCCGATCCACAAGGTGACCATTATCCCCCGCGGCCAGGCGTTGGGCTTGACTCAGCAGTTGCCGAAAGACGACCGTTATCAATACCAGCGCAGCTACCTGATGTCCCGCCTGGCCGTCAGCCTGGCCGGCCGGGCGGCGGAGCAGCTCTATTTTGGCGAGTATTCGACCGGCGCGCAGAATGATCTCAAGGTGGTGATGGAATTGGCGGAAAAAATGGTCTGTCAGTGGGGCATGAGCGAAAGGCTCGGCCCACAAAGTTTCAGCCGCGGCGAGGAGCATCCCTTCCTGGGCCGCAAGCTGACCACGGAAAAATTGTTCAGCGAAAAAACCGCCTGGCTCATCGACCAGGAGATCGAAAAACTGATCAATAGTGCCGCTGAGTGTGCCGAGCAGGTGCTGAGCGACAATCGCGGCGTGCTGGAAACACTGGCCGAGACGTTGTTGGAAGAGGAGACGCTGGATAAAGACCGGCTTGAAGAGATCTTTGCCGGGGTCGAGTTGCAGGTTCCCGCCGCAACGAACAGTTAAAGAAGGGACAACAATGGCCGATGCTTTTTACTGCGCCAATATCCGCAGCGGGTGCCGTTTCGCGGTGGCTGCGGCCTATAAAAACTGGCGGAATGTAGCGGAGCGGGAAGTGCCTGGCATAATGCCGTCCTTTTGGGACGGGCAGACATCTGACGAGTATACAATCAACGTTATTGAGTGTTGCGCAAGGCAGGAATAGCTGGCGGACTCGAGTGGTCAGATATATGGGGCACAGCGAGAAAGCCGCACAACATCAAGATCGCGCGGCTTTCGTATTCCGTTGCCAGTGTTTCCTACATTGCTCTATCCAGACCTGAGACTATTTGAAACTATTGATGAATCCGATCTCGGTCTCGATCTTGATCCTGGTCCTGATCCCGATCTTGATCCTGGTCCTGATCCCGATCTTGATCCTGGTCCTGATCCCGATCTTGATCCTGGTCTAGGTCTCGATTTTGATCTTGTTGCTTATCCATCTCCTTGCTCTGCTTTTGTTCCATGCTCCGTTCCATAGACATGGCGCCCTCCCCATGTCCTCCCTGCCCGCCGGAGCTTCCTCCCTTACCAGCGAGCGCCGACAGCGGCAGAATCAACCATAAGCCAAGCATTAAAAGCACCGTCCCAATTACACTCCAGCGAAAACAGTGATTCGATAAAAACATCGCCTTCATAGAGCCTCTCTTCCTACCACGCAGCTTTGATGTGGTATCAATTAGAAAAACAGACTGTCAACCGCTTAGAAGATTATCGTACGGGGGAGGGATTGCCATAAGACAAACAGGTATAAATATGAGGTAAAAGTATTGCATTCAAAGACGAGAGCTATCTAGCTGAAAGCCGTAATTTTCGCCATATCAATTAAGGACCCCTGTTAAGATTATGATGAACGCGGTAGTGGTTAGCAGTAAACTCAACCAGAGACACCGCTGAACATTACTAGGCTGCGGCTGGTGCAAGCAGCAAACCACTCGTGGAGGTAAACATGGCTTTCATATTCGACCACATCGTTCTTAACGTCGTCGACATCGATAAAATGCTGCAGTTTTATACAGAGATACTGCAGTTGCCTGGCGAACGGCTCGAGGAGTTCTCTGCGGGGCAGGTTCCCTTCCCGTCAGTCCGCCTTTCCAGCGACAGCATCATCGATCTGTTTCCGAAAAGACTGTGGGAGAAAAGCAACCCGGATCAGGTCTGTCGGCCGAACCTCAATCTTTTTTGCCTGACCACCGATGAGGTGAGAGTCAAATCACTGCAGAAAAGGCTGGAAAACAGGGGGTTTGCCATCAATGAAGGGCCGGTCAAGCGTTGGGGTGCGCATGGCTCCGGGACATCGATATATTTTCAAGATCCGGAAGGAAATACCATAGAGGTTCGCTATTACGACAGCGGTCACAGAGAAGAAAAATGTCTACTTAACTCTTAGGTTCAGCGCGGCAACATGATGAGCTGATTCGATGTTTAAATAACGATCACTCAAGCATCAATCACAACCTCCCCAGCACGTGATAAAATATGGCAGTGTCTGTGTGGTTTTTCTCTGTCACCGGAAATCGATGATTAAACGCCTTTTCCAAGCCTGCTTGATTTTGCTGTTAATACTGCTGCTGCTTGCGGGGGTCTGCCTGTTCTATGTGGATCCGCTTCTGAATGAATTCATTCGGCCACAAATAGAAAAAATTGCCACGCAGCAGCTGGCGGCTGAGGTACAGATTGGTCGACTTCTCTGGCGCGACAGCGGACTTGATGTCCGCGACCTGCGGTTTGAAACTGCGCAACAGGGAAAGATAACCATCCCCAGCGCGAAGCTCGGATTCAGTTTCGCCTCTCTGCGCCGGCGGCAGCTGGAAGCGCTAAGCATCTTTGGACCACAGATCGAAATCTACCCGCAGCAAGGCCAGGAAAGCCAGCAGACCCCTTTCACCATTCCGCAACAGCTGCCCCTGTCCATCAATGAGTTGAGCGTCATTGACGGTCGGCTGTCATTTTTTGCCTCAGATCGCCAACTGCTATTTCGCGAGCTTAATTTTAAAGGCGCCCTGGGGCCGCAGGTCAAGTTCAGCCTCTCCGCTCTTTTCGGCACGGATGACAGGCATCCGCTTGAACTTGATGGCAACATCGAACTGAATCAACAGATCAACCTGACCCTCCAACATCTGCTCTGGCAAAAACGCCAGCTGCTGACAAGGCCGCTGCAGATTAAGATTGCCGCCCCGGGGGTCGAATTCGGCCGGGCTGAAATACACCTGGCGCAGATCGATCAGCAACAAGTCCAGGAATTGCTGAGCCACTTCGCGCAGCCGGCGATGCTTCCGGAACAACTGGTTTTTTCGCTCACCGGAAGCGATATCAGCTTGAACATGCTGGAGCAGCAGGTTGCTCTCGATATTCAGGTTGCTGAAGGTTCTCTCGCTTGGGACAAGTTCAGCAGTAACTTTCACCTTCTTAAGCTGCAGCTCAAACAGGAGCAGGATGGCTGGCGGGCCGTTGGGCAGTTCCAGGGACCGGCTGAGACAGTTATTAGCTTTAACTCCCGCCTCGACGACCAGAATCAGCTCAGCGGCCAGGCTCAGTTGAGAATTCCAGATCCGGACCGCTTCAAGCAGAAGCTGATCGGTGGTCCGGGGATGAAAACCAGCGGCGGCCTGCAGCTGCAGGCAGACTATTCTCTCGCCGGGGAGAGATTCGAACTGACGACCGAATTTCACGGTCAACCGCCGGCGGCCAGCCGTGCTGACGACCTATTAGTTCTCAGCAACTTGAGTGGCCGAGGCGAGCTGAGGCTATCCGCTGGGACAGAGAATTATTCACTCGATCTGCAGCTCGACTCGCAAC
Source organism: uncultured Desulfuromonadales bacterium (assembly GCA_945787295.1). The sequence goes on from CALZHQ010000027.1 coordinate 12,399, forward strand.
CGTTCCTTACTGTCAACGGAAATTTTCAGCAACTGAGCTTCTCTCTGGTTGGTGCTGAACTGCAAATCCTTCACAAACTGCTTGCCCCGGGGCAGATTCCTGCCCAGATTCAAGCTGCGACCGATTTCATTGTCAACGGTCGACTCAACCATCAAGGAGCAGAGTGGCTTGGCACTGTCGAACTGCAGATCGCTGAGCTGGTCCTCCCAGAGCTGACTCTGGGGCAACTGTCCGGCCGAACAGGGCTAAAGCTGGTTGGCAGCCAATTCAGTTTCAACGATACAAGTTTCGCCGCAGCGCTTTCTCAGGGCGAGAGGCTGCAGGCAAAACTCATGATTCGCGGGGCAGGCAAGTTATCGCCGCAGCGCTTTTCTCTCGATCTCGAGCAGTTGGACCTGAGTCAGGTGAGCTATATCTCCGCGGATGGACAAACTGGGCTGGGGGAGGCCGAACTGAAAATAGGTGGCAACCTCAACGGCGCTTGGCCGGACGGGCCGATTGCTCTTGATCTGAACGGATCGGCTGCCGCCGCGGAATTCCTCACCGGAGCATTCTACGCTGAGCTGGCCAGTTATCCAGCTAACTTCTCCCTCCGTGCGGTGATAAGCCCAACGATAAAAACCCTGCAGGCCAGCTCATTCTCACTTGAAGTCCCCCAACTCGGCACTCTGTCGGCGTCCGGAGAGCTCAACCCGGAACAGATCTCCCTGCAAGCGCACCTCGCTTTAAACGATCTGGCGACCAGCTATGGCGAGCGATTGGGTCCGCTGTTCTCTGGTCTGCAACCAGCCTTGGCCGAATTAACCCTTGAAGGCGCTTTGTCTCTCGACGGCAAACTGAGCTGGACCCCGGACAGCTGGCAGAGTACAGGTATACTGCACCTGCAGGGGCTGGATGCCTTCTGGGAACGACAACAGCTGAAAATCGCCGCCGGAAACGGCCGTATCCCCTTTGCCATCGGCTCTGACAAGCAACCCTCGACCGTTGATCTGAGCGCAACACACTCAGGTGAAATTTCCTTCGGTGCGCTGTCTGTCGGCTTGGCCTCTCTTGCGGAAGGCCAGCTGCAACTGTCCGCGGCACATAACCGGTTCATCTTTCGCTCTCCGCTGGCGCTGAAATTGGCGGATGGGAAGGTGAAGATCGAAGATCTCAATTTCGCCTGGCCCGCTGCCACGCCGCAAGGCTCGGTTAAAATCGTGATCAGCCAGGTTAATCTGCAAAATTTGACCGAAGAGCTCGGTTTACCGGTCATGCAAGGCCGTCTCAGTGCCGACCTGGGAACCATCCGCTATGCCGATCGGCAACTCAGCACTGATGGTCTGGCCAGAATAGAAGTCTTCGGCGGACAATTCCTGTTGCGCAACATGCGTTACAGTGAACCGTTTTCTAACTATCCGACCTTCCATAGCGATATCGTTTTTTCCGGTCTCGACCTGTTGCAGGCCACCCGGACTTTCGATTTCGGCGAGATGAACGGCATTCTGGATGGGCAGATCCAAGGCTTGCAGCTGTTCGGCACCACCCCGGCGGCCTTTGAGGCAACTGTGACGACCCGCAATAAAGGCAAACGCAATATCAGCGTCAAGGCCCTGAACAACCTCTCGATCCTCAGTCAGGGCGGCATATCATCAGTCCTGTCGCGTGGCATTTATCGCTTCATCGATTTTTACCGCTACCGGAAGATCGGTTTCAAATGTTCGCTGGAAAATGATACCTTTACCTTATTGGGAACAGCGCTGTCCGGATCGAACCGCTACCTGGTTCACGGCGGACTGCTTCCACCCCGGATCGATATCACCACCACGACGCCGACCATCTCCTTCAAAGAGATGTTAAATCGACTCGGCCGTATCGAACGGGCAGGAAACTAAACAAATCGAAGAGGGAGGATTCAGATGAAGGCCATCACTCGCAGTTTAAGCCTGTTGCTGATGCTAACGGTTATCTCTTGCGTGACCATCAACATCTATTTTCCGGCCGAAGAGATCCGCGGTGCAGCGGATAAGATTGTCAACGAGGTTTGGGGTAACGGCCCCCTGAGTGACACAGACGAAGCCGCTCCGCAACCAGCGGAAAAACCGGGCAGCAACATCTTAAACCTCCTGCTGCCCGCCAGCGCCTATGCCGCCCAGGACATCAACGTCAGCACTCCAGCTATCCGCAGCATCAAAGCGTCGCTCAAGGATCGCGCAGACCAACTGGTTGGTTTTCTTAACGCCGGCAACGTCGGCCTCAGCTATGATGGCTTGCTTAAGGTTCGGAGCAGCGACGGCTTATCTTTGAAAGAAAAAGGCCAGCTCAATAAACTGGTCAATGAGGAAAATCAGGACCGGAATCGCCTGTATCAGGAGATTGCCGTCGCCAATAACTTTCCGGACAAGGTCGGTGAAGTACAGAGCATTTTCGCTGATTCCTGGCGCAACCAGGCCAGGCAGGGCTGGTTTATGGAAAATTCCGCCGGGAGTTGGGTGCAGAAATAAGTTCTCTCAGCGCAGAGGATGACAGCCGGCAATAATGACTTTGTTGCGTTTTGGCGGCAAAAATTACATCCGCATCAGTCTAACCCAGGGGATATTGTCGATGATCAATGGCAGTTGAGTTGAACGTAAGCCGACCGCCTCCAGACTGGCATTCAACTGCTCGGCAGCGACCCTCTCCAGCTCGACCCCGGCGAGGTAATGAGTTGCCAGCAGATCAGCAAGGTAGGCAATCGACGCCAGCTGCTGGTGACCGACTGGTGCGGTCGCCGGCTGGTGATGATGGCTGATGGCAACCGCCAGAGAACTGGGCAAGTTCCACTGCAGGGCCAACTGCGCGCCGACCTGTATATGGTTGATATCGAACAGCCGATTTTCCAGTTCGCAGAAATCGCCGCTCTGCTGTTCCAGGTGCTGATAGAAAAAGGGCAGGGCATCGGCCACAAAACCATCGAGAACAACTTTTCCAATATCATGGATCAAGCCGGCGGTGTATGCCAGTCCCGGCTCGACAGAGCCGGTGAAAGTGGCAATCTCCTTAGCGGCATAAGCAGCGGCCAGCGCATGCCGGTACAAACCACCCTGCATCAAGGCATAACCTCGATCCTGATCATTATAAATAAAATCGACAGCAGTCGTGATCGCTATTTCGAGCAGGTTGTTCTCACCAAGCAACACCACAGCCCGATCGATCGAGGCGATATTTTGTGAAAATCTCATAACGGGCGAATTGCAATAGCGGATCACTCTTGAGGCGACGACCTGATCTTTCTTGATCTCTTCTGCCAGATTTTCAAACCTTGAACTTGTTTGTTCTCCCAGCAGTTGCATAATTTTCAGGGCAACCTGTGGAATCGGTTTTACCCCGGAAATCGCTTGATCTATTTTTTCTGCTGTCGGTCTGGGCGGTAAAGAGATAACCGAGCTGCTATCTCTGCTTGTGTATAATTTGATTGTGACTTGCCAATTTTCCGTATCGAGCAGCATGGAACAGGGAGTGAATCCGCCGACGGCGACCTGAACAATCGGAATCTGCAACTCGGTCAACATCCGCAAAACAACATCGGACATCAATTCCCCAGTGCCAAGGTTTTTAGCGGCCTCTCTCGGCTGACCGATCAGAATACCACCGGCAACCGAGGCCTTGAGTTGTTCTTTTCGGGCTCCTGAAGCGACCAGTGTATCGATAAAAAACTGCAGTCCGGAACTCGCATAATATTCAGGGTGTCGTGCCGAGCTGCGACCGACCGGCTCGCTCAACAGAAAATGGATCATCCCGCCAATTCCAGCGGCCTCATCGCATAACACAACACCAACCCCGGAGCCCAAAAAACTGCTGAGAAAACCGGTCGACGAACACTTGAGCTGATAGCTCCCGGGACCGACCAACTCACAACTCTGACCATAGGCATCAGGGATGTTGTGTCGCCTCAACAGCGGGATTAGATCAGTGCTTGAAACAATGATGGAATTATTGCTTGCATCCATTTCACAGCCAGATCAACGCAACGATAATAAAAAATGCCGAAATAACGATTGGTGAACAATTCGCCTGGCAGGGCAACTGTCAACAGCAAACCGCAACCGCTGATTAAGTAAAAAACACGAAAGACATCAGACATTAAACTACGCCAACCATTCTATAGGTACAATAATTTTAATAATTATATGGTTGGTCGAAAAATGTTTTCAGGAAATGGCGCATGCTGGCATTTCCCCCCTCACATTATAATTTAACATCTCACCGTGAAAAGTCACATTGACGGCAATCGGCCACCAGCTTCTCTCCCGATTGTAAACAGTAGCAATGCACCGGCCGATCCCCCTTTCTCTGCTCTTCCTCAACATCGACAGTAAAGTCGACCACCAGCGGCAAATGATCGGAAAAAGGCACTTGTGGAACGTAAAAGTCCTGCAGACTGATCTTGTTGCTGTAGAGAATGAAATCGAGGTGGCGCTGAGGGTTCCTGCTTGGATAGGTCGGCAAGCCTCTGGTATTGGCGTTTTGCATTCCGGTCGCCGCAAGAAAAAGATCGATTTCGCGCTCGCCCCAAAGGGCATTGAAGTCACCGGCAACAACACAGGGCTTCTCAGCCCGTCTCACCAGGTCGTAGAGGGCCGCCAGTTGCCGGTGCCGGGCTCTGCCACCGAGGGCCAGATGCACCAGATAGACAACGACGTGATCCAGTTCCAGCTCGATCACCAGTCGCTTCATGCCATGTTTAAAAAAATGGAAGGTTTCATTGCGAATACGATCGCGGGTCAGAAAGGCATTCCCCTGGTTTTTCACCACCGGTACATGGCGCCAGAAAGAATTTTCCCCGTACTTGATCGAATGTGAATGGTAATGCCCTAGCGACTGCGCCAGTAATTCGGCCTGGTTTATTCCACGCATCCGATATGACCCCTGATCCACCTCGATCAGGCCGATCAGATCCGGCTCCAGTTCACGCAGAAAACCGCCAATTTTCTGCAGATTCTTTCCAGAATGGCGCATGAAATGATGCGCCTTCATCCCAGTTGCATAGCGGATGTTGTAGAGGACAAAGCGCATGATGACCTCTTGTGCAAGAACAGCAGCAACTTATAACCCAACAACTATTCTAACAGACCGATTGAATCCTTGAGGAGAGCGGCCAGATAATACCGCCCAACAAAAAGCTCTACCTTTCTGCTGAAAAAAGTAGAGCTATCCACATATCCTTAACCATCTGCAATGATTGTTACTGTCGCGACCCCATCCAAACAAAGGCACCAGAGATAATTTCCATCTGTCTCAATGCCTCTTTGACTGTTTCCAGTTTCTTTTGACCTGAGGCGGCAGTGACGATGACCAGTTGCTCCCGGAAATCTCTCTGCATTCCCTTGCCAACACCCTTGGCAGCCATAACTTTAGCTGAAGTCGACAGAATATTAGCGATTTCTTTCATCTCATGAATTACCCGGTCAAATTTTTTACTATCTGCGGCTTCGATCGCCTCTGCCACATACTCCTGGATAACAATAAACGCCGGATGGACCACGTAATTGTAAAACTCCATCGTATTGAAAATCTCTTTTTGCATCTTCAGCAGCCGCTCCAAAACAGCTGCCTTATCCTGTTTCTGTATGGCTTCATGCAATTCCACAATTGTACCCTCGAGATTCTGATAGGTCTGATCGCCGGCAGCACTCCGGATTGACGCAGCACTTTTTGCTAACAGTTTTTCGACTTCAGTACTGGTCTTTTGTGCCGAACTCCAATCCTCTTCATCAACAGCATCTTCTATATTGACGACTTCAGTAAAAATCAGGGCTAAGCGTGCGGGAGGTTCTGGTTTATTGGCAACAGCCGGAGCGACAAACAACAGTAATAGGCCGATAATGACTAAAACCTTCTTCATGGCAAGCTCCCAAAATAAATAAAAACTAATCCAGGAAATATCACGACGACAGAAAACCACTCAAGAAACATCCCTGCCCCTGCATGCATTTCTTTTTAACGTTTCAGATCTCTCAACCTTTTATCTGATTGCTTCCATAAAGAATTATACCGTAAAGTATTCAACAATCTGGACACTCGACAAATCAAACTCAGGACGGGGAATATGCCTCTCTATCTGTTCATTCTTCTACTCACACTCACGACTCCACTGACCAGCTACGCGACGGAAAACCCCTGGACCCACAGCTTCTATTTTGAAAACGACCTGTTTATCGGCACTGACAGCGATTACACCAACGGAATGAAATACTCGATCATCTCCCCCGATCTGTCACCACAGGTCCTGCCGAATCGAACCGCAAAAATACCGCAAAAGGTGCTCAATTATTTTCACCGCCTTCCGCTGATTAAAAATGTCCCTGCTGAAACCGGTCACAAAGTCGAGCTGGCCTTCGGCCAGAATATGTACACGCCACAGGATATCAGTCGCTATGACCTGATTACAGACGACCGCCCTTATGCCGGCTACAGCTACCTGGCGACCTCATATCATCGAAAAAGTGATAGCGATGAAAAATGGAGCCAGATGGATACGCTGGAAGTTCAGCTCGGTATGGTCGGGCCCGCATCACTGGCTGAGGATGCCCAAAAATTTGTGCACCGGGTGCGCAGCCTGCAACGGCCCAATGGCTGGGATCATCAATTGCGTGATGAACCGGGGCTGACCCTGGTTTTTGAGCGTAAATGGCTCTACCACCCGGTCAATACCGCGCATTTCAGCGGAGATGTAATTCTGCATAGCGGTTTCGCCCTCGGCAATATCATGACCTACCTGAACGCCGGATTTGAATTACGCACCGGCTGGAACATTCCTAAAAGCTTTGCCGTTTCGTTGATCAGACCCGCCGGCAGTTCCTGGAGTAGTGAGACTTCCGGCTCCAGCCTGTATCTGTTTTGCGCTGTCAACGGGCGAGCGGTCTTAAGGGATATATTTCTAGACGGTAACAGCTTTCGCAACAGCCATCATGTCGATAAAGAACCACTGGTCGCGGACCTGTCAGCCGGGATCGTAGCCAGGATTCATCGCGTTTCTCTGAGCCTGGCCTATACAAAACGCACAAAAGAATTTGAGCTGCAACCCGAGCACCATGGCTTCGGTTCCCTGGCGCTTAGTTACGCGTTTTGAACAAAGTCAAAAAGCGCAAACCACTGCTTGGCTTTTCAGTCATGTTTTTGTTAATCTTTCTCATTCGTCGCCCACCTCACTGCCGCAAGGATCCAAGATGAACAAACAGGAAAGAATTCTGCGTAACGGATTTGCACTCTTCAGCATCATTACCTCTTTCATGTTCGTCTACTATGCCGTCACCATTTATACCAGCGGCACCGCTTCAGAAAGTCTGAAGCTTTTTGCCTACGTTGCCGGCGGTTACGGCTTAATGAATACCTACCTGCTCAGCTGGGCCTGGCGCAGTCAAACCAGCTGGACGCTGCCGGCCAACCTGATCATCTCGACTTGTTTCTTTGGTGTCTTGGTCATGGATGTGCTGCGCGATGGATTGCAGGGAGGAAAGCAGGTCGCTGGACTGCTCGGCATAGCTGTCGTGCTGGCGATCAACTGGTTATCGATCAAAAAACTCTGTCAGAAATAACCTCACCGACGGGTTAAGGCGAGGACCTTGCTCTGGCGCTTAAACCGTCTCTGTCAATCGACTATCCCTTGCGCGGTTCGACTCTCTGCATGCCGACTGCCGCGGAAAAAACCGACAAAATCTTCCAGGATAAGGTAACTGGCCGGAACCAGTAACAGACTGAGAAAGGTCCCGAAGAGGATACCAAAGCCAAGGGAAACAGCCATCGGGATCAGAAACTGGGCCTGGGTACTGGTTTCCAGCAAAAGTGGCGCGAGACCGGCAAAGGTCGTCACCGAAGTTAACAGGATCGGCCGGAAACGCGCCCCACCCGCAGTCAACACCGCCTCGTGCAACGGCACCCCTTCGCGCCGGCGGCGGTTGATAAAATCGACCAGCACCAGGCTGTCGTTAACCACCACGCCACAGAGCGCCAGAACCCCGAGCAGGCTCATAAAGCTCAAATTCATCCCCATGATCATATGGCCGACAATCGCCCCACCGACACTGTAGGGGATCACCAGCATCACCATCAGCGGTTGCAGGTAGGAGCGGAACGGAATCGCCAGCAGCGCATAAACGGCAAACAGCACAAAACCGACCCCGTACATCAGGCTGCCGACCGAATCCTGCTGCTCGCGCAGTTCCCCTTCAAAACTGTAACGGATGCCGGGATATTCGCGCAGCAGATCGTCAAGGTAAACTTTCAAGTCGGCAGCCACCCGGTTGACGTCAACTCTTTCCTTGTCGGCATCCGCAGTGACATTGACCGCCCGGTGGCGATCGACCCGGCGGATCGTTGAATAACCGGTCCCGAGCTGGGCATCAGCAACTTGGCTGAACGGGACTTCGGTGCCATCACTGGTGCGGATTTTCATCGTTTCCAGGCTGGCCAGGTTCTGTCGATGTTGCTTCGGATAACGGATCATCACCCGCACATCATCCCGGCCGCGCTGAATCCGTTGCGCCTCGGCACCGAAGAAGGCCGCGCGCACCTGCCGACCCAGATCAATCGACTGCAGTCCGAGCAGTTCCGCTTCCGGCTTGAGGCGCAGCTGAATTTCCTGCTTGCCCTGATCGAAGCTGTCCTGGATATCAAAGACGCCTGGATATTCCGCTAAGCGTTGTTGAATCGCCGCAGATATTTCCGTCAGCTTGCTGAAATCAGCACCGGTCAACTGCACATCAATCGGGTCGCCGCCGCGACCGATTTCCGCCCGGAAGGTCAGTTCCTTGGCGCCCGGTATAGCACCGATCCGTTTGCGCCATTCATTGACGATTTCACTGGTGGTCACTGAACTGATGCGATCTTCCGGCGGCACCAACTCCATGGTCACCTGGCCGATCTCCGGGTTGCCGCTCAGCCCCGGCCGGCCGCCGCCGCTCCAGCCGATACTGACCAGAATGTTTGCAATCAGCGAGCGGGAACCATCCGGCTCCTGAAATTCTTTTTGCAGCTCAGCGGCGATCATCCCCATCCGTTCAACGTGCCGACGGGTCTGTTCGATCGAGGTCCCGGCTGGCATCACCAGTGAGGCCCGCGCTGTTTCGCTCTGAATCCGGGGGAAAAAATTGTAGCCGTAACGGCCGCTGACGACAAAACTGACGATGATGATCACCACCGTGGTAAAAATGGCAAAGGTCAGGTGGCGACGCTCGATCGCTTTTTTTAACACCGGTTGGTAAAGCTTATGGATAAAGCGCTCCAACCCGTCAGCGATGCGGGCCTGCAAACGCAGCAGTGGACCGATCCTTTTTTTCTCCAGCTGCACATGCCGCAGGTGCGATGGCAGAATCAGCTTCGATTCAACCCAGGAGAAACAGAGGACTGGAATGATGATCAGCGGAATCTGGGCAAAAATCGGCCCGCGCCGCCCCTCCATGAACAGCAAGGGCAGAAACGCCGCCACCGTAGTCAGCAGACCGAAGGTCACCGGTACTGCGACCTCCTGCGCACCGCGGATCACCGAATCGACTTTCTCGCCATGTTTTTTCAGGTGCGAATAGATGTTCTCCCCGGTGATGATCGCATCGTCGACCACCATCCCGAGGACCAGGATAAAAGCGAACAGGCTGACCAGATTGATCGTCACCCCGAGCAGCGGCATCACCGCCAAGGCCCCCATGAAACTGATCGGGATACCGACACAGACCCAGAGCGCAATCGAAAAACGTAAAAACAGGGAGAGGGTAATGAAGATCAACAGTCCGCCCTGAATAGCGTTGGTAATCAGGGTATTGAGGCGCAGGTTGACGATCCGCGAACGGTCGCGCCAGTAATCGAGACTGATCCCCGGTGGCAGCTGCTCGCGCTTTTCCGCCACATACTCGCGAACCGCGCGGCCGACATCGAGGGCATTCTGATCGCCGGTGCGGTAGACCTCGATCAAGACTGCCGGATGGCCATCAAACAGGGCAAACAAGGGATCCTCATCAAAACCGTCACGGATCAGGGCAAGATCCTCAAGTTTCAGCTGGGTCCCGTCCGGATTACTGCGCAGCGGGATTTCTGCAAACTGGCGAGCATCATAAGCCTGCCCCCGGGTCCGCAGCAGTATCTCTCCGGCTGCCGTCTTGATCGCCCCGGCCGGTAGATCGATCGAAGAACGCTGCACCGCGCTGGCGATATCATCCAGGCTCAGGTTGTAACTTTCCAGGGTCTGCTGATCGACTTCGATCGACATCTCGTAGGGGCGTACGGCCACCAGATCGGCTTGGCTGACATCGGGCAGCGCGGTCAGGTCATCGCGGATCAGCTCACCGAGCCGGCGCAGATCCTGCTCCGGCAGGGCGCCGGCGACGACCACGGAGATCACCTCGCGGCGAAACTCGACCACCCGGTAACTGGGCCGTTCGACATCGTCCGGAAAGGTCGTGATCGCATCGACCCGGTTCTTGATATCATCCAGCAGTTCGCGTGGATCGTAGCCTTTATCGACGTCGATTCGCACCTGGCCGTTGCCTTCGTTGGCGCTGGAGACCATCTCCTCGATCCCCTGCAGGTCGGCAATCGCCTCTTCGACCCGGATCACCACCGCCTCTTCGACCTCCGCCGGGGTTGCGCCGCGGTAGCGCAGATCGATGGTCACCGCATCCCGTTCAAACTCCGGAAACACCTCCAACGGCACAAGTTCGAGCATCGACCAGATGCCGCCGCAGAGGATCACCGCCATCAGCAGATTGGCGGCTACCGGGTTATTCGCGAACCAGGCAATCATCCCCTTCATGTTCAGGGCTCCTGTAAAGGTTGTTTATCTGTCTTTTCCACCGGTTCCCCGGCGATCCGGACCTTGATGCCATCAGCGGCAAAGGCGAGCGTCGTCAATGACAGCCGGTCGCCGGTCTGTAAAGGCCCGGTGGCAATCAGATTCTGCTGATCTCGCCAGACAATCTCCAGATCCCGCCTTTGCAAACGGTTTTCCGGGTCGATCAGGTGCACCGTTTTTTCGCCGCGCACTGCGCGCCGCGGAATGACAAAGACCTCGTTGAGCGCTTTGCCAAAAATCCGGGCTTCAAGGAACTGTCCGATTTTTAATGGCGCTCGGTCATCCCGGCGTCGGTAGGGATCCTCGATCCGAGCCACCACGAACAGTTGCCGGCTGCGGACATCAATGCTCCCTTCGGTGCGCACCAGCCGCCCCGACCAGCGCTCCTGTCGATCACCAATCCGGGCAGTGAATTCGACCCGCGCGCCGACTGGCTGGCCCGTTGTCTGCGGGTCATTTTCCGGCAGCTCGAGAAAGGCCTGCTGTTCACCGGTAATCGGCAGGCGGACCTCGACGCTGTCGCTGGCATAAATCTCCGCCAGCGCTGTGCCGGCGTTGACGAACTGGCCGAAATCGACTTTTTTCTCCAGCACGCGGCCGGCATAAGGGGCAATGATGCGGGTCCGTTCCAACTCCAGCTCCGCCTGTTTCAGACGTGCTTCTGCGGCCGCCAGCTGCGCCTTGACCGTCTCCAATTGCGGCAGGCGCAGGACCAGCGGATCGGGCTCACCGGTCAGCTGCAGTTTCTGCCAGTCTTTGCTGGCCTGCAGGCTACGGGCCCGTTCTTCGGCCAGACTTTGCCTGCCCTCAGCCAGCTCGGCACGCGCGATGATGACGGCGTTTTCATAATCACGCGGATCGATCCGTAACAGCTCATCGCCAGCCTGAAAAAATCCACCATTGCGAAAGTTATCGGCGACGGCGACAATTTTTCCGGATACTTCAGGGACCAGTGTGCTGCTGGTCAGCGGGGAAACCGTCCCGCGGCTGTTAACCCTGACCTGGTAGCCTTGCGCCACCAGGGGAAGAATTTCGACCGTCGGTGGCGCCGGTGTTGGCCGCTGACGGATGGTCTTAGGCCCGGTCGCGATTAGGCTGGCAGCAATGACAACACCAACAAACAACACCAGCACTGGCAAAAGAAAGCGGATTAGGCGTTTCATGGTGTCTCCCTCATCTCAGACCGCTGTTCCTGGGCGGAAAAAGCACCGCCGAGCGCCAGATGCAGATCGATTCGATTGTTGAGCCGCAAGCGTCGGGTCCGCAACAGGCTGACCTGCGCAACAAAGGACCGTCGCTGCGTATCCAGCAGGGTGATAATCCCTTCCAACCCCTGCCGATAGCGCTGTTCTGCCAACAACTGTGCTTCAACCGCTTCATCGACCGAAAGCTGCAAGGCCAGCTCCTGCTGCTGCAAACTGCCCTCTGCGACCAGTGTGGTTTCTACCTCACGGAATGCGTCCAGCAGCAGATCGGCATAAGCAACCAGCTGCTGCTCGACCTGGGCGCTGGCAATATCCTGTTCGGCCGTTCGGCGGCCGCCATCGAACACAGACTGGGCAACCGATCCCGCCAGGCTCCAGACCAGATAATCCCAGTCGAGCAGGCGGTAAAGCTTGTCGCTGGCTGTCCCGGCAGACGTGGTCAGCTGGAATAGCGGCAGACGGTTTCTTTGCGCCGCAGCAGATCTTTGCTCCGCAGCCTCTAGCAGGAGTGCCGCAGCTTGAAGATCGGGGCGGCGTTCGAGCAAAGTCGAAGGCAGACCGGCCGGCACCCCGTTACGCAACGGCGGTAACATCTCAGCTCCGCTGATCTCTCCCGCGGGGTAGCGGCCGAGCAGCAGCTCCAGGTTCCGCTGTTCTTCGTCACGGATCCGTACCAGTTCGGCCCGGGCCGCCTGTGAATTGGTCAATGCGGTACGGGCCAAACGCAAATCGAGGGCACTGGTCAAACCACTGCGATACTGTTCTTCAATCACCCCCAGACTCTGCCGGTAAGAGGCTTCAGTCTGTTCTGCCAACTGCACCTGCAGATGGTTTTCAGTCAACCGGTACCAGCTTCGGCCGATATTCGCCGCCAGCGACAATTCAGCGGCCTGACGATCGGCAACCGCTGCTGCCGCCTCGCTGATTGCCGCCTGTTCGGTCAACGCGAGGCGATTCCAAAGATCAACTTCCCAGCGCAGTTCACCGTTCAGACCGAAACTGCTGTTAATTGAGCCTTGGCCGGAACTGGTCGTGCGGCGTCTTGCGGCAGCGAATTCCAGATCAGCAACAGGGAGCAGATCAGCGCCGACTAAACGGGCCCGGGCATGAGCGGTTCTGACCCGCGCGGCGGCCGATTTGAGACTGAAATTCTTACCGATCCCTTCGTTGATCAGTTGCGCCAGTACAGGATCAGTCAGGTCATCAAACCAGACCAGCGGTTCGCCACTGCGGGCGCTGGCGGAGGCGGTCCATTGTTGAGGGGTTGGTACAGGCAGAGAGGTGGAATTTTGCGGCGGATGGCGCAACTGACAGCCGCCGCAAAGCAGCAGGGCAAAAGCCATAATGATAAGCTGATGTATGCAGGCAGAATTCATTTCCGGCTCATAGTACGTCGCTGAATCGGCCGGACAGGTAAATGTTACTCAGACCGCTGGCGACAAATAAATAGATTTGTTGCTAATCTAAAATTATCGCAGAAAAGTAGATATAAAACGAGAGCAATTGCCATGGGATGGTAATAAAACTCAACTGTGATTGACTTTTTCTCCCGGGGTTCTAACGTTTTAGTAGCAGCTGCTCGTCATGAATCAGCATGAGAGGTGAGTCATGCCGCTTTCCGATCTTCCCCAACATATTCTGTTCAGCATTTTTCTGCTGCTGTTTGTGCTGATCGGCGTCTATCCAGCCTGGAAGAAGACCGCCGCTATGCTCCGCAAAGTGCTACAAAAAGCCAGCCCGGCAGAAGCCAGCGACAACGTCCAGGTCAGCACTGATATGGCAGATTTTCATGCCGAACCGTACCAGAACTCGCATCTGAACGATTTTGAGATTTTCGTTCTCCGCCGTCTGGCCCAGGAAAGCCGGAAAGCGCTGTCGCGCCGGCAAATCAACGCCGACCTGCACCTGGAAGCGCCGATGCTCAAAGCGGCGCTGCAATCCTTGCTGAAACGAGGCCTGATCAGCATGTCGCTCGGCTACCTGTCAGGTCTCCGCTTTTATCTTTCAGCATCCGGCCGTAATTACGCCATCGAGCAGGGCTTCATTCCCAGCATCAGTAAGTAGCGATAATATAAGCTCCCTGCAGGATATCTTGCATTTTTCAGCTAGTTTGATTAAATTAATCCCATCGTCTTATCCCGACGGACTCTCTTTAGCGGTGAGGTTTAAGCCATGACAAGCGATCGACAGCAGAATATCGACAAATATCGTAAACTCCTCGCCCTCTCCGCAACCGCCGAGTTGCCGGAGCTGAAGGAACGTTACGCTGAGCTGCATGAGACGTTCCAGCAGCAGCTCCGTGCCAAAAACAGCGCCGCCGCCCAGAAGGGGCGGAAGAACCTGCAGCTGCTCGATCAGGCCTACAACACTCTCGCCGGCGACATCAGGACGCGGGGAAGCGACCAACAGGCTGAGCAAAGCAGACAGACGATGACCATCGAACATGCCTGTTTCAGGGTTGGCTTTCAGATATTGGAAGGGGGAAGTAAATTCTTTCGCCTGCAAACTTCACGCATTTCCGGCCTCGGCTCGACCCGAACCAACAATATCCTCAGTTGTAGTTGGCCCACTGGCAAGCTGTCTCTCTACGACAACCATCTGGAACTGAAATGTCTGCTCGGATCCCACCAAGTCAGATTTCGCGAGATTGCCGCCATCGACAAAGTCTGGTACATCCCCTTCTGGTTGCGGGTCCGGCAGCTCAACAATGAGGCCGAAGCGGTTCATCTCTTCGGTTGGGGACTGGGGCGCAGACTGAAAGCTGCCATACAGCAGAACCGACTGCCGTTGAAGCTGGATTATTGAACCTTCTTGCAAGGACCGGAACAAACTTTTATTCATTCATGAATTATATATTCACTCATGAATCATAAACCACAGCTCCTCCCTCCCTCGACCGATCTCCCGGCTTAAAAAACTCACGTCATTCCAGCTAGCTACACACAGTTATCCATTTCAGTCACCTTGGTATTCAAATTGCTCTACAAAAGAAGCAAACCATCCGTTCTACCGGACTTGTCTCTATAGCGACTCAGGCAGTAGAATAGACATTTGTTGCTCTCCGGCATCGACAGCATTCGTGCTGGAACCCTGACCAAGGACGCCGACCATGGAAACCATCGACAAACCAAAAACCATTCCGGAACGTAAAGCGGCCGCCGAGGGTAATTTTTACCCCGCAACCATGAACGCTATCGGCCCCGGCATGAACGAACGGATTCAACGATTACGCAAGCAGAGCGTCGAGCTAGAGCCGAGCTTGTCGATCGAGCGCGCCCTGCACGAAACCGCTTTTTACAAAGAGAATTACGGCAAGTATTCGATCCCGGTCCTGCGCGCACTCAACTTTCTCGATCACTGCCTGAAGAAAACCATCTATATCGGCGCTGACGAACTGATCGTCGGCGAGCGCGGCCCCGCACCGAAGGCAGTGCCGACCTTCCCGGAGCTGACCTGCCACAGCGTCGAGGACTTCCAGGTCCTCAACACCCGCGACCAGCAGCGCTACACCATCAGCCAGGAAGATATCGACACTTACGCCAAAGAGGTCATCCCCTACTGGCAGGGGCGCACGGTGCGCGAACGGATTTTCGGCCACGTGCCATCGGAATGGCAAGCGGCCTATGAAGCCGGATTGTTCACCGAGTTCATGGAGCAGCGCGCCCCCGGCCACACCGCCCTCGATGGACAGATCTATCAGAAGGGGATGCTCGACTTCAAAACGCAGATCGCTGGTGAAATCGAGAAACTCGACTACCTGAACGATCCGGAAGCGACCGACAAGTTCGAAGAACTCAAGGCGATGGATATCTCCTGCGACGCGGTGATCCTGTTTGCCGAGCGCCACGCCGAGCTGGCAGATGAGCTGGCGGCCAGTGAGACAAATCCACAGCGGATTGCCGAACTACAGAAGATTGCCGAGGTCTGCCGCTATGTGCCGGCCAACAAGCCGCGTACTTTTTATGAGGCGATCCAGATGTACTGGTTC
>CALZHQ010000028.1 GCA_945787295.1 uncultured Desulfuromonadales bacterium
ACGCTTTATGCCTTTGCCAAATCAGGAAACGCGGACATCTTTGATGACGATGGCAACTTAATAGAAACCAAAAACTTCGACCCGGCAACAACTTTATTAGACACATTCTACCTTTCCGTTGCAGTAACACCGAAACTGACTGCTGGGACAGAGTTTGGTTCATTTACAATTGGAGGAACACCATACGACACATCCGATATGCTTTATGGAACCCCTCCATCGAGCACAACTGAGAATCCCCTGCATATTGGGAAGCATGGTATTTTTGAAACGATTTATTTAGAATTAGAGTTCCAGTTTGATGATACCAAGACATCTAAAGCCTATAACGTTCAAGACAACCCCGGCGCGAATCTGTTAGATGTGACGAAAGACGAAATGTTCTACATGGATTTCATGTTCGACGTCTCTGGGCTTAAAGAGGGATTTGAGTTGCATTTTGACCTGTACAACACAGAGTTCAAAGAAAAAAAAGGAGGAGAAGCAAGAGGCAATTTCGCCCCCTTCTCACATGATGCGGCAACCACACCTGGAGCTCCCGTCCCGGAACCTTCAACCTGGCTGCTGATGGGAATAGGACTGCTGGCACTCGGCGGTACGAAGTTGAGAAAGAAGCGCTAGCCTCCAGCGCCTGTTAATTTTTTCAGACAAATAGAAAGGGCCCCGGAATTCTCCGGAGCCCTTTCTTCGTTAAGACAGTCCCAGATCAATTCTCATAATGCATGTCGAACATCCGCTTTTTGCCATCAGCTAGTTTGGTACCGATCATAAACTTGTACTTTCCTTTTTGATCGAGGGTCACATCGGCACCGAACTGCCCTTTCATGACCATCATTTTGGTCGCCTTGCTGACCGAACCGTCGGGTGCTTCTACCTTCACCGCAACCTGCCCTTCGTCGACCGCGTCCCCTTCTTCATTCATGAACCCGACCATGATGTGATGGGTCATCGTCATACCATGCTCGGCCATCTTTTCTTTGACGTCCATCAGATGCCCGGCAGCCATCACACCATCAACCTCGACATCCTGCAGCATGATCATGTCACCACCCATCGCCATGCCGCTGCCATGCTCCATCTTGCCGTGGTCCATGTCCATTTTCTTGCCGTGGTCCATGTCGCTCATGTCATGACCCATCTTCTCGCCATGGTCCATGCCCATTTCCTTCCCTTTTTCCATGGCCATCTCTTTACCGTGGTCCATGTCCATTTTTTTGCCATGATCTTCATGGCTCATCGCCATGACGCCGACAGGAACCATCAACAACAGCATCAAGATAATAATTTGTTTCTTCATCGTTTTTCCTCCAATTGTAGATTTGAACTTTCAAGTCATGGGTCTCAGGTCTCACCCGATGTAAAACCATAAATTGTGTGATTATTCGTTTTCAAAGTGAAGATGAAACGTTCGCTTCTTCCCATCAGTTAATTTGGTCCCGATCTTAAAATGGTAGATCCCCTTCTTATCGAGAGTAATATCTGTACCGAAATGGCCATCCATGCCGCTCAACTTGATCGCTTCACTGACCATTTCATCAGGATCTTCAATTTTAACAGCCACTGTTCCAGATTCAATCGCATCACCGCTAGCAACATCCTCAAATGCGACCATAATGTGATGGGTCTGTTTCATGCCATGCTCGGCCATCTGCTTACGCACATCGTTCAGGTGAGCCATCCCCTTGACGCCATCAACTTCTTCGACACCGAGCATGATCATCTTCCCGTCCGTCGACATCCCGAGATGAGCCATCCCTTCCGCTTCACCATGGCCATGAGCCATCTCTTTTGCTTCAGGGCTCATCTTTTTGCCATGCTCCATATCCTTCTTGCCGTGCTCCATGCCATGCTCACCACTGGCAAATCCGAATGTCGGGGTCAGCAGAAATGCTGCAATCAATAGCGTCAATCCTATTATTTTCATCTCTAGCTCCTATCCACGTCAGGGTCTCTTTCATTATCGATCAAATCGGCTCAGAAAGACCAGCCACCGCTTCTCGACTCGGCTGTTCGTTGCAAGTCTCACCTTCTACCAGTTCGGTGGTAGAAGTCGGAGTGGTATCCTTATCCATCTTGCGACCCCGCCACATAAAATAGATGACCGGGAAGACCAGCAACTCCATGACCCCCGAGGTAATCACCCCGCCAACCATCGGTGCGGCAATCCGCTTCATCACATCGGCCCCGGCGCCATGACTCCACATGATCGGTATCAAACCGGCGATGATTACGCAGATGGTCATGATCTTCGGCCGAATCCGTTTGACGGCACCGTGGTGGATCGCCTGGATCAGGTCGCCACGATTGTTCATTCTGCGGTTCTTTTTCCACAGCTCAAAGGCTAGATCGAGATAGAGCAGCATCACCACCCCGGTCTCCGCCGAGATCCCCGCCAGCGCAATAATTCCGACCCAAACGGCAACCGACATGTTGTAGTCGAGAGCCCAGAGGAACCAGAAGCAGCCAACCATCGACAGCGGCAGCGCGACGAAGATAATCCCGGTCTTGACCATCGACTTGGTGCTGATGTAGATAATGACAAAAATGATCAGCAGGGTCAGCGGAATCACCACCTTCAGCTTGGCGGCTGCGGCCTGCATATACTCGTACTGGCCACTCCAGATGATGTTGTAACCGGCCGGCAGCTCGATCTTCTCCTGGACGACCTTCTGCGCCTGCTGCACGTAGGTGCCGACGTCGACCCCTTTCAGGTCGACAAAGACCCAGGCCGTGCGCCGGGCATTCTCACTCTTAATTCCCGGCGGTCCCTTCTTGATCTTGATTTCAGCGACCTGGGAGATCGGAATATGCTGACCGGTCGGGGTCGGAATCAATACCCGGCCGAGGGACTGCAGATCGTTCCGGTAGTCGCGGGCATAGCGGATATTGATCGGGTACCGCTCCAGCCCCTCGACGGTCTGGGAAACATTCATCCCGCCGATCGCCGACTTGATGGTGTCCTGCACATCGCCGACCGTCAGTCCGTAGCGGGCCACCGCCTGGCGGTCGATTTCAAAATCTAAATAGTTGCCGCCGACGACCCGCTCGGAAAAGGCGCTCAGAGTTCCCGGAATCTCGCGGACCACCGCTTCGATCTCTTCACCGATGCGGGAAAGAATCTCCAGGTCATCCCCCATCACCTTGATCCCGACCGGGGTTTTAATGCCGGTCGAGAGCATGTCGATGCGGGTTTTGATCGGCATGGTCCAGGCGTTAGTCAGTCCCGGAAACTTGATGGCATCGTTGAGGCGGGTTTTCAATTCCTCGACATCGATGGTGCCCTCTTCCGGCCAGACAATCCGCAGCGGCTTCTTGGCCCACTCATAATCTTCCGACCAGTCGGAATAGAACCGTTGCTTCGGTACTGTGCGCCACTCCGATTCCGGCTTCAGCATGATGGTGGTTTCCAGCATCGCCAGCGGTGCCGGGTCGGTCGCGGTTTCGGCCCGGCCGACTTTTCCAAAAACCCGCTCCACTTCGGGAAACTGAACGATGATTTTGTCGGTCTGCTGCAGCAGCTCACGCGCCTTGGTGATCGAAATCCCCGGCAGGGTGGTCGGCATGTAGAGCAGATCCCCCTCGTAAAGCGGCGGCATAAACTCAGAGCCCATCTTCTGGATTGGCCAGACAATCGACAAGGTGATCAGCAGCGCAACCAGCAGCACCAACTTCCGCCACCTGATGACGAAATCGACCATCGGGTTGTAGACCCAGATCAGGAAACGGTTGATCGGATTCTTGTGTTCTTCGGGAATCTTGCCACGGATAAACCAACCCAGCAGCACCGGCACAATGGTTACCGAAAGCAGGGCTCCCGCGGCCATGGCGTAGGTTTTGGTGTAGGCCAACGGTTTAAACATCCGCCCCGACTGCTCGCCGAGGGTAAAAACCGGGAAGAAGGAGACGGTGATCACCAGCAGGGCATAGAACAGCGAGGGGCCGACCTCTTTACAGGAGTTGCTGATAATCTCCCAGTGGCCGATCTTGCCGCGATCACGTTCCAGGTGCTTGTGGGCGTTCTCGATCATGATGATCGCGGCGTCGATCATCGCCCCGATGGCAATCGCAATCCCGCCCAAACTCATGATATTGGCATTTATCCCCTGAAAGTACATGACCATAAAAGCCATCAGGATCGCCACCGGCAGGGTAAATATCGCCACCAGTGAGCTGGGAATGTGAAACAGGAACAATGCCGTGACCACCGCAACAACGATGCTCTCTTCGATCAACTTTTCGGTCAGGTTGTCGACTGCGCGTTCAATCAGGCCGCTGCGATCGTAGACCGGCTTGATCGTCACCCCCTCGGGCAGCCCGGCCTCTAACTCTTGCAATTTCTTTTTGACGTTTTCGATGGTTTTAAGTGCATTGCCGCCGTAGCGCATAATGACTACGCCACCGACCGCCTCACCCCGGCCGTCCAGTTCGGCCACCCCACGGCGCAACTCGGGGCCAATAGTGACCCGCGCGACATCACGCAGCAGGACCGGCGTGCCACGACCGTCATGACCGACGACCACCATCTCGAGATCTTGCACCGACTTGATGTATCCCAGGCCGCGAACCATGAATTCGGTCTCGGCCATTTCCACCAACCGGCCACCGACATCATTGTTACTTTTTTTGATCGCCATGCGGATCTTCGGAATGCCGATGTTGTAGGCGATCAACCGATCTGGATCGACCTCGACCTGGTACTGCTTGACATAACCGCCGATCGACGCGACCTCGGAAACACCGCTGACCGAGGTCAGTTCATAGCGTAAGAACCAGTCCTGAATTGACCGCAACTGCTGCAGATCATGCCTGTCACTTTCCAGCACATACTCATAAATCCAGCCAACCCCGGTGGCATCCGGACCGAGGCTCGGATTGACCCCTTGCGGTAGCCGGCCGGCGGCATAGTTCAGATATTCCAGCACCCGTGACCGGGCCCAATAAAGATCGGTGCCATCCTCAAAAATAATGTAGACAAAGGAGAGCCCGAAAAAGGAATAGCCACGCACGGTTTTCGCCTGCGGCACCGCCAGCATCTGCGTGGTCAGCGGATAGGTCACCTGATCCTCGACCACCTGCGGCGCCTGGCCCGGATAATCGGTAAAGACAATCACCTGCACATCCGACAGGTCGGGGATGGCATCGAGCGGGGTATTTTTCAGGGCGTAAAGACCACCGACCACCATAAAGAAGGTCAGCAGCACCACCATGAATTTATTCTTGATCGACCATTCGATCAGTTTTTCAAGCATCGGTAGAGTCCTTCACAGTTGGTCGACTAGTTGAAGAGATCTTCAATATCTTCTCTGGATTCTTCATCGCCATCGTCAAACAGGTCTTCCATGTCATTCCCGGCATCTTTTTCCGGTGATGTCGCGCGGGTCGGGTTGAGCATCTTCTGGATCGCCTCGCGCAGCTTGCTTTCCGAGTCGAGCATGAACTGGGCACTGGTCACCACCTGTTCCCCTTCAAAGAGCCCCTGCTTCACCTCGATATGGCCGCCTTCTCCCTGCAGACCGGTTTTAATCAGACGCGGTTCAAAACGACCCCCTTGCAGGGCAACAAAAACCGTCTGTTTTTCCCCGGAATGCAGCACCGCTTCTTGCGGAATAACCAGAGCCCCTTTTACCTGTTCTCCTTCCAGGTAGACACTGACAAACATTTCGGGCCGCAGCTCAAAATCACTGTTGTCCAATTCCAACCGCGCCTTAACGGTGCGGGTTTTGCCTTCGACATAAGGGTAGATATAGCTGACCTTGGCAACAAAGCGACGATCCTTGACATACGGCAGGACCACTTCGGCGTCCTGCCCGACCTTGATCCAGGGCAGCTGGTATTCGTAAAGATCGGCCAAAACCCAGACTTTCGACAGGTCGGCCAGATTGAGCAGGGTCATCCCCGGCTTGACGTACATCCCTTCATTGATCATCTTCATGGTCACGATGCCATCATAGGCGGAGTAAAGGGTGACGGTCTTTTTGACCTGGCCGGTTTTTTCCAGCCGGGCGATCTGTTTCTTGCTGACATCCCAGAGCTGCAAACGCTTGCGAGAGGCTTCAAGCAAGCGCTTAGCATTCTCGGCCATCTGCGGAAAGCTGTTATCTTTCAGAGAATTATAGTTATCGCGTGCCAGCAGAAGTTCCTGCTGGGCGGAGACCAGTTCCGGGCTGTAGATCTCGAGCAGTTTCTGCCCTTTCTTCACTTGCTGACCGGTTTCATTGACATAGAGTTTTTCCACCCAGCCGGCGATCTTGGCGTTGACCACAGACTGCCTCGGCTCTTCGTAATCGACCAAACCGACGGTGCGAATGGTGCGGGAGAGATCTCCACGGACCACTGCTGCGGTACGCACCCCCATGTTCTGGATAGTGGTCGGGTCGATGGTGATCATCGCCCCGCCGGTCGCCTCGTCCTCGTAGACAGGGATCAGGTCCATCCCCATCGGAGACCTGCCCGGCTCATCACGGATATAGGTCGGGTCCATCGGCGCCTGCCAGTATTTGATTTTCCGCTCACCATCTGCGGCAGCAGCCGAGCTGCCGCCAGTTCCGACTTTCAGCGGGGTCAGATCCATACCGCAGATCGGACAGCTGCCCGGCTCATCGACGATGACCATCGGGTGCATGCCACAGGTATATTTTTCTGCGGCGTGGCTGTGCTCAGTCCCGGAAAACGGAGAATGACGGAAGCTCAGATCGGCACTGAGGAAGATTCCGCTGCCAAGCAAGATCACTGTAAAGAGGGACAGGGTCGGTTTTAACAACAATCTCATGGTGATATTATCCTTCAACTGGTTCTGGCGGGGGATTCAACAGGTCGGCGTCCAAGCCGGCGGCCGCCTCTATCTGGGCACGGCTGCGCTGTTGGTCACTGAGGGCACGGGCATAATCGATTTCATAGCGATACAGACTCATCACCGAATCGAGCAGTGAGAGGAAATCAACCTTGTCAACCTGGTAAGCGCTCAAGGTGGCCTGGAAAGTCTGATTCGCCTGCGGGATAATCCCATCCCGATATAAATCCACCAGCCGGCTGGCCCGCTTGAATTTGGTCAGCGAACGATGGATGGCCAGGTGCACGTTATTACGGAAGTCGTTCCGCTGCTGGTAGGCCATCCGCAAAGAAGAATCAGCTTCGGCGACCGCTGCTCGGCGACGGGCATTAGGTACCGGCAGGTTAAAGCTGACGCCGGCGCTGATGAAATCGGTACCACCATCCGGCAGGTCATCATCCCGCCAGCGATAGCCGGCCCAAAGGGTAAAATCCGGGTTGTAATCGAGCTTGGCCAACTCCCGTTGCGACTTGTACTGGTCGATCAGGGCGGCAAACGAGTTGAACATCGGTCGCTGCTGCTCGGCCTGTTGCTGCAATTCATCGAGCACAAATACATCAGCGACAGCCGTCAGGTGAGCATCAATATCCAGTGCCTGGTCTGTTTTACGCCCGGCGAGACTGTTCAATTCCGCCAGTGTCGCCGCCTCTTGCTGTTCCAGATCGAGCAGCATGTCCAGTTGCTTGGAACGCTGCAGGTGAGCCTTCAAGACATTCTGCTGCAACCCCTTGCCGACTTCGTAGCGGGACTCGGTCAACTTGATAAAATCATCGAGCAGCCTCAGGTTATGATTGGTCAATTCGATGGCCTGGCGCTGAAACAACAAACGATACCAGGCATCCTTGATCTTCTGGCGGATCTGCAAGCGGGCATCCTGATAAGCACCCGCGAACCAACGGCTCTTCTTTGCCGCTATCTTGCCCTTTGCATCAAGCTTTCCCGGAAACGGGAACAGCTGTGCCAGGCGGACTTCATTGCCGGTCATCGGGGTCAGATCAGACTTCAATTCATCGATCGGGTAGTTCGACAGGGCCAGAGATAAGACGGGGTCTTTCAGAGCGCGGACCTGCTCGATTTTACTATTAGCAACAGCAATCTGCTCGAGGGCCGCTCCCAGCGAGGGATTCTTTTGGTCTGCTTCCTCGAGCAGTTGCTGCAGTTGCATAGGTTCGGCGGCCACAGTCTGTAGAGTGACAAGTAAAATTGCGGACAGCAGCAAGACAACCTTTTTAAAAAGAGATACCATTTAATTGAACTCCTGATCCCGGGAAAACAATAAATCTTCCCTATAGTAAATCACCATTCGTGCCAAAGGTATTTTTCTTATTGATAACAAGATATTAACAAACAAGCATGAGATTACAAAGTGGGCAAATGTAGAATATTCTACGCCCCATTCAGGATATTCTGCAAAATTCTATCGTAAATCGGATGAGCTAAAGAACGACCGGATATCATGTTGCTCAAAAGTAAAAAGTGTTCCAAATACGCGATTCTGATTTACAGATGTCGCATTTCTGCTATAGTTCCGTTGAATTGTTGAGCTCTCCCGTGTCTCCGCCATAGCAGCGTTGAGACCGGCAAAGCATAGTGAAACGAATTTGATGTCACCGGGACCGACAGCCTGCCGACATCCTCAATTAACCGAATATTCAGCAGCAGACCCCGCTATGCGGAGAGGTCTATATACTGATATTCGGCTGACCCGCCGAAATGGCGGCCGGAAAGGTTTATAAAAATGAGTAAGAAGATGTTGATCAACGCCTCCCACCCGGAGGAAAATCGGGTGGCGATCGTTGTTGATGGGCTATTGAGCGAACTCGATATCGAGATCGCCGGGCAGGAACAGACGAAAGGGAACATCTATAAAGCGGTAGTGGTTCGGGTCGAATCCGGACTACAGGCCGCTTTTGTCGATTATGGTGCCGAAAAACTCGGCTTTCTGCAGATCGGCGAAATCCATCCCAAGCTTTACCCTCCCAGAGATGATTCCAAGGGCCGTCCGCGGATCAACGATATTCTGCACCGTGGTCAGGAAATTCTCGTTCAGGTCGTCAAGGAAGAGCGTGGGAACAAGGGCGCGGCCCTGACCACCAACCTATCGATCCCCGGCCGTTATATGGTTTTGATGCCGGACAGCACCACCAAAGGTGTGTCGCGGAAAATCCAGGACGACCCCGAGCGGAAGAAGCTGAAGAAAACCATGGCCGAGCTCAACCTGCCGGAACGGATGGGCTATATCGTCCGTACCGCCGGGATCGGCAAGGAAAAAGATGAGCTGAAGCGTGACTTCGATTACCTGGTCCGCCTGTTTGAGGGCATCGTCTCCCGGCAGGACCAGATCAAAGCACCGACTCAGCTCTATCAGGAATCGAACCTGGTCATCCGTTCGATCCGCGACTACTTCAGCACCGAAATGGATGAGGTGCTGATCGACGACCAGAAAGTCTACCAGAACGCCAAGGACTTCTTTACCCTGGTGATGCCGGAGCTCGCCAACCTGGTCAAACAGCACCGCGAGCGGCGGCCGATCTTCTCGCGCTACCAGATCGAAGAGCAGATCGATGGCCTGGCCAAAAACCAGATCCCGCTGCCTTCCGGCGGCTCGATTGTTATCGATCAGACCGAAGCTCTGGTCGCCATCGATGTCAACTCAGGCAAGATGTCGAGTGAAAGCGGTATCGAAGCGACCGCCACCAAAACCAACATCGAGGCTGCCGCCGAAGTCGGACGTCAGCTGCGCCTGCGCGATCTTGGCGGCCTGGTGGTCATCGACTTTATTGACATGCGCGATCGCAAGAATATTCGCGAAGTTGAGCAGGAACTCCGCAAAGCACTCAAGGACGACAAGGCCAAAGTTACGGTCGGGCGGATCAGCCAGTTCGGGTTGATGGAAATGAGCCGCCAGCGGCTGAAACCAACCCTGAGCGTCGGCTCCTACCTGGAATGCCCCCACTGCGAGGGCAAAGGCCGTATCAAGAGCGCAGAAAACCAGGCGGTTGCCCTGCTGCGCCAGATTCATGCGGCAGCCTCCAAAGGGCATATCGGCGAAATCCAGGCGAGCGTGCCGATCGATGTCGCCAACGACCTGTTCAACAGCAAACGACAGTCGCTGGTTGACCTGGAACGCAGGCTTAACCTCAAGGTGACTATTATCGGCCGGACCGACATGTTGCCGGGACAGCTCGACATCGAACTACACAAACGGGAAAAGAATGGCGACGAAAACCGTGATATCGCACCGGTCACTCACGCAAACCAGATAGAAAGTGCCTTGGCGGCAGCGCAGCAGGAAGAAATCAGCGACCAATCGGAGTCAGCTGCGGAAGTAGATGCAGACAAGGTAAGTGAAGCAGACAATCAAGCGGCGGAGGCTCCGACAGAGGAGAAAAAAAGTCGCCGCCGCCGGCGCCGGCGGCGGAGGAAAAGCGACCAGCACCTAGAGGGGGCTGCAGAGCAGCAAGAAACTGTCGCAGAATCAACCGACACGGCAACTGAACAGCCGGCGACAGAAGCACAGCCGGCGACAGAAGCAAGCTCTCCAGATACGACCAAACTGATCACTGAAACCAGCGCAGTCGCAACTGATGAGAAACCAAAGCGCCGCCCGCGCAGAAGCAGGAAGAAAACAGTAGAGGGAGTTCCGCAGGAAGCAACGGCCGCCGAGACGCCTGAGACAGCTGCGGAAGAGAAACCGAAACGGCGGCCACGCAGAACCACCAAGAAAGTTGCCGAGGAAGCTCCGCAAGAAACAACGGTCACCGAGACGGCTGCGACAGTTGCGGAAGAGAAACCGAAACGGCGACCGCGCAGAACCACCAAGAAGGTTGCCGAGGAAGCCCCGCAAGAATCAACGGCCACCGCGACGTCTGCGACAGCTGCGGAGGAGAAACCGAAACGGCGGCCGCGCAGAACCACCAAGAAAGCTGCCGAAGAAGCACCAAAAGAGGCAAAGGCGGCCGAGACAGCGGCACCGGCTGTGGAAGAAAAGCCGAAGCGGCGCCCCCGTAGAACCACCGAGAAAAGCGCAGAGGACGCGCCGAAGGTAGCATCAGCAACTGAGACAAAAGAGACCGCGGCGGCTGAAAAGCCTAAGCGCCGTCCCGGCCGGCCACGCAAAAAGCCCGTTGACGAACCGGCTAAAGCAGAATCAGCGGCGACTGAAGAAAAACCGAAACGGCGCCCCGGAAGGCCGAGAAAAACGGCTAACCCTGCGCTGCCGGAAGCAGAGAAGGACTCCTAAAAAAAAGACCGGATCGTTTTTTCGATCCGGTCTTTTCAGTCCATAAAACTATCAGCGACATTCCTAAAAACCGAGCTCTCCGCGAATCCCCTCAAGAGTTGCCAACACCTGCTTAAATTGAATTTCACGCTCAGCTGTTTCACGCGAATGGATTTCACTCCGTTCCAGAGCCATCCCCATCGCTTTGCGGGTGGCTTCAATTGTCTGCTCCAACTGT
The DNA here is from genome assembly GCA_945787295.1 of uncultured Desulfuromonadales bacterium. The sequence continues at coordinate 11,290 of CALZHQ010000028.1, forward strand.
TCACGCAAGTCAACGCCGAACTGGCGGAAACTTTCGTCGAGGCTCTGACGGAGAGCCCAGCTGATCTGTTCGATATTGCGATTCAGCAGTTTGCGGCTTTCTTCACGCAAGCGGTTGACCGTCCGCCGCCGCCGATATTTCTTAGTGAAGAATTTTCGTGAGAACCGTTGCCCCAAAGGGTCCATATCGGAAGTGAACAGATCATTACTCCAGGCCGGCACCTCAAACGGGGTATAGGAGGTCCCGGCAGCCGGAGCCTGATAGGGAATTTCGAACAGGTCGGCGGCAATCTGCCGCACCTGTTCAATCAACTTGTTACTCCGCTGCTGATTGAGACTTAACAACTCGGTTGCTTCTTGGCGAATCACCTCAGAAACATTGCGCAAGGCTGGGGCGAAAAACTGCTCGATCTCAACAGCGAGGGTTGCATGGACCTGACGCTCCATCTGCTCCGGGTCTTCGACAGACTCCAGATGGGCATCAACTTGGTTCAAGATGTGCTTTTTAGCTTTCTCGCGCAGCCCTTCAATCTCTTTCCCCAGCCGTTCAATCGCCCTTTTCAGGTCCCCGGCCAGAACATCCGCCGCCGCATCGTGCTCCCTTTCGACCGCGGGCAAGGATTGACGAAACTGTTCAATCCGCCGTTGCAGTTCATCTTCAGGTAATTTCAAAGCACACAAGGAAAGCTGCAATTGCATGATGGCGTCAGCCAGCAGATCGAACGTTTTTCGGGACAACGCCTGCTGCAGGGTTTGTTGTTTCTCCCGGGCAAAAAAATCGATCAGGTTCTGCTCAACCAGTTGCATACCACTTTGCCGCCAACCCTCTTTATCGCCACTGAGCCGGGCCTGTAAACCTTTGCGCGCTGATATCGGCATCACCTGCGGTTCGGCAGAGTAAAAACGGCTGAGCTGATCAGACAAAAACTGTAACGAGGCCATACGTTCTCGTTCATCAAGAAAATCGACTTTGTTCAGCAGGTAAAAAGTTCGCGGTAAGCGCTGCTTGATCTGGGCAAGGTAGTCGAGTTCCATCTCGGTAATCGGCGGGTCGGGCGAAACCAGGAACAGCGCAGCATCGCACTGGGGCAGGATTTCGTGGGCAACTTCAGTATTATGCTTCAGGGTCGAGCCGATCCCCGGAGTATCGATCAGCACCACGCCTTGGCGGAGCAGGCCCGAAGGATGACTGATTTCGACCCGGTCAACCAGTCGCTCATTGCGGGGATTCCCGGCCTCGGTCACGTATTCCTGTAAAAAATCAGCCAGAGAACCGTCCGCTGGAGAAAGCTGAGTAGGTTCCTTCTGGTTAAGAAAATAGATCCGGATGGCCAGTTCTGAACCGAAACTGATAAAAGTCGGGATTGCTGTAACCGGTAATATATCGGTCGGCAGCAGTTCGTCGCCAAGCAATGCATTCAACAGGGTACTTTTGCCACGTTTAAACTGGCCTAAAACGGCAAGATGGAAACGCCCTTCGCTCAAGCGCTGCTGCAATTTTTCCAGTTCAGCACAACTGCTTGAGTAATCGTCCCCCAGAGAGGCCAAACACTCGATCGAGCGGCCCAACAGGGCGGAAAGATCAAGGTTCTTATTGTGTTCAGCGGGAGTCATCCCCTCCGGCATCGATTCGTTCATCGACCGTCCTCATGATCAGAGTCCATAGCAAACAACTACTTATTTAAACACGAAGAATAGCACAAAGACTGGCAAATGGGGAGATGAACAGGTGAGGCGCCTGTGGTAACTCAACGCAAGGCCTCTGCCAGATCCTCCCAAATATCTTCGAGATCCTCAATACCGACGGAGATCCGCAACACCCCCTCACCGATTCCAAGCCGCTGCTTAACCGCGACCGGCATCGCGGCATGCGACATGCTCCAGCAGTGGGTCAGGATTGTCTCGACGCCCCCGAGACTCGGCGCAATTATCGGCAATTTGACTTTCTTCAGAAGATCAGAAACCTGACCTTGGTCTTTCAGTTCAAAAGAGAGGATCGCTCCCGCACCTGTGGACTGCGAAAAATGCAGGTCTTTCTGCGGAAAATCAACCAAGCCAGGGTAAGCCACCCGAGCGATTGACGGGTGTGTACACAAACGTTCAGCCAGCTGCTGAGCCGACTCCTGGGCTGCTTCGAGTCGCAGCTTGAGGGTCTTCAGACCACGAGACAGCAGGAAACAATCGAAGGGCGCCAGAACCGCACCGAAGCCGTTGAGAAAACGCCGCAGCTGTTTTGCCAGAGCCACCTGATCGGTGACCAGCACCCCGGCCAGGATATCACTGTGACCGCCGAGAAACTTGGTCGCACTGTGGATGACAACATCGATGCCCAGATCGATCGGCCGTTGCAACAAGGGGGTCATAAAGGTGTTGTCCAAAAAGGTCAACAGCTGCCGCTCTTTGGCCAGGGCAGCGATGCCGCGCAGATCTGAGATCAGAAACGATGGATTGGACGGCGTTTCAATAAAAATTCCACGAGTCCGCTCATTGATGGCCGCTTCAATCTGGACAAGATCGGTGAAGTCGACATAACTGACCGCAACCCCAAGATCTGGAAGCAGTTGGGTCAGGTACCGATAACTGCCGCCGTAAAGATCTTCCGGCGCGACCAGGTGGTCACCGCTTTTCAGCAACGACAAAGCGGTACCGATCGCCGCCATCCCGGAGGCACAGGCAAAGCCGAACTGGGCCCCTTCCAGTAACGCCACCGCCTGTTCAACCTGTTCTCGGCTGGGGTTGCCACTGCGGGCATACTCATACTGGCCCGCTTTACCGCCCGTATGATGGTAGGTTGAAGACTGATAGATCGGGACCGTCGCAGCACCGGTATAGGGATCGCGGTCCTGACACTGATGGACCAGCTGGGTGGCGAAGCGATAATTATTATCTGCCATGCTAGACTCCGATTAATATCTCAACTTAATGCCTGTTGCAGGTCGGCGATCAAATCAGCCGGTTCTTCCAGCCCCACCGATAACCGCAGCAGGCGGCTACAGATCCCCAGCCTCTGCCGCTCGGACTCCGGGATATCTCCATGCGTCTGGACCGCCGGCAGGGTCATCAACGACTCGACGCCACCGAGGCTCTCGGCAAAAGAGATCAACTGCAAGCGCTCTAAAACCTGTTCGGCGAGTGTGGCACTGGCAACCCGAAAAGAGAGCATACCACCGAAACCATCGCTCTGCTGTTTTGCTAACTGATGTCCAGGATGCTCATGCAGGCCCGGGAAGTAGACCTTCTCCACCTTTGGGTGTTTCTGCAGCCAGGCGGCAACTTCCAGCGCCGCGGCACAGTGCTGCTTCATCCGCACCGGCAGCGTTTTCAAGCTACGGATCAACAGCCAGCAGTCCTGCGGCGGCAGAATTGCGCCGGTCGAATTCTGCAGGAAATAGAGCCGTTCTCCAAGCTCGGCGTCTTTTGCCACCAGAGCCCCGGCACAAAGATCACTGTGGCCGCCGAGATATTTGGTCGCAGAATGGACAACAATATCGGCCCCAAGCTCCAGCGGCCGCTGCAGATAAGGGGTTAAAAAGGTGTTGTCAACAATCAGCAGCAGGGAGTTCTGTTGACACATTTCGGCTAGGGTCTGGATATCGGCGACGCCGAGCAACGGATTGCCCGGGGATTCCACCAGCACAGCCCGGGTCGCTGGTGTCAATGCTGCCGCAACAGCCGCCACATCTGTCGTATCGACATAGCTCGTCGAAACGCCGAACTTTGCAAAAACCTGATCGAGAACCCGGTAGGTTCCGCCGTAAAGATCCTCGGAAACGACCAGATGATCGCCGCTGGAAAAATGCAGAAACAGAGTCGTCAAGGCAGCCATCCCGGAAGAGAAGGCTAACCCGCGAGCCCCGCCCTCCAATTCGGCGAGCGCCTCTTCCAAGACATCACGGGTCGGGTTGCCGCTGCGGGTATAATCGTAACCGGTGCTCTGCCCCACTCCAGGATGGCGGTAGGTGGCACTCGGGTAGATCGGAAAACTGATTCCACCGGTTTTTTCATCACTGCCCACCCCGATCTGAACACTGCGGGTGGCTAAACTTTGACCAACAGGCTTTGACATATCATCCCCTTTATAAATTGTCATGAAAGGGCAATAAAAAGCCCCTTCTCACAGGGATGAGAAGGGGCTTCGTTGATATTGAAAAGCAGAAGCACCGTCCTCATCTTCCTCGAAACCATCTCTGTGATGTCCTCGAGCAGGAATTAGCACCTCGTCCGAACCAACGAACCGGTTGCTGTGGCTTCGCAGGGCCTGTCCCTCCACCACTCTCGATAAAGACTAGCGACTCCAATTCGGAGTCGCTTGTTAAAATAATCAAACAGGCTGCCGATTGTCAACCTGTTTGATTCTTCGGTTTACAGAACGCCTTCGTAAAGCACACTGGTCAGATAACGCTCACCGGAATCGGGCAGAATCACGACGATGTTCTTGCCAGCGAACTCGGGGGAACGCGCCAGCCGATCAGCGGCAGCAACCGCAGCACCACAGGAAATCCCCGAAAGCAAGCCCTCTTCCTTGGCCAAACGCCGCGCATAGTCGATCGATTCTTCATTGGTGACCTGTTCGACCCGGTCAACCATCTCCAGATCAAGGGTATCAGGGATAAATCCTGCGCCGATGCCCTGAATTTTGTGTGGACCCGGCTGCAGAATTTCTCCAGCCAGGTGCTGGCTGATCACCGGGCTATCGGTCGGCTCGACAGCGACCGAAACAATCTGCTTGCCCTTGGTCTTTTTGATGTAGCTGGAGACGCCACTGATCGTGCCGCCTGTTCCGACCCCCGCAACCAGCACATCAATCTGACCGTCGGTATCATCCCAGATTTCCGGGCCGGTGGTCTGTTCGTGAATTGCCGGATTGGCCGGGTTCTTGAACTGGTGCAACAGCAAATACTGATCAGGCTTTGCTTCGGCCATTTTCTCTGCTTCGGCGACGGCGCCCGCCATCCCTTTAGCCCCGGAAGTCAGCACCAGGTTAGCACCGAAGGCTTTCAGGACCTTGCGCCGCTCCATACTCATGGTGTCCGGCATGGTCAGAGTGATAGGAATGCCTTTGGCCGCAGCAACAAATGCCAGTGCGATTCCGGTATTGCCACTGGTCGGTTCTATAATCTCCATTCCCGGTTTCAGGGTCCCGTTTTTCAACGCGTCCCAGATCATCGATGCACCGATCCGGCACTTGACCGAATAGGCAGGGTTACGCCCTTCAATTTTCGCAAATACGTTAGCACCGTTTTGCGTGACGATTTTATTTAAGCGAACCAGTGGTGTCTTGCCGATCGACAGCGAATTGTCGTTATATACCTGCCCCATCAGTGCCTCCTCTATTTGCTATTCTGGGACCAAATCCCGGGTAATCATAGCTACTTTAAACGATCCAACATTCTCATCAGTTACGACTATTTGTGAAATATAGCTTACCATAGTAAAGCAGTCAAGTTCACAGGACTGCATCATCCACTTATTTCAGTCGGCCGCTAAAGAAACATTCGGGCATATATGAAAAATGCCGCACAACCTCTCAGCCAAAGAGAATTTATGCGGCATTAATAACCGTCATTCCGGGTTGTCTAACCGAGGATAAGCTCTCGCCTCCATCGGATAAAGGCGGCGACGTTGCTGGCACCGGGTCCTGCCCCGGCCTTAACTCGGCTGTTTTTTTAAAAACAACACCAGTGCTCCATCACCACCATATTGTTTTGGCGCCCGCCCCCATTCAGCGACCCACTTACGACCTGCATGGGCAAGATAATGTTCTGCTTCGCGGCGCAGGACCGGTTCACCCGCGTCTGAATGCAGCCCACGACCGGTGATCACCAACAACGTCTGCAAGTTCTGACGGGCAGCATTCTGCAGGAAAAATTTCAGCTTATCAGCGACATCGACGCGCTTGAAGCCATGCAGATCTAGCGTTGCCTGCGGGACCAGTTTTCCCTGTTTAAGCTGCTTCATCCGCCGCGCAGAAGCGACCGGCACATCCTCTTCTTCCGGCAGTCGATCACTGAAGTTGACCTGTAATTCGCCCATCGCCTGCAGAAACTGCTCCTCTTCATTTACCACAGGAGGCTCATGTCGCTCTGGTTCTGGCATCGATTCATCGCTGGGCGATCCATCCGTATCCTCGGAGTTGATCCGTTTCACGCCGAGCATGGCCATTTCATCTGCAAATGAGCCAGCACGATCCAGCTCAGCTTTCTGCTTCTGTGCCGCCGGTTCCGGATTTGCGACCCGCTCTTCGCCAGAAACAGCAAACCCCTTCAGATTCCTGAAGGGGTTGCGGCCGAATGCTTTGGCCTGCGGCTTGGCCGGCTTTTTTTTCTTAGCCATCTATGCCTCAACAATAACCTGATTAACGGATAACTTGCTTGCGCCGGCCAGTCATCGCCTTGGTCTGCTTCTTGATCAGAGCACCCTGTTTTTCCAGATGGAATTGGTACCACATATCACCAAAGCCCTTCATTTTCATCTTCTTGCCCGCCTGCAACAGTTCGATATTTTCCTGAAGACGTTCATCATTAGCGGTCTTCTTCAAACCTTTTTCCAGGATGCTGATCCCCTTTTGCCGATCACCAGTCTTATCGAGACAAAAAGCATAAAGCGCATAAATCATCGGTTCTTTGGCCGCTCCGGAAACAGCCTTATTGAAGGTCTCGACCATCTTGGTATTTTTATTCTTCTTCATGTAGGCAATAGCGAGCATCGCCATACTGACCCAGTTGCGAACAAATCCTTTTTCCAGGTAAGGGACTGCTTCGTTGAAGTCGCGCTTCATGTAGAGAATGCTGCCGATCTGGGAAAAGATCTGCTGCTTGACATAAAACTGCCACTGACCATATTTAAGGCCAGCCTTCAAAGAAGCGACCGCTTTTTCCGCCCGGTTGGCCATGAAATCCTGCTGGGCACTCATCATCAGCGCCTCAACCTTCTTCATCACCACCCGGACAATGAGGATAAAAGGCAGGAAGAAACCGACGATCGCCACAGCCACGATAATCGGGGTACTGTCGGTGACATAATTCGACATCAGCGCTGCGGTCAGGGCCGACAACGCGAGAGAGATAAGCATATTAAGCATGAAGAAATCCTTTGTAGACAATAATTGATGTGTGTCGGAGACGCGGGAGGAACCATCCGCAAAGCAACACAATTTGGCGCAGAACTGTAACAATCCGCGCCCGAAATGTCAAAGCAATCTCGCCGTAGCTAGCGGGGTAATTGCTGATGTTCGACGACCCGGTCAATCCGCAGGTCGGGAAGGTTATCCGGCAACTCTGGAATTTCCAGAAACTGACTGTTGCCAGCCTGCAGGAGCGTGGAACTGGTTTGCTCGGTACGTAAACGGAAAACCTCGCCGCACGACTGACTGCAGCGACGGCCACTTTTATTGCGATGAAAAGGACAATTGCGACTGGAGGAGACCATCGCGAAGGGAGTATGCAGGGTCCCACGCAACGGCTTGGGCAAGGGCGCCACGCCCTGCAGCAGGTTATCCAGTTCGACGCGCGAAAACCCTTCTTCCTGCAGCATATTTACCGCTTCCTGACTGTACCAGCTGCCCTGACGGAAATACGCGAGCGCTTCGTCAGTCAGATCCAATGCTTCGATCCGTGGGCCCCGCTTCTGGCCGGACAAAGCCCGGCCGAGAACCACCTCGGACTGAGGCAACAACTCGCGGACCAGTTCGAGGGCACCAAAGTCGGAAATCACCACTTCGTCAGCCGGTTGCAGTTGGGATTTGAGTCGAGGAAAGAGGGAACCCAGTTCCCCCAGGGTTTCTTCACGCAGAACCGGGGTCACGAGAGTGAAAGAGAGTTTTGCTTGCCGGGCAATGGCGATGGCGGCTTCGATCTGCGGCAGTAGCGGAAACGCCCAGCTGCAGAATTCAGCCCCGAAGTAGATGCGTTGATAACCGTCAGGCAGCGGCTGATCCAAAGCGGACAGGAAAAGTGCCCGTTCAACAACCACAAGTCAACCTTGCCGACTGGCAGGAACCATCAGGGTCAACTTCTGACCGGGGCGCAGCACGTGGCCGCTGGAAAGGTCGTTCCAAATGCGGATCATATCGAGTTCAATATCAAACTGGCGGCCGATGCCCCACAAGGTATCTCCCGGACGGACCTGATAAACAAGCTTTTTGGCCGGACCGACTTTCTTTGCCACCTTGGTTCGCTTGCCCGGCCTGGAGACCGCCAGTTTCTGCCCCGGACGGAGCATATTGCTCCAACCAAGCCGGTTCCAGACCCGCAACTGTTTTTCGGTGACACTGAAACGCTTGGCGATCTTCCAAAGGCTATCTCCAGATCGAACCGTGTAGGTTTTCCGGTAGCTGCGCTGGTAGTTATCGGCCAGCGAATCAACCGGCAAGCTGGTGAAGTTTTCCTGCAACGGCAGTATCAGGTTGGTGCCAATTTTAAGTGCCCGCGGGTTCTCGATATTGTTCAGAGTGATAATGTCATCGATCTGGATGCGGTATTTTTTTGCCAGTTTCCCCAGGGTATCACCCGATTTAATCTGATGACGGTGATAACGGGCACGCTGGTCCTCCGGCAGTTCAGCATACATGAGCTGGAACTGTTCGGCGGTGCCGGCAGGTATCTTGAGCTGATAATCACGCACTCCCGGTGGAGTGCTCCAGCGCTTTAACGATGGGTTGAGGGCCTTGATCTGCGCATACTCGGCATCACATAACCGGGCCACCACTTCCAAATCGGTACTGCTCGGGATAGTGACAATCTCGTAAGCGAGCGGCTCTGATAAATCGAGTTCGGTGAATCCAGTTCCTTCCAGATCCTTGATGATCGTCAGTGCAGCGATCAGTTTTGGCAGATAATTCTTGGTTTCCTCCCGCAGCACCTTGCCATCAGTCAGTGCCCAGAAGTCTCGACTGTCACTCTCCCTGATCGCTTTACGCACTTTCCCGCCACCAGCATTGTATGCCGCAACGGCCAGGTACCAATCTCCATCGAAACGCTTGTGCAGGTACTTCAGGTGCTGGGCTGCAGCGTGGGTCGCTTTTTCGATATCACACCGCTGGTCCTGCCACCAATCGTTTTCCATGCCATACAGTTTGGCGGTACTCTCAATAAACTGCCAGGGCCCGGCCGCATGTGCCCAGCTGTAAGCGCGCACATTGAAGCCTGATTCAATCATCGCCAGGTAAGCGAGGTCCAGCGGCACGCCCTCTTCAGCGAACACCTGCTGAATCATCGGGATATAACGGCCGGCCCGCTCCAGCCAGCGACCGAAGGTTCTTCGAGCATTACCGGTATAGAGGTTGCAAAGCTTGTCCACTCGCGGATGACTGCTGAGCGGAAAATCACCATAGTAGGGGAGTTTCGGCGGTTCCGGTGTCTCCTGAATTTCGACCGTTGGCTCAACTGTTGCCGTCAACAGGGCCTGACTGACCTCAGGCGGGACGGAAACCGGCTCTGCAACCACAGGAGAAGCCGCAACGCGACTCTCTACCGGCACAACAACAGCCATCTCTGTTCTATCCGGTTCGGGAAAGATATGGACTTGCCGTTGGGCGGTATAAAAACAACCCCCGAGAGCGACCACCAGCAACAGCACAATGAAGGACTTCAGCATAAAACCACCAATAACTTTAATTTTCATCTTTAGATTCAACTTATCTTTCCGTCGGCAGACTAATGTATACTGTCGACCCCTGTCAAGTTGGGGCCTTAACACCGCTCGAATCCTCGTCCGGCCAGAAGCGCCGCTGCAGTTCTTCGAGCAACGGCTTAAAACTGCTGCGATCGAAGGCACTTAGCGGGATGGCATCGAACCGGCGACACAGGTGTGGCACATCCGCCGGGTCTACCTGGTCGGTCTTATTGAACACCAGTAGCCGCTGCCGGTTACCCAAATCGAGACTATCCAGAATCTTATCGACCGATTCGATCTGTTCCTTAAATCTTTGATTGGATAAATCGACCAGATGCAACAACAGGTCGGCGTCCTCCAGCTCTTCGAGGGTCGCCTTAAAGGCGCCCATCAGGCTTTTCGGCAGGTCGCGGATAAAACCGACCGTGTCGGTAATGATCACCTCGCGATCGAGCGGAAAACGCAAGCGCCGGGTCGACGTATCAAGGGTGGCAAACAAGAGGTCTTCAGTAAATACCTCACTCTGGGTCATGGCATTGAGCAGGGTCGATTTGCCAGCATTGGTGTAGCCGACGATGGAAATGATCGGCACCCCCGCCCGCACCCGTTTCTGCCGCCGCTGCAGGCGACCACGGCCAAGGCTGTCGAGCTGCTTTTCCAGCCGGCGGATCTTGTCGCGAATCCGCCGCCGGTCGATCTCCAGCTTGGTTTCCCCCGGGCCGCGCCCACCGATCCCCCCCATCAGCCGGGACATGGCCGTCCCTTTCCCGGTCAAGCGGGGTAGAATATATTTGAGTTGAGCCAGTTCGACCTGCACCTTGCCATCACGCGACTGGGCGCGGTTGGCAAAGATATCGAGGATCAGCTGGGTGCGATCAATAACCTTGATTTCTGTGACTTCAGAAATCGAGCGCACCTGGTTCGGGGTCAGGTCTTGATCGAAAACCAGCAGAGTCGCCCGCCGTTGCAGGGCGCTGATGATGATCTCGCGCAGCTTGCCCTCGCCGACCAGAAAACGAGGATTCAGTTTGCGTGGTCGCTGGATCATCTTGTCGATCACCGCCAGGTTGGCGGTCCGGGCCAGCTCTTCCAGCTCATCCATCGAGTCTTCGACCTGCTGCCGCGAGCCCTGGCCGACTGAAATCAGCAGCGCCCGTTCACGGCCATCCTCAAGATCGACAGTTTCGGCAGCAACCCGCTCCATCTGCTGATCGAGGGTCTGGATAAAGGCTGAAAAATCGAGCTGCAGCTGATAGAAGTCATTCAGCACAACCTTTTCGATCTGGGCCGTCTGCTCGGTTGGCAGCAAATGCGCGTATTCCAGCCGGCCCGGCAGACCGTCCTCGCGAACGCCGATGACCGCCATCAGATCGAGACGCAACAATTCAAGGTCGGTCAGGTCATCGCGGCTTAAAGCTTCCTGTTTCAGGTGGGTGTGGACGCAGCGCAGCCCGCGCAGACCACTGCGACCGAGGCTGTACCTGGACAGATCAGGGATGACGATTTCCCGGTCATCACCGACGATGACATACTGCACCACCCCGGCCCGGTCGATCACCACTCCGAGCTGGCGCTGAATCTCTCGGGAGAGCTCGGTCAGATATCGGGCCAGCTCGCCGGTAATCAGTTCACCTGCTGGTATTTTGCGCCGATAAATCCGCTCCAGGGCATTAATCTGGCTGGCTTTGAGGCCGCTGGTCTTGCCTTCGATCATCTATCTCCCCGTAACGAGGAAAGGCCCCGAAACGGGGCCCTTCCAATAACATATCCAGAGTCGAAATTCATTATCCGGCGGCAGTACTGAAACCACCATCCACGTAATGCACTTCGCCGGTCACTCCTGATGCCAGGTCTGAGACCAGGTAAAGGGTCGCCTTACCAACCTCATCCTGAGAAACCAGCCGCTTGAGCGGTGCACGCTCTTCGGCAACCCGCAACTTCTCCTTGAAGTTGGAGATCCCGGACGCCGCCAGGGTCTTGATCGGCCCCGCCGAAACAGCGTTGACCCGGATCCCTTTTTCGCCCAGTTCGGCCGCCAGATAGCGAACCGATGCTTCCAGAGCCGCCTTGGCGACCCCCATGACGTTGTACTGGGGAACCGAGCGAACCGCACCCAGATAGGTCATGGTAACAATGCTGCCACCCTCTTTCAGAACCGGCAGTGCGCAACGGGTCATCGAAACCAGCGAGTAGGCACTGATATCGAGAGCCAGCTGGAAACCTTCCCGCTGGGTTTCACTGAACGGCTTCTTCAAATCTTCACGGTTGGCATAAGCCACGGCATGAACGACAAAATCGATCGTGCCCCACTTCTCTTTAAGTGCGTCAAAGACCGCCACCATTTCCTCTTCGTTCTGCACATCGCAGGGAAGAATAATCTCTGCATCCAAACTCTCGGCCAGCGGACGGACCCGCTTTTCGAGCGCCTGGTTCAAATAGGTAAACGCCAGCTCAGCTCCTGCTTCGCGTAGTTGCTGGGCAATCCCCCAAGCAATACTCTTGTCATTGGCCAGGCCAAAAATAATGCCCCGTTTTCCGGTCATCAGTCCCATGTTTTTTCTAGCTCCTTGAACTTCAGTGTAAAGAATGGTCCTTTTTAGCAAAACTGCCCGCCTAAGGCAAGCGAGATACACAAGGTTAAATCAGCTGCATGGACTGGCGCCGAAACCATTTTCGCATTAAACTGGTTTTCTATCTCTTCAACAGGAGCAAATAATGGCCCAGACACTGTACGATAAACTCTGGCAGAGCCATCTGGTCAGCCAGGATGATGACGGAACCAGCCTGCTCTATATCGACAGGCAACTGCTGCATGAAGTCACCTCTCCGCAGGCCTTTGAGGGGCTACGGTTGGCGGGACGCAAACCGAGACGGGTCAGCGCCAACCTGGCGGTTCCCGACCACAACGTGCCGACCGACAACCGCACGGTAATCTCCGACCCGATCTCCCGGCTGCAGATCGAAACCCTGGAGCGCAACTGTCAGGAATTCGGCATCACCATGTTCGGCATGAACGATCCGCGCCAGGGAATCGTGCATGTCATCGGCCCGGAACAGGGCGCGACGTTGCCAGGCATGACCGTGGTCTGCGGCGATTCCCACACGGCCACCCACGGGGCCTTCGGCGCACTGGCCTTCGGCATCGGCACTTCCGAGGTCGAGCACGTGCTGGCGACCCAGTGCCTGATTCAGAAAAAATCGAAGTCGATGCTGATCGAAGTGAGTGGCGAACTCCCAGCCGGACTGACGGCTAAAGATATCGTCCTGAGCATTATTGGTCGGATCGGCACCGCCGGTGGCACCGGCTACTGCATCGAGTTCGGCGGCGAGACGATCCGTGCCCTGTCGATGGAGGGCCGGATGACGGTCTGTAACATGGCGATCGAAGCGGGCGCACGGGCCGGACTGATCGCCACCGATCAGAAAACCATCGATTATGTCGAAGGGCGGCCTTTCGCGCCCAAAGGGGAGCAATGGCAGCTGGCGGTCGCGAACTGGCGCACCCTGCACAGCGATCCGGGTGCTGAATTCGATCGGGTTGTTCAGATCGATGCCCGCGATCTGAACCCACAAGTCACCTGGGGCACCTCGCCGGAGATGGTGGTCAGCATCGGGGAGAAGGTTCCCGACCCGGCAGAAGAATCCGACCCCGTCAAAAAAGAAGGGATGCTCGCCGCCCTCAAGTACATGGGGCTTGAACCGGGCACTCCGATCACCGCCATCCGGCCGGAGATCATTTTTATCGGCTCCTGTACCAACGGGCGGATTGAAGACCTAAGGGCCGTGGCAGCCGTCGCCAGTGGACGCAAAGTGGCCTCCAGCATTAAACAAGCGCTGATTGTCCCGGGCTCAGGTTTAGTCAAGCAGCAGGCCGAAGAGGAAGGGTTGGACAAAATCTTCCTGGCGGCCGGTTTCGAATGGCGCGAACCGGGCTGTTCCATGTGCCTGGCGATGAATAATGATCGTCTCAAGCCGGGTGAGCGTTGCGCATCAACTTCGAACCGTAATTTCGAAGGGCGACAGGGACAGGGCGGCCGCACCCACCTGGTCAGCCCGGCGATGGCCGCGGCCGCAGCGGTCAACGGGCACTTCGTCGATGTGCGCCAGCTGGAGGTGAAATAATGGAAAAGTTTGTCACATTCAGCGGGCTGGTTGTCCCGCTCGACCGCGCCAATGTCGACACCGACGCGATCATTCCGAAGCAATTCCTCAAATCGATCGAGCGCACCGGCTTTGGCCCTTACCTGTTCGATGAATGGCGCTACCTGGATCACGGCGAGCCGGGCATGGATTGCAGCGACCGGCCACTGAACAAGGAGTTTGTTCTCAACCGGCGGCGCTATCAAGGGGCACAGATTCTGTTGACCCGGGATAATTTCGGCTGTGGTTCATCGCGCGAGCACGCCCCCTGGGCCCTGCTCGATTACGGCATCAAAGTACTGATCGCCCCCAGCTTTGCTGACATCTTTTACAATAATTGTTTCAAAAACGGGATTCTGCCAATCAAACTGGAAGGTGAACCGGTCGATGAACTTTTTAACACGGTGGCCAAAAACCCCGATTATCGCTTGCAAATAGATTTGGCAAACCAAACTGTCGGCATGCCTGACGGGAAAACAATCTCTTTTGAAATTGACTCTTTTCGCAAACACTGTCTGCTCAACGGATTGGACGATATCGCCCTGTCTCTGCAGAATGCTTCCGCGATTAAAACGTACGAGGAGCGACGCAAACAGGAAGCACCCTGGCTGTTCGAAGTTGATTAACTCACTTATGTGATACGAGAGCATAAATGTATAAAATTACCAGCCGAACAGCTAGGGCTGCCTTATTAGCCAAGCGTAGCCCGCTGTTTTTCAGTGTTTTTTTCGCGTTTTAAAGATTATTTTTTCCATAACTTTTTCTTTGCCAACAATTACGGGAAGTTGCGCTGAGTGGGCGGCCCTTGAATTCAGAACAGGCTTCATGATATTTTACACAGAGTCGATAGAAATTATCTCATTTAGAACCAGAGCATCTTAATCGCGTTCAGGGAGAGACCTAGACGGCCAACACTGATACTGACATATTGAATAAAATATCTCCGATAAAGGCAAAGCCAGAGTAATTTGGCGGCGCAAAGCCACGGGTCCTGAAAATGGATAGCCGGGCCGCCGAAGAGAGTGTTTCCGAGCAAAAGCTTTTATCTGTAAAACAAAACACTCACCTCCGGCGACGGAGCTGGGTGTTTTTTATATTTGAATTAGTTGCTGTGTATTTATGCCACGGAACAGTTAGCGGAGGAATCCACGTTGTTTCAGACTTGTACGTCTGGACAAAAATGAAAAGGAACTGACTATGTGTAAAAAAAGAATTGTTCAATTGTTGTGTTTTTTGCTTCTGCCACTCATGTTCACTGCGTGCGGCGGTGGCGGTTCCGGAGACGCCCCAAGCGCACCTCGCACTGCAACAGGGTCCACTGGTGGGGTGCTTGTTGACCCCTATATCAGCGGCGCGATTTTGCAGGAGGTCACTGCGGACCGCAGTCAGGTGCTGCAGGATTCAGAGCCGACTGACGCTGAGGGGGTATTTCGCTTCCCCCAGGTGCTGACGCCCGGGTCAACTATTGAAATCAAAGTCGGCAGCCGAGGTAGCCACGTTGGCGACGCCAATCAGGTCATCCTGCGGCGCGTCGTGCGCTCGGGCGAGACCGGCGATTTGATCGTGTCTCCACTCACCACCCTGGTTGCCAACGGCAGCACCGAACAGGAAGTTGCCGATCTGCTGCAATCCGCGGGCTTGTCGGGAATCACGGCCAACGATATTTACCTCGACCCGATGGAGGACCTGGGCAACCCTACCAGCATCCCGACAGAGGAAAACCTGCGTAGGCTGCAGGCCGCCATGGCGATCGGTAACTACCTTGAAACGATGAACAACCAGCCAGACACAGCTTTCGACGTTG
The DNA here is from genome assembly GCA_945787295.1 of uncultured Desulfuromonadales bacterium. The sequence continues at coordinate 26,845 of CALZHQ010000028.1, forward strand.
ACTTCCCGACTCTGACCAGCCTGCTAGACGCTGTTCAGGAGACCCTGAACCCAACGACCTTCGTAACGATCAACAACCTACTGGCAACCGACCCGGAGGTCACGGACCTGACTCTCGAGGATTTCATTGCTGCTGCGGTGGTCCAAAATCGCTCGGTTGTTAACCTGGCGAAAACACAGTTAGCAACCTCGGGCCAGATCGACCCAACCGCCCTTTTTACGCAGACGCAAATTGCCAGCGACAACATGCTGACAGAAACCAAGGCTCAGAATCAGGCCGGCCAGCCCGCTCCCAGCCAGGCTACCGGGGCAGTCCTTTACGCGAACAACTGTGCTGACTGCCATGGCGCCCTGGCGGCCACCGACAAACCGGGCCGCAGCGCCAGCGCCATTCAAATCGCCATCGATAACAACGTCGGCGGCATGGACTTTCTGATAAATCTGTCGTCAGCGGAATTGCAGGCGATTGCCGATGTCCTGCCACCTCTTGCGTCCACCGACCCCGGCACTCCGCCGGACGGAAATTCTCTTTATGCCAGTGGCTGCGCCAGTTGCCACGGTTCCCTGGCCGCCACCAACAAGCCGGGTCGCAGCGCCAGTGCCATCCAGGTTGCGATTGATAATAATATCGGTGGAATGGGCTTCCTCAACAGCCTCACTCCTGCAGACGTACAGGCGATTGCCGATACATTGCCGCCCGCCCCGGTCGTTGACCCCGGCACCCCGCCGGACGGCACTGTGCTCTACGCTTCTGAATGTGCCGGCTGTCACGGTCCCCTGGCAACCACCTCTAAACCGGGTCGTAGCGCCAGCGCCATCCAGACCGCCATCGACAACAACATCGGCAGCATGGGCTTCCTCGTCCTGACCGCAGAACAGGTTCAGGCGATTACTGACGTACTGCCGGCAGCACCGGTCGTTGACCCCGGCACCCCGCCGGACGGCATCGCCCTGTATGCCAGTAGCTGCGCCAGTTGCCACGGCGACCTGGCCGCCACCAACAAACCGGAACGCAGCGCCAGCGCCATCCAGGTTGCAATTGACAACAATATCGGCAGCATGGGCTATCTCAGCAGCCTGAGCGTTGAAGAGGTGCAGGCAATTGCTGACGTGCTGCCGGCGGCGCCGGTGGTCGATCCCGGCACCCCGCCGGACGGCACCGCCCTGTATGCCAGCAGCTGCGCCAGCTGTCACGGCGACCTGGCCACCACCAACAAACCGGAGCGCAGCGCCAGCGCCATCCAGGTTGCAATTGACAACAATATCGGCAACATGGGCTATCTCAGCAGCCTGAGCGCTGAAGAGGTGCAGGCGATTACCGATGTACTGCCGGCAGCGCCGGTCGTTGACCCCGGCACCCCGCCGGACGGCACCGCCCTGTATGCCAGCAGCTGCGCCAGCTGTCACGGCGACCTGGCCACCACCAACAAACC